>DASTMQ010000073.1:0-11919 GCA_035714005.1 Hyphomicrobiaceae bacterium
ATGCCATGCAAAGGCAGTCGCCAATAATCAAAGATTTTGCGCACGCGACCCTCCCTACATCGCCCCCGGTCAGAAGTACGGCACCGTCGGCCGGTCACCCGCCAATCGCCACTTGTGCCCGAGAGCATGCGAGATCCGCGCGCCGATCGGACTACGCAGCGTCTATTACGCGGTGTCGCTCAGGCTGGAGGCGCTGCCACATTATAACGATTCGCGCCTGCTTAATGTGGCTTCTCGGTTGCGACCCGAAGCCTCCGAGGTCCCCAACGTGGGACAGGCTCAAGCCGCAGGATCGGGTGCACGTCACTACCATGGTCGCCTTCGGCTGGCGCGCGTCGATGCGTTTCTTTGCGGCTGGCGCAGCAAAGCCCGTTGCCTGCTACGCAATTGCAATGCAACAGTCTTCCGCGGCGGCCGGTAAGGGCGCCACAAGGACGCGGCCGACGGGCTCATGGACAAGAAGGTAGCGCGATGAAGGCCATAATCATGGATCGCCACGGCGGTCTCGAGGTTCTACGCTATGGCGACCTGCCCGACCCGGTGGCGGCGCCGGGCCAGGTGGTTGTCGATATCCACGCGGCCAGCGTCAATGGCGCTGATGCCAAGGTGCGCCAGGGCGGCGCGTACACGACCATCTCCACGTTTCCCTACGTGCTAGGTCGTGACTTTTCCGGCGTTGTGGCATCGCGCGGTGCCGGCGTCACCGACGTCGCGGTCGGCGACGCCGTATTTGGCGTGCTTGCCGCCGGCCGCGATGGCACCTACGCGGAGAAGGTCGCTGAGAAAGCCGCCCTTGTCTGCCGTAAGCCCGATCAGGTCTCCCACGTCGAAGCGGCCGCCCTTGCGCTCGTCGGGCTGACCGCGTTGGTCTCGGTCGAAGACACCATCGAGCTGCAGCGCGGTGAGACCGTCCTCATTCAAGGCGGCGCCGGCGGCGTCGCGGGCTATGCGATCCAACTTGCCAAACACATCGGCGCCCGCGTCATCACTACGGCCAGTGCCGCCAACCACGGCTACGTCAAGAGCCTCGGCGCCGACCAGGTGATCGACTACAACAAGGAAGATTTCAGCAAAGTGATAAAAAATGTCGACGCGGTATTCGATACCGTCGGCGGCGATGTCGCCACGCGCTCATTTGCGGTCCTCAAGTCTGGGGGCCGCGCCGCATTTATTGCCTCCGGCGCTACGGCACCCCCTTCGCCGCGCTCTGACGTGCGCGCGCTGCGTCCCGCCGTTGGTCGCGATCGTGCACACCTTGAGCGCATCCTGGAGCTGCACGCCATAAAGGCCGTGCGCGTGCCGGAGCTGCGCACCTTTCCCTTGCGCGATGCCGCCGAGGCCCAGCGCATCAGCGAGGGTCGGCACTTCCGTGGCAAGCTGGTGTTGCAGGTCAGATAGGGGAAAGCCCGGCCGCCGGCCCCAACGCATCAAAACCAATTGTGGGGCGTACAGGACCCTACCTCCACGGGCGCCGGCGCGGCGGGTGCTGTGCCGCCTGGCTTGCCGGTAAAACGGCTGCTTGCCGGCCGATCTCCCAGCTACCGGGCGAAGGCAGAAAGGCTGCGCAAACCGACGCCGTTGGCAGTCGTTTACGCACGATCGCGGTTTGCACGCCGCGGGCCGGCGGGACGTCGTTCACGGGTGCAGGCCGTAAAGTTGGTTCTGCACATCAGTACTAAGTGATGATACAATACTTTTAAGGTTGGAACACCCAATTGCGATGATAATTGCTGCACAATTACGCGCCGCGCGGCGTTGCTTGGCATCGACCAGCAGACGCTGGCGGACCTTGCCGGTGTGTCGCTGCCAACGATCCAAAGGATGGAAGCTAGTCAGGGCAATGTGCGCGGCGTCGTCGATACCCTGACCAAGGTGGTCGAGGCGCTGAACGCGGCGGGCATTGAATTGCTCGGCGACAATGCCAAAAGCGATGGTGGCGGCCGCGGCGTGCGCTTCAAAGAGCCCGCGGTGATGGCGCAGCAGCGTCCCGCAGCATCGCCAGCACGCGCCAAGAAGGGGCGCACAATGCTGCGCGTGAAATAAGCTCATTAGCGCTGACGTGAGGCCGACGCCGCAGGTTTGGCCGTGGGAAACGGGGGCGAATGCAGGTTGGGATCGCCCTGTGGGGCGTGGCCGTCCTGCTCGGCACGGCGGTTGCTGCGGCGTTGCTGCAAAGATCGCGGCTCGCGACGGCCCTGACGTACGGCACTAGCCTTGTCGTTTGCCTCGGCATTCTGGGTGCGGCCTGCCGTTACCTGACGCTGACCGCCGCTTCCGCACAAGCCTTGCGCTTGCCCCTTGGCTTGCCGTGGACGGGCGCCCATCTTCGCCTGGACGCGCTCTCGGCCTTCTTCCTGCTGGTGGTCAACTTGGGAAGTGCCGCTGCCAGCCTCTTTGCCATCGGCCATGGTCGCCACGAAACAGCGCCGGGCCGTGTCCTCCCCTTCTATCCCCTGTTCGTTGCCAGCATGAACCTTGTCGTGCTTGCCGACGACGGCTTCAGCTTCCTGCTTGCCTGGGAATTTATGTCGATCTGCTCCTGGGCGCTCGTGCTCGCGCACCATAATGATCCAAGCAATAGACGGGCCGCCTACATCTACATCTTAATGGCCAGCTTCGGCACGCTGGCGCTGCTGCTGGCCTTCGGACTGCTCGCGGGAGGGACGAGCGGCTACACGTTTGCCGACATCCGCACCGGCAGCGGCACGCTTCCCGCCGCCGTCTTCATCCTCGCCCTAGTCGGTGCCGGCTCCAAGGCGGGACTGGTGCCGCTGCACGTCTGGTTGCCGCTGGCACACCCGGCCGCCCCCAGCCATGTCTCCGCCCTGATGAGCGGGGTGATGACCAAAGTTGCCGTCTACGGCTTCATCCGAATCGCCATCGATCTCAACGGTCCGCCGGCATGGTGGTGGAGTGTGCTGTTGATCGTGCTGGCCGGCATAACCTGCATCCTCGGCGTATTGAGCGCGCTAATGCAGCACGATCTGAAGCGGTTGCTCGCCTATCATACGGTCGAGAACATCGGCATCATCTTCCTGGGTCTCGGCCTGGCGCTGGCATTCTCCTCGCACGGCTTGCCGGCGCCCGCGGCTTTGGCGCTGACGGCCGCCCTGTTCCACGTTCTCAATCACTGCCTGTTTAAGACCCTGCTGTTCCTTGGCTCTGGCGCGGTGCTCGCCGCCACGGGCGAGCGCGATATGGAGCGCCTCGGCGGCCTGATCCACCGCATGCCACTTACGGCCTTTGCATTCTTGACCGGCTGCATGGCGATCTCGGCGCTGCCGCCACTCAACGGCTTCGTCTCGGAGTGGTTGACCTTTCAGGCGATCTTGCTCAGTCCCGAGCTGCCGTCATGGAGCTTGAAACTAATCGTTCCTGCCATAGGCGCCACGCTGGCGCTGTCGGCGGCGCTGGCCGCCGCCTGCTTCGTCAAGGCGTTTGGCGTCAGCTTCCTCGGCCGCCCGCGCAGCATCGCCGCCGAGCAGGCGCGCGAAACCGATCCGATCTCGCTGGGCGCCATGCTGACCTTGGCATTGCTCTGCCTACTGGCCGGCGTGCTCCCCGGCTTGTGCATCGATCTCTTGGCACCCGTGGTGCTTGGCCTAAGCGGGGCGCGCATGCCGGCTCAGAGTACGCTCGCCTGGCTATCGATCGTGCCGGTTGCGGAGAGCCGCAGCTCCTACAACGGTTTGCTCGTCTTTCTCTTCATCGCGGCCTCCACGCTCATGACCATCGAGGTCATTCACCGCTTTGCCTCGCGGGCAGTCCGCCGCGGGCCGGCCTGGGACTGCGGCTTTCCATTGGCGAGCTCCAGCACCCAGTACACGGCAGACAGTTTTGCCCAACCGATCCGACGCGTGTTCGGCAGCGTGGTGTTTCTCGCCCGCGAACACGTCGATATGCCGCTACCGGGCGATCGACGGTCGGCGCGTCTCAAGGTCACGCTGCGCGATCCGCCTTGGGAATTTGTCTATGTGCCCTTGGCGGTGGGCATCGGTGTGGCCAGCGAACGGCTCAACCATCTCCAATTCCTGAGCATCAGGCAGTACCTGAGCCTGGTGTTCATCGCCTTGATCGGCCTGCTGCTGGTGGTGTCGATATGGACTTGATCGTTGCCCCCTTGCTCCAGGGCGTGCAGATGTTCACGGTGTTGGCGCTGGCGCCGCTGCTGTTGGGGTACACGCGCAAGGTCAAGGCGCGCGCTCTATACCGGGTCGGGCCCCCGTTGCTGCAGCCCTACCGCGACCTGTTAAAGCTGATCCGCAAAGAGGCCGTGCTGGCAGACAATGCCTCCTGGCTGTTTCGCACCGCCCCCTACATGATCTTCGCGGCAACCTGGGTGGCCGCGGCGCTCGTTCCGACCTTCGCCACGGGACTCCCCTTCAGCTGGGTCGGCGACTTGATCGCCATCATCGCGCTCTTGGGCTCGGCTCGCTTCTTCCTGGCCCTCGCCGGCATGGACATCGGCACAAGTTTTGGCGGGATCGGCGCCAGCCGGGAGATGCTGTTTGCCTCTTTGGCCGAACCGGCCATGATCATGATCGTATTTACCGTCGCGCTGGTCGCCGGCTCGACGCAGCTTTCCTCAGTCGCCGCCTTCATGCAGGACAACCTCGGCTTGCGCGTCTCGCTCGGGCTGGCGGCGGCGGCCCTCGTCATTGTTGCCATCGCCGAGAACGCCCGCATTCCCGTCGACAATCCGGCCACGCACCTGGAACTTACCATGGTGCACGAAGCCATGGTGCTCGAGTATTCGGGTCGACACCTGGCGATGCTCGAGTTGGCCGCTGCCGTGAAGCTCCTGCTCTACGTTTCGCTGATCGCCTGCATTTTCGTGCCGTGGGGGCTGGCACCGCCGGGCAGCGCGCCTTTGGCCTACGCCACCGGTGCGACGCTCTACCTGGGCAAATTGCTGACCGGCGGCTTCCTGTTGGTGCTGTTTGAGACCTCGATCGCCAAAATGCGGGTGTTCCGCGTGCCGCAGTTTCTAGGCGCGGCACTCATGCTCGGGCTGCTCGCTACCTTGCTGCTGTTCGTGTCGCGGAGCTTTTAGATGAGCGGCCACGCCTACGAGGTCGCCCACATGCTGGCCGGTGGACTGGTGCTGGTGAGCTTCATGCTGCTCTACCAGGACCGAATGTTTGCCCTGCTCAACGTGTTTGCGCTGCACGCTTTGCTGCTTTCATGCTCGGTCGCCTGGCAGGCCTATATCCAGGACGCGAGCCATCTTTACGTACCCGCGTTCATCGCCTTGACGCTAAAGGCCATCATCATCCCGGTCGCGCTGCGCCACGTCGTGATCAAGCTCGGAATCCACCGCACCATCGAGACCGTCGTCGGCGTCGGTCCGACCATGCTCGCGGGCATAGGCCTGGTAGGCCTGTCAATGGTGGTGATGCTGAAGGCTACCGGCGCCTCCGTCGACCCGCTATCGCGCGAGGATCTGGCCTTTGCCCTGTCCGTGGTGCTGTTGGGGTTGCTGATGATGGTGGTGCGACGCAACGCCGTTTCCCAGATCGTCGGCTTCATGTCGATGGAGAACGGCCTGATTCTGGCGGCAACGGGAGCCAAGGGCATGCCGCTGGTGGTCGAGATCAGCATCGCGTTTTCGGTGCTCGTCGCCTTTATCGTAATCGGCGTCTTTCTCTTCCGCATTCGCGAACGCTTCGATTCGGTCGACGTACAGGCGCTGGACAGTTTCCGCGGGGAAAGACGATGAGCGCTCCGCTGCAGGCGCTGGGCCTCGAGCCGGTGAGCACCATCCTGCTCGTTCCGTGCCTGTCGGCCCTACTGCTGGCGGTACTGCCTGGCTACTGGATCGCCGCACGTCTCAATGTCGCTGCATCGCTGGTCACCTTTCTGGTTGCCCTGCAACTGCTCGGGCAGCGACCCGCAGCCGGCGGTTATTTGTTCGTGGACGACCTCAATGTCGTTTTCGTCGTCCTCGCCACCTTCGTTGCTTTCACCACCAGCGCCTTCAGCGCCAGCTACATCGCCCACGAACTCGAGAGCGGACGGCTCACGCAGCGCTATCTGCGCTTCTACCATGCCATGTACCAGACGCTGATGTTCGCCATGAACCTGGCGCTGGTCGCCAATAATATCGGCCTCATGTGGGTCGCCATCGAATTGGCGACGCTGACAACGGTGGCGATGGTCGGCATCTATCGAACGCACGAGGCGCTGGAGGCGGCCTGGAAGTATTTCATCCTCGGCAGCGTCGGCATCGCGCTGGCCCTGTTCGGCACGATCCTGGTCTACATGGCGGCGCGCCCCGTGCTCGGCGAGGGGCAGGACGCGATGGTTTGGACGGCTCTCAGTGAAAAAGCCGCAAGCTTCAGTCCCGAGTTGCTGAACGTCGCCTTCATTTTCCTGATGCTCGGTTACGGCACCAAAGTGGGTCTGGCCCCGCTGCACGCCTGGCTTCCCGATGCGCACGCCGAGGGGCCAACGCCGATCTCGGCCGTGCTTTCGGGCCTGCTTCTCAACGTGGCGCTCTACGCCGTGCTGCGATTCAAGATGCTGCTCGCCACGATCCCAACGGCGATCCCACCAGGGCCGCTGATGGTGACAATGGGCCTTGCTTCCGTCGTCTTCGCCGCCTTCATGCTTTTCCGCCGGCGCGATATCAAGCGCATGTTCGCTTACTCCTCCATCGAGCACATGGGAATTGTCACCTTCGCCTTCGGCATGGGCGGGGCGCTCGCCAATTTCGCCGGACTACTGCACATGACCATGCACTCCTTGACGAAGTCGGCGATATTCTTCGCCGTCGGTCATATCGCGCAAGGTAAGGGTACGCAGCGGCTCGAACAAATCCGTGGCCTGACGGAAAGTCATCCCGGGCTCGGCTGGGGCCTGGTGTTGGGCGTCATTGCCATTGCCGGGCTGCCGCCGCTGGGGATTTTCATGAGCGAGTTCCTGATCGTCAGCTCTACCTTTGCGCGCGCGCCACTCCTTGCCATCATTCTCGTGCTCGGGCTGCTGCTGGCCCTGGGGGCGCTGATGCTGCGTCTTAACGAAGTCGCCTTCGGAACGCCGATCGGCGAAACCGCGCCCGTGCAAGCCTCCTACGCGCCGCTGTATACCCACCTTGCGCTGGTGCTGACGGCCGGGGTCTACCTGCCGCAGCCCCTCGTCGTCTGGTTCCAAAGCGTGGCGCACCTGCTCGGGTGAGGCGGAACCATGGCCTGGCTGCGGCAAACAATCGAACAGGGCCGGCCGTTGCGCGCGCGGCAAGCCTACAACCGTCGTCGTCGATGCAGCGGCCTGGCTGCAAGCCGGTGCCCAGCTGGCCGCCAAAGAGGGCACCATGCTTAGCCTGTGGGGCGACGGCGATGCCGCGCACCTGGGGGTCCTGGCGCGTGGTGAATTGGCCATTCTCACCCTTGCCTGCCCGGCCCGTCGCTTCCCCTCGATCGGCAACCTTCATCCCCCCGCCCTGCGGCTCGAGCGTGCCATGCGCGATCTTTACGGGCTCGAGGCGGAGGCCTCGACGGACAGGCGCCCATGGCTCGACCATGGTCGTTGGGGATTGCGCCAGCCGCTCGCCAGCTGCGAGCCAGCGGCGGTTTCGGCCGACCCTTACGCTTTTGCCGGCGCCGAGGGCCCGCCGATGCATCAAATCCCGGTCGGTCCGGTACATGCCGGCATCATCGAGCCCGGTCATTTCCGCTTCACCGCCAATGGCGAGACCATCGTCCGCCTGGAACAACGACTGGGCTACGTGCACAAGGGCATCGACCGGCTCCTGATCGGTGCAACGCTCGAAGCAGGCGCAAAGCTGGCAGGCCGCGTTTCCGGCGACAGCACGGTGGCCTATGCGCTGGCCTTCGCGCAGGGGGTCGAAGCCGCCCTTGGGCTCGAGGCGCCGCCCCGCGCCATCTGCTTGCGCGCGCTGATGGCGGAGCTGGAGCGGATCGCCAATCACTTGGGCGACATCGGTGCCATCGCAAATGACGCTTCGTTTTCGCTGCTTCATACCCACTGCGGCATGCTACGCGAACGCGTGCTGCGGACGTCCGAGCGCTGCTTCGGTCATCGTCTGATGATGGACCGCATCGTTCCGGGCGGCGTGACGATCGACCTTCGCGCGGACGCCGTCGCCACCCTGCGCGCGCTCATCGCCAGCATCCGGCGACATTTGCCCGAGCTGATCGAGCTCTACGACGGCACGGCCTCACTGCAAAACCGCACGGTATCGACGGGAATCCTGAGCCCCGATCTGGCGATGCAATACGGCGCGGGCGGGTTCGTCGGCCGCGCCTCCGGCCGTCATTTCGATGCGCGCAAAACGCCAGGTTACGCACCGTATGGCAACCTCGCATTCGACGTCCCCGTGCGACAGGCCGGCGATGTCGACGCGCGGATTTGGGTACGCATCGAGGAGGTCCAGCAGTCCCTCGCCCTGATCGAGCAGTTGCTCGAGAAAACGCCCGAGGGCACGCTACAGACCGCCCGGCCCGCAAAAGGGAGCAACGACGACGGCGAGGGCCTGGCGCTGGTCGAGGGCTTCCGGGGCGACATCCTGGCCTGGGTCCGCCTCGGCGCCGATGGCAGGCTCGCGCGCTGCCATTTGCGCGACCCATCGTGGTTCCAGTGGCCGCTGCTCGAGGCCGCCATCGCCGGCAACATCGTCGCCGACTTCCCTCTCTGCAACAAGTCTTTCAACTGCTCCTATTCCGGTCACGACCTCTAGGACCGACCATGCGCAAGCTGCTGCTCGAGAGTCTCATCCAGTTTCCGCTCAGCGAGCCGGCACCGTCGCCCGATGGCGCCGAGCTCGCCGCCTTGGCCCGGAGGCTGGGTGCGGCCGCGCGCCGGCGTCTCGGGCGCAGTCTCGCCATCCGGGAGGTGGACGCCGGCTCGTGCAACGGCTGCGAACTGGAAATACACGCCCTCAACAACGCCTTTTACGACATCGAGCGTTTTGGGCTGCGTTTTGTTGCCTCGCCGCGCCATGCCGACGTCTTGCTCGTCACGGGTCCCGTTGCCAAGAACATGCGCGAGGCGCTGGAGCGCACCTACGCCGCGACACCGGATCCAAAGTGGGTGGTGGCGGCGGGAGACTGCGCCGCCGATTGCGGGGTCTTCGCCGGCAGTTATGCCTGCGTTGGCGCGGTTAGCTCGGTCATACCCGTGGATCTCAGCATCCCCGGGTGTCCGCCGACCCCACTGGCGCTGCTCAAGGGCCTGACCGCCCTCATCGGCAGCCTTCGCCCAACTCAACTCTAGAGGCCTCGTGCGCAGCCATCCATTGCGCCGTGCGGCCCGGGCGCTAGCCTTTCCGCTTGCGCGCGGGCACGACGCTGGGGAGTTTCGGGCGCCATGGCGCGCGAGGCCCGAACGGCCACTGCTGCCCACCAGGGTTAGCGCCAGGATGAGCCGGATGAAAAAAGCGGCACACCCTCAATGTCGACGCGCCGGCGATGTCGCGGCAGGGCCTAAGGTGGGAGCGGCGCGGCCGGCTTGGATCAGCGAAAAAAGCTGAGGTCGACAGCATCGCCGGCGCTTGCCGCAGACTGCCACGCCAGGCAGCGCCCAGGGGCAGTCGGAGCCCGTGGGACGTTGGGATTATGCGTCAGCTGCAAGCCGTTCTTCATCGGGAAGTTGGCGCAAGCAGCGCAGGGCGTCTTCGCTGAGCTGCACCAGTGGCCAGCCGTAGTCGATGCCGCCCCAGTCAATGACCGAGCCATCGAGGGCTTCCAGGTACAACTTCAAGACCGAGACTTGGTCGGCGCACTCGTGTGGATTGCCGGGCCCTTCGAAATAAAGCACCGTCTTGCAGCGCTCAAGACGGCATTCAATCTCAGGCGTCATGCTTCCGTCCCGGCGCGCTTGCCGAACATAAACGGCCGGCGCTTCCGGCCAAGGCTGCACAAACGTGTTCTCCCGATCCGGATAGTCGTCCACGAAGCGCGCGATGCGTTCGCCGATTTGCGCGCAGATCGCGCAAACCTCCTCCTGCCCTCGATCGGTGAGAATGGCGATGTAGATCATCGCCATCCACTCTAGCAAACCATGCGCAGCCGTTGCAGCCTCGCCGGCACCCGCTCACGGCAGCGCGCAAAAGCCGCGTTAAGCTCAGCGCCAAAAAAGATGAGGCTGCGCGCCACGCCAGGTTCAGCCCCGGGGAGGCGGCTCCAACGGGGCCTGTTGCCCCCCATTGTCGGCAAGAAAGGCGTGGTTGGCCGCACGGATCTTGGCCGCCTCGTCATCGTAGATAAACGGCAAAAAGGCATAGCGGGCGCCCCGCGTCACCTTCGAAACCGAATGGAGAAGCGAGCAAGAGAACACAACCGCCCCGCCCGGTGCCGGCTTGAAGCCGCGTGGCCCGTACTCGGGAAAGCTGACCTCACCGCCGTCGAACTCGGCATTCAAGTTCACCGAAGCCGCAAAGCGCCTGTGCGCGGTGCCCTTGGTGGTATTGTCGCGATGCGGCGCGAAATGGCCGCTGTCCTCCGCCCGATAGCAGCCGACGAGAAACCGCTCCATTTGCGAGGCTTTGTACTGATAGACCTTGTGGAGTTCCGGGATGACGGTGCGGTTGAAGCGCCGCAGCACCTGCCGGATGACCTCACCGTCCTCAATAATGTGGTCCCGCCGCCGCTTATGCCCGTGGTCGTGCAACTGCACGGTCTTGCCACCGACATCGCGCATGAACCCTGTTTCTTGCCCGCCACTCGTCTCATAAAGCGCGATCAAACTCGCGCAGAACTCCGGTTCGAACACGTTTGGCAACACCAGAATGGGCGCTTGCACTTCAAAGCCGGCGAAGCGCCCCGGTGGCGGCAACGACGCGATGTAGTGCATGAGCTCAGTGGCCTCGCCGCCATCGCCCCTGAATGGGGCCACTCGCAAGATGCGCAAGGTTGGATCGAGCACGACCCAAAGGCGGCGCAGGGGCACGTTGCCCTTTGCGGGTTCGGCATCGTGTGGGATGGCGCCATAGCGCCGGCTGATGGCGCCGCTGAAGTCCCAAAAAAAGCGATAGCCGGGCAGCCGACCGACGACGCGTCTCTTGGCTTCGTCGGCAGGATCGATGCTGACCCCGAAGAAGGTGGCGTGCTCGTCATCAAACAAGTCCGCACGCGCAAGCGCGACGTCGAGGGCGGCTTTGCCCTTGGGGTCGGCCGAGCCGAAGAAACACAAAACGATATAGCGCCCGCCAACGCTGTCGAGGGCAAACCCATCGCGCGTGCTCGCCCTCGCTTCAAACCACGGCGCGTGTTCGCCGACCCCGAGATTGCGGTACTTGGCCACTCAAAATGTCCTTGGCGACGTGGAGCCTTCCCTTTCGCTGCCAATAGCAAACAAATCTTAAAGTGATCCTGCGCCGAGACCAACCCACCGCCTGGGGTTGGCCTTAACCGCGTGATGGAGCCGCCCGCACCGGTGCTGAAAAACAGATCGACGGCGTGGTTAGCAGGACCTTTGCAGGTGCTTGGTCGGCGGCGGCGGCCCTTCGGCCGACCCAACGGCCCCCATCCCGGGGTGGGTGGTGGGGAGCTTTGAGCCGAGCTGCGGGCCGGCGAAGCCCTTGTGGGCCTCAGCCCGGCGCGGGCCGATGCTTGCCGTGCCACCCCCTGGCGGGCTTGGCCACAGCTCCGGGGCGCGTGCGAGGCACGGAGGTTGGCGCGGCCGTCTGCCATTGGACTAGCGAACCAGGAATAGCGGGCACTCGAGCGCTGCCAAGAGCGGGCGCAGGTCGCCCTCGTCGGGCACCAGCCGACCACCGTATTGCCCGATCACAAAGCCGCCGCGCAGCCGGCGCAGCGTCTCGGCCATGACGGCGGCTTCGCCCCGATCAATCTCGGCCAGTTCGATGCGCACGTCTTCCCGGCCGGCGACCAGAAGGCGTGCTTGGCCCTCCATGTGCGCCAGTTGCTCCTCGTGCGTCGCCAGTAGCAGCAGGACGAT
>DASTMQ010000074.1:0-13725 GCA_035714005.1 Hyphomicrobiaceae bacterium
CACGTCGACTTTGGGGGGAGCTGCTGTGTTCGTCGTGGAACAGGCAAGCAAAATGAGACGCGGCCGTGCACCGGCCTGGGGGATGATCTTGCTGTTGGCAGGCACCTTGCTTGCCGGGTGCGCCGGCAGTCAGCCGCTATCGACGGGTTTTGCCGGACCCGCGCAGGCGGCCGACGCGGAGCGCGATCCGGGCAAGAAGACGCTGGCCTCCAAGGTGCTGACCGCCATCGCGCTTGAACGCGTGACAGGTCGCAAGCCCGATCCATCGCGGCTCAACGAGCTCAACTGAGCGAAACGACCGTTAACGCGAAAAAACCGGCAAGATGCTAAGCGCTCGCCGGCGACAGGCGCTTTTTGCGCTTGTCGGGGGTCGGCGAGCCGGGGGTAGGCAACGCCCGTCCATTTGCTATTTGCGATCGAGCGCGTCGTTGATCGCGCGCGTGAACGTGAGGCCAAGACCGGGTGCGGAGGGCACCCTCAGCAATCCCTTCTCGGGTATGGGCGGATTGTCGAATAGCGGCCTCGTCCAGGGCATGTACTCGACGATTTGCCCGTTGGGCACGGCGGCAATGAGATGCAGGTGAACCTCGGGGATCAAGTGCGAGACAACCGGTAGATTGAAGGCCTCGGCCATTCCGGCGACCTTCATCCACTGGCTAATGCCACCCACGCGCACAAGGTCGATCATGACGATATCGACGGAACGCGCCTCCAACATGTGTCGGAAAGGGGTGATCCCATAAACGTACTCGCCGCCGGCAATGGGTGTGGCGAGCTGCTGGGTCACGCGCGCAAGCCCCGCATAATCGTCGCAGGTGGTCACGTCCTCTAGCCAATGCAAGCGATAGGGTTCCAGACGCTGGCCGATACTGATTGCCTCGTGCACTTGCCAGCGCTGATTGATATCGCACATGAGTTGGGTGGAGTTGCCGACGATCTCGCGAATAAGCCGGATGCGCTCAACCTCGATGTCCGGCGAGGTTTGCCCGGGGAGCGCAAGTTGCGTCTTCATGGCGCCCCAGCCGCGCTCGCGGAGGCGGCGCGCGGCCGTCGTGACCTCCTCGAGGGATAGCGTGCGCATCAGGGCACCGCTGGCGTAGGCCGGAACGCAATCGCGGAAGCCGCCCAAAAGCTTGGCCAGCGGCAACCCGAGCGCCTTGCCGCGCAGGTCCCACAGCGCCGTATCGATGGCAGACAGCGCCAGGGTGAAAATTCCGCCGGGACCGCTACTGCCCGCCGCCTGGCGCAGCTTTTCGACGATGCGCTCAACCCCATGAGGATCCTCGCCGACCACGAGAGCGCCGAGCTCTTCGACGGCGCGCTGCAAGGCACCCGTCATGGCCGCGCCGAAGAACGTTACGCCAATGCCGTCCAGTCCGTCCGTGCTGCGCAGCTTGACCGTTACGAGGTCGCGGGTTGCCCCCGGCATGACCTTGCCGTCGGCCAGCGGCTCGTCGGCCGGAAGCTGCACGATGTGAGCGCGGACGCGATCGATCTGCATGGGCCCAATCTCCCCGAAAGCTCTGCTTGTGCCGCGACCTTGCCACGCCGACCCCTGGCACGCTAGCGGCGCGCGCTGCAATCGAGCGCAGGGCCAGCAAAAAGGGCCCAGACAAAGTGGACCCAGACAAAATGGACCCAGACAAAGAGAATGGTGGCGGAGGGAGACGCCAGCACGCGGGCTGGCGCCCGTGCGCAAAGCGGCGATCTTGAGCGTTCGCAGCGATGGCGCTGTTGCTACAGGTGGCCTTGGGGCGCCGCGCCGCCCGCGCCGCTACCCAAGCTCGAAGCTGGCGTCAATTCGTGCGAGGCGATCCGTTCGCCGCCTGGATGGCGGTCTGCTTGGCGCCCGGCAACGCCGTGGCGTCGTTGCGCACGAACACGTCGACGCGCATGCCGGGCAACAGCGGCGGATTGCCGCCAAGCTCGATCAGCACCTCGAGCACATCGACATCGACTGGTTTGCGCGGACCGCGCTGGCCGAGGCGGCTCGGCCCCAGCGATTGCGCCAGAAACGTCACCTTGCCCTCGAAGTCCTTGCCGGGGAAGGCGTCGGAACGGACGACGGCGGCCTGCCCGATGCGCACCTTGCCCAAATCGCGCTCCTCGAGCTCAGCGCGCACGCGCAGTGACGACAGATTTCCCATCACCAGCAAAGCCGCCTCCGGGGACGGGGCGATGGTTTCGCCGGCCTTGGCGTTGACTTGCAGCACGGTTCCTGCCGTGGCCGCGCGAATGCGCGTCTTTTCCAGGGCGGCCTCGGCCAACGACAATTCGGCGCGCGCCGCCGTCAGTGCCGCCTCCGGCCGGGTCGGCGGCGGCAAGCCATCGGCCGCGAGTGCCTTGCGCAGTCCATCGCGGGCCTGCAGCAGGCGTTCGCGCGCCTTCTCGGTCGCCTCGTGCACCTTGTCGACGTCAGCGTCGGTACCGGTGCCGGCGCGGCGCTGCTTGGTCACGCGGTCCTGGTCCTCGCGCGCCTGCGCCAGCTGCCGTTCGGCATTGGCCAGGGCATCTTCGGCGCTTCTGCGGTCCTGCGCCGGCTTGCCGATCGCTTCCGCGCTATCGCGCTCGCGCTTGCGCACGGCGACCTCGGTGGCGGCGGCGTGGATCCGCGGCACCAGGTCGTCGTCTTCCAGCCGCACCAGCAAATCGCCGGCCGCGACCTTGTCGTTGGCGGCCACCAGGACCTCGGCGACGCGGCCTGGGATCTGTGCGCCAATCCGCACCTCGCCGCCCGACGGCTCGACGCGTCCGGGGGCGGAGGCGGCCCATTCGGGCTTTGCCGGCGCCGCCTTGGCAGCCCCGGTGACAATGACGCTCGCCGCGGCCTCGCTCTTGCCCGGATCGGCCGGCCGCGCCACGAAGGCCTTGGGCACATAGTAGCCGACGCCGAGCGCTAAAATCGCGGCCACGATCAACATCGTGAATGTGGAATCACCTTTAAGCATTGGCCTTCCGTTTGCGGTTGCGCGCCAACTCGTGAATGGTCTCAACGCCCTCGGCACGGCGCTCTTCGCCGACGATGAGCCCGTCTTCGATACGCAGCACCCGGTTGGCGAACGGCACTGTGCGTGGATCGTGCGTGACTGCCAGAACTGCGCGACTCCTGTCCTTGGCGATCTCAGACAGCAGCTGCATCACGGCCAGTCCGTTCTCGCTGTCGAGGGCCGCCGTGGGCTCGTCGGCGAGCATCACCGAAGGCGAACCCGCAAGGGCCCGGGCCACGGCAACGCGCTGCTGCTCGCCACCACTCATGTTGCCCGGATAGGACTTGAGCTTGTGGCGCAGGCCGACCCGATGTAGCGCGCGTTGCGCTGCCACCACCGCTTCCGAGCCGCGCTTGCCGCGCACATCCAGCGCCACGCGCACGTTCTCCTCGGCGGTCAGCGTCGGAAACAGGTTATAGGACTGAAAGATGAAGCCGATGTGCTGTCGTCGCAGGTTGGCGAGCCGCTCTGGCGTCAGTCCCGCCGTCGAATGCCCGGCGATTGCTAGGCTGCCCTCGGTGGGCGTGAGAATGCAGCCCAAGATCGAAAGCAAGGTCGTCTTGCCGCTACCGGACGGGCCCATCAGCAGCGTCAGCTCGCCGGCGCGCAGCGACAGGCTGACGCCCTTCAGGGCCCGCACCTTGCCGGCGCCGCGCCCGAGCTCCTTAGTGATGTGCCGCGCTTCCAGCACGATTTGGGTGTCCTCCTCGCCGGCATCCTGACGAGCTTCGGTCGAGAGCGTGGCTGTTTCAGCTATCATCGGTTGAACACCATGGCTGGATCGATGCGCATTACCTTGCCGATCGCCGACAGCGCCGAGATCGCACACATGCCGATGGTCAACGCCAGCAAGAGCGCGGCGAGCTCCGGCGTCATGATGATCGGCAGGGCCGTATGCTCGCTCAGGTAGACGACGACCATGGCGATCGACATTCCCAGTGCATAGCCGAGGACGGCGCTCAGGGCCGCCTGGGTCAGAATGACCCGGTGAATGTAGCCCGATGAAGAACCGAGCGCGCGCAGTGTCGCAAATTCATTGAGGTGGTCCTTGGTGCTCGAATAGAGCGTCTGGGCCACGATCACCGTACCGACCAGCAGTCCGAGCACGGCGCCGCCGATCAGAGCCACACCGGCACCGGTCGCAAACAGCCAGTGGTTCAGGCTGCGCGTGCGAAATTCCGCCGTCGTCAGCACTTCGCTGTCGGGTACCTTGGCTTGGATCGCCTTGCGCACGCTCTCCACGTCGGCTCCCGGCTGCAGCCTGACGAGCGTGTAGGTGATCTTGTCGGCGGGCATGTCGATCAGCGTTCGGGCTCGGCTGATGGTGGTGAAGACGTAAGGCGTGACCGTGAAAGAGCGGATGCCGTCGGTCAGGCCCGACACGCGCACCCTCGAGGCTCCAACTTCGGCCGTATCGCCGATCTGTTTGACACCAAGCTCTTGCAGATAGGTTTTATCGATCATCACGGCATCGCGGGCGCCCAGTCCGGTAACCTCCCCCTCCACCACATTCCACGGGCTGAGGCCGCGGTCCTCGTTGTCGGTACCGATCACGACCACCAGCGTTGAGCCCCCCGTCGGCTTGCGCCAATCGGTGAAGGAGGAAATGATTGGGACCGCGTTGGCCACCCCGGGCGTGGAAAGGGCGGCATAGCGATCGCGTGCGTTGATCGGCTGCGCCTCCTCGAAGTTCTTGGTGCCGTAAGCCATCACCCAGAGGTCGCCGTGCGCACGATCGATCATGGAAATGATCATCGAGCGGGCGCCGAGATAGAGCCCGAGCTGGATCGCCACCAGAACGATGGAGAACAGAATCCCGACCAGGGTGACGGTTAGCCGCACGCGGTCATGGAAAAGGTTGCGGAAAGCCAGCGTGAAGGTCATTGCGGCGCGTTGCATCCACTCGGCAGCACCCGGCGTAGCGCTAAGGTGCAGTGATCGTTGACGGCCCGCAGGGGCCAGGCTTCTTCACACCGGTGAGGGCGGTCGGTCCCCCGCGAACCCCTGTGCGCACGACTATATAGGAATTCCGATCGGGTCTTGCGACCGGGCGCCAACTCGGTAAAGGCCGCGGCAAAGCTTATGCCCGGAAGTTGCCGCATTCTTCCGTGCTCGGAACCAATTTGCAGGGTCTGCCCTATTTTTTCCGCATCTCGATCGCAAGTGCCTATGCGGGTTGTGGCCCGATCTGCTAGGGAGACCCTAACATCATGTTTTATTTCACGATTAGCAAGCTTATGGCCGAGCGAAAAACCGTGCTGCGCGCCGCGCTTTTGGCGCTTGGCACGCTCCCGCTCGGCGCACTGCCAGGTCGCGCGGCCGACGTAACCGGTACCTGGATCGATCACACCGGGCAGGGCGCCGTCGAGATTCGTCCCTGCGGCGAGCTCATGTGCGGGCGTGTCGTCTGGCTCAAAAATCCCACCCATCGCTCGCGCACCGGGCGGCCGATCTGCGGCGCGCAGATCCTGGGCAACCTGCGCCGCGGCGAGCCCAACACCTGGTCGTCCGGCTGGATCTACAATCCCGAAGACGAGGAGCGCTTCAGCGCCGAAATCAAATTGCAAAACGACAATACCCTTCTGGTCACCGGCTATCTCGGAATCAAGCTGCTCGGCGAGACCTTCACTTGGAAGCGTGCACCCGTCGATCTGCAACGCTGCAACACCGTCGGTGGTGCCTGAGTTGCGCGCCTCGTCCGGCTCCGGGGTCGCCGCAGGTTGGCGCACCGCACCCCCGTCACCGGCGGGAGCGCATCCGCACCAAAGCTCTCAATCCGAGGCGATCCGACTGTGGTCCGCCTTGGCGCCCTTGATGATGCGCTCCAGATCGCCCTTGGCGAGATAGCCGTTCTCGACCCAGGCGACGAAGGCGTCGGTGCGCTCGGCCACAACGTGGCGCTGTTGGTCCAGGGTGACCATATGATAGCTGTTGTCCAACACCAGCGTGTCTACCAACCCGCCCAGATGCGACTGCAGGTACTGCGCGTTCTTTAAACTGGCAATGTCGTCATTGCGGGGGTGCACGATCAGAGCCGGCTGTCGCACTTTATCGAGCTGCGGTTTTACTTCGCCGACCAGCGCGTTGAAGTTGGCAAATGAGCGCACCGGTGTGCTGAAGACTCCAGCCTGCCCGGCATCACCGCTTTGCATGCTGGACACGACCAGCGCGCGCACGCGTTCGTCCTTGAGGCCATAAGGATTGCGCTCGGGCAGGTCGAATTCCAGGCGGAGCGGCGTCGGCTTCACGTACTGGAGGACCAGCGAGTGCCACGGCATGGCCCAGCCGTCGAGCTTGAGCGTCGGGGCATAGAGCAGCAGACCATGCACTTCTTCGGGCCGCTGCTGGGCTAGCCGCAGCGCCAAAATGCCGCCCATCGAAAGCCCGCCCGCCAGGACGATGTCGCAGCGTTCACGCAGCCGATCGTGCGCTTGCGCGACACTTTGGTACCACTCCTGCCAGGTTGAACGACGTAATTCCTCGGGCGTGCTGCAGTGACCGGCCAGTTGACAGCACAATACCGTGCGGCCGGCCCTGGCGAGACCTTGGGCAATGAACCGAAGCTCGGTCGGCGTGCCGCCCAATCCGTGCACCAGCAGGACGCCGACGCGACCGCCCTCAAAGAGCTGGCTGCGATCGGGAAACTCATCTTTGTCGTTTTTGTCGTTCATGTCCACCAGACTGCTTTGTGTGTTTTGTTATCCGCTTCACCACGCCTTGCGCGCGATCTTTCGCTTTTTGCTGTGCGCGAGCCGCCTTCGCCCTGATCCTGCAACCATGTCTTGCAACCGGCCCACAGTGCGCTTTGCTTTTGTTTTGGAAAGATCAAATCCCCCCTTTGTCTCCGTGATCGGACTGTTCGCCTCGCAGCGTGTAACCCCCAATCATGTTGCGGGTTCCACGGTCCCATTGACCGCCGCCAAGGCTCAAATCAGATGCGGCGGCGCCTTACTCCTTGCTGACACGATAAAGGACGCGATCGAGCAACTTCAGGCTCAGGTCCATTTCCGATTTGCTGATGTGGAGGCTCGGCGCCAGCGTCACCACGTTCTTGTGGTAGCCGCCGATGTCGAGCACGAGACCATAGCTCTTGCCGTCCACCTCGATGTCGCCCTTTAGCCCCTCGTCCACCATGCGGTCGACGATTGCCTTGGAGGGCGTGAAACTGTCGTGCGGTTCGCAGATCTCCAGGCGCAGCGCCATGCCGAGGCCATCGACGTCGCCGACGATTGGGTAGCGACGCTTCAGCTCCTCGAGGCCCTCGAGCAGATAGGCACCTTTCTCCATCACCATCGTCTCGTAGTCCGTTTCGCGCATCATCTTCATGGCCTCGAGCGCCACCGCCGTGCCCATCGGGTTGGCGTTGAAGGTCGAATGCGTCGAGCCGGGCGGAAAGATGGTGGGATTGATCAGCTCCTCGCGCGCCCATACGCCCGCCAAAGGATTGAGCCCGTTGGTGATAGCCTTGCCGAACACGATCGCGTCCGGCTTGACGCCAAAGTGCTCGATCGACCAGAGCTTGCCCGTGCGATAAAAACCCATCTGGATCTCATCGACGACGAGCAGAATGCCGTGCGCGTCGAGCACCCGCTTCAGCTCGACAAAGAAGTTTTTCGGCGGGATGACGTAGCCGCCGGTGCCCTGGATCGGCTCCACGTAAAAGGCGGCGTACTCGGCCTCGCCGACCTTCGGGTCCCAAACCCCGTTGTATTCGCTCTCAAACAAGCGCTCGAACTGCTTGACGCAGTGATGCCCGTACTCCTCCTTGCTCATGCCCTTGGGGCCGCGAAAATGGTAGGGAAACGGGATGAAGTGGGCACGGTCGCCGAAGTGGCCGTAGCGACGGCGGTAGCGGTAGGACGAGGTGATGGCCGATGCGCCGAGGGTGCGGCCGTGGTAGCCACCCTCGAAGGCAAACATCAGGCTTTTGCCCTTCTTGAAGTTGCGCACGAGCTTCAAGCTGTCTTCGATCGCCTGACTGCCGCCGACGTTGAAGTGGACGCGACCCTTGCTGCCGAACTTCTGTTGCGCGTCGCGGGCGAGGATGGCGGCGAGCTCGATCTTCTCGCGGTGCAGGTATTGGCTGGCGACCTGGGGCAGGCGGTCGAGCTGACGACGAACGGCCGCATTGAGGCGCTCGTTGCGGTAGCCGAAGTTGACCGCCGAGTACCACATCTGCAGGTCGAGGTACTCTTTGCCATCCGCGTCGTAGAGGAAGCTGCCGTCGGCGCGCTCGAAGATCTTCGGCGGATTGGTGTAGTGCACGGTGTCGCCGTGTGAACAGTAGTTCGCCTCGAGGGCGAGCAGTTCGGCCTCGGAGAGCTGCTGTTCTGCGGGCTCGTTGCTGCCGCGCGGCGGCCGGCTGATCACCTTTTGCATCGCTTCTCACTCATGCCGAGGGTTACTCGTCTGCCCGCTGCAACTGGGAAGTGGGTGCGATTGCAGCATGGCCATCGAGCCACCCTGCCAAGATGCGACGGGCGTCCTCGAAGCTTTCGAAGGCGCGAACCGGCAAGCCGGCGGCAACGCAGTGCGGCAGCAGTGCGCTCTTGGCCAACACCAGGTCGGCGCGGCGGGCGATGCAGAAGTCCGAGCGGCCGTCACCGATCACCATGCGCAGATCAAGCCGGGCGCCTTCGGCAATTTGACACTTGCAGTTGCCCGACAACGCCTCGCAGTCACTGCGCGCATGAGGAAAGCGCAGCCGCCAGCGATCTTTGCCGCGCCACTCCAGATGATTGGCATAGAACGGAAGATCGAGCTCGTGTCGCTTCAGCACCGCCTCGACGGTGCGATCGAGGCCATCCGACACCACCGTCACGTCGTGACCTTGCTCGAGACATAGGTCGACGAAGGCGGGAAACGCCGGGTCGATCTCAATGTGGTCGATGAAGTCGTCGAGTTGAGCGGGCGTTGCGCGCACCAGATCGATCTGGCGAACCATGCACTCGCGCGAGCCGATTCGGCCGGACTTCCAATCGTCCTCGATTTGGCGCCATTGCGGCGCCGCAAAACGCTCGAGCAGGAAATCGGTTGTATCGAGAGAAGCGATGGTTCCGTCGAAATCGACGAACACATGACACTTCACACGCGGACGCGACACGCTTGCAGAACCCGTTGATGGAATTGCCCCACCTCAGCATCGAGATGTGGTCTGGTTGGATCGCCTCTTTAGCTTCCAATGGCCGCGAAGCCAATCGGTTTCCTTCACATTTCCGTTAAGGCGCATCTATCGGTTGTACCGATAGATGATCCCGTGCACGCCAAAGTTGGGCGCACGGCCCGTTTGCGTGAGTTAACCTTGGGTCTGACGCAGTAATAGGAAGGTGCCCGAGACAGTTGGCCGCAGCCGCCGTCGACCGCCTTTTAGCGGCGAAAGGGGCCGATTTGTTGGAGAACTGACAATTGTTCAGCGCTGTTGGCCCGGCAGCAGGGCCACCCCTACATAAGCGACTGCCGCACCGCTCAAGCCCAGCAGGTACGGTGCCGTCAAGCCCATGAGGTAATCGCCGACTGCCCAGAGCGCCATGCCCGAGATGATCGAGGCGTAGGCACTGGCCGGGCCGCCAAAGCGCGAAAAAAGCGCAAACAGCGTCGCCACGAACACGCCGGCACTGCCGAACGCGGAGGCCGTTTCCACCAATTCGTGAATACCTTCCGAACTAAGAGCAATCAGGAAGGCGATGATGCTCAAAACCATCACCGTCATGCGCACCGCCCACAGCTTGCCGGCTTCGCTGAGCTTGGGAAGCACGCGTATGACGATGTTATGCGAAATTTGGGATGCGGGTGCATGCAGCGCCGAGTGCACCGCCGACAGGATGGCGGAGATGATCGCGCCTGCGAAGGCCACGTAGAGGATCCCGGGCAGATACACCTCGGCCAACTTGGCGACGATTTGCTCGGCGTCGGGCGCGGCGGGCAGCAGCGAAGGGCCGACCAGGCCGAGAAAGACCGGCACCAGCCCGATCGAAAGATAGATGGCGCCGCCTACGATCGTGCCCGCGGCCGCCACGTTGGCGGAACGCGCGCCGAGGAAGCGCGAGATCAGCTCGACGGCGACAATGGTGCCGCAGACGGGAATGGCCAGGTGTTCGAGGCGTGCGAGCAAGCTCTCCTCGGCGGCCGCCAGCGACAGGCGGCCGGCGTCGACTTTAGCAAGGCCGCCGGAAACGCCACCAACTTCGGTCGCCACGATGATGCCAAGGATGATTAGTCCGGCCAGGACCGCGATCCCCTGGATCGTATCGGTGACGGCGTCGGCCAACAGTCCGCCAACCACGGAATAGGCGGCAACCAGCACGGCGGCCAGCGTGATGGCACCTTTGAGATCGAGGCCGGAATTGAGGCTCATGACCTGGCCGAAGGCGCGCACCTGCGCCGCGGCCCAAATGATCGATCCCGGCAGCAACATGACCACCACTAGGCGCTCCACTCCGGGTGAGTAGCGGCGACCAAACAAGTCGGCAAAGGTGGTGAGCCCGCGCGACCACAAAGCGCGCGCGAACAGGAGCCCGACGATGACAATGGCGCTGGCATAACCGATGGGATCGACCAGCGCCCCCGCCAGGCCCTTTTCGTAGACCGCACCACCCGAGGCCACGATCGCCTCGGCGCCAAAATAGGTGGCAAAGACCGAGAAAGTGACCAGCCCCACCCCCAGGCGGCGGCCGGCCAGGATGTAGTCCGCCTCGCTCGCCATGCGGCGCGACACCCAGATGCCGACGGCAAACTGCATCAGCACATAGGCCAAGATGCCAAAAAGGACGATGTTCATTGAGCTCCCCGTCCGACCGGAGGGGGGCGGGCGGTAAGCCCAAGCCTTGAGGCGTGGCGCTTGCCCTCGGCCGGGCCCCGCCAAAGTTCCCCCCCAATCATTTGCTTTAAGCACACTTGAGCATTTCGGGCAGCCGTTCCCATATGCTCAGTCCCGTGTTCCCCAGCACCGAGGCCTCGTTGCACACGCTCATGGGCAAACCTTCCCCCTGCCGCGCCGGCCTGTCAGCGCTTGTCGCCCTCGCGCTCGCTTTTTCGCACGTCCCGGCCGCAGCCGCAGCGCCCCTTATGACCCGAGCGGAGTATGAGGCCTGTCAAGCGCGGGACGAGCCGGCCTTTCGCGGCGCCATCGAGACGGTCACGCGCAAGGGCCTGGAAGGCTCCCTGGTCGGCCTCGACTACAAGGCGGTGCTCAGGGAGGAGTGGCGGCGCGGCAATGTCGACGACGTAATCGACCGGCAGGTGGACCTCGCGGTCGGACAGGTGCGCGAAGAATCAAGTTGGATGCAGCTCTTGCAATCGTTGGCCTCCGCGGGCAAGGCGCAGGAACTTGCGACCACGGTTGCCGAGCGCGTCTACCGCTCGGAGGCCATGAAAAAAGCCATTGAAGAGATGGCCTCCGGGGTCGGCCGCGAGATCGGCAAGCGCATTGAAGCGGCCGCTGCGGACACGGCCGCTCCGGCCGTCGAATGCATGCAGGCGTTTCTTGGGCGCCGCTACGGCTCGACCGTGGCGCGCGCCGTCAGCGCCGATGCCGGCCGGCAAATCAGCATCGATCCGGCCAAGTTTGGCGCGCAAGTGTCGACCGGTCAGGTCCTGCTGGAGGGCGGTGAGGGCATTGCCGGTGCCGTTATTTTGGTGGTGCGACGCCAGCTTTCCACCATTGCGAGCCGGGTTGGCCAACGCATCGTCGGCTCGGTCCTGGGCCGACTGGTTTCGGTGGTCGGCGGCGGTGTCGGCCTCGTCCTGGTCGCCAAGGACATTTGGGACTTTCGTCACGGCGTGTTGCCCATCATCGCCGAGGAGATGAAGTCGCAAGCCACCAAGGACAAGGTGCGCGACGAACTCGCGGCCATGCTCTCCGAACACGTCAGCGACAGCATCAAGGACATCGCCGCCGCCAGCGCCACCCGCGTCGTGGAAATCTGGACCGACTTCCGCCGGGCCCACGCCAAGGTGCTCGAACTCGCCGAGCGCAATGACGGCTTCAAGCGCTTCCTCGATCAGATCAAGGGCGCCGACATGCCGCGGCTCGACGAAGTCGTCGGTCTCGTCCTCGCCAGTGAAGGTGAAGCGGGGGTGCTCAAGCGGCTCGATGATGGCACGCTGCACCAGGCGGTCACGGCCCTCCCCGGCGACGCCCTGGAGATCGCGCGCGAAGCGCGCTCGCTGGAGGTTGCGTTCAAGTGGTGGGCGATCGCCGGCGACAACCTGACCAAGGTCGTCGGTTTCGAGCTTCACCGGCGCGCGGACCCGCAATCATTCACCAAGCCCAGCCTAAATCGCCTGTTGGCCTTGCAGGATCGGGTGATCATCACGCGCTTGGCATCGTTGCAGCCGGCCGCCCGAGACGTCCTGTTCGAGCTGGACGCGGGCGAACTGCGAACGCTGGCGCGGTCCCTCGATGAGGATGAGCTCGCCAGCCTGTCGCGCTATCTGAGCGTGCTGTCGACGGCGCCGGCCCAGCGCCTGTTGCGGGCGGTGGTGCAATCACCCTCGCGCATGGCGGAGTTGGCCAAGCCTGGCGTGCGCGATGCCGTCATTGCCAGCGCCGATCAATTGGCGGCCGTGGGCATGATGCTGCACACGAGCACCCTGCCAAACCCCGGCGTGGTTTTCGAGCATGCCCGGCTCGCGCTCGACGGCCGCATTGCCCCGCGCTTGCTCTGGGAGAAGCACGCCTTTGCCATGGCGATTGCCGCCCTGCTGTCCCTGCTCTTGGCCCTGCTGCTGTGGCGGTTGCTGCTTGGCACCCGTCCGCGGGTGATCCTGCAGCCTGCGGCGACGGTTGCGCCCAAGGCGCGAGGGGGACGCTAGTGCGGCTGGTGACGACCGATACGGTCGAGGACCGTGCCATTGACAAGGGCGAGCTCGTCTATGCCTGCGCCATTAGCGGCGCCAATATTTTGCGCGATATGCGCGAGGCCGTGGTCAATACGATTGGCGGCCATATGACGAAGTATGAGGCGCTGCTCGATAAGACCATTGCCCGCGCCCTGGCAACGCTCGCCGAGCGCGCCGGGGCGCAAGGCTACGATGGGGTGGTGGGCGTGCGCATATCCCATCCCTTTATTACCAGTGGCGCCATCGAGGTGGTCGTTGCGGGTACCGGTTTTCGCTACGCCAGCCGCCCTTGAGCCGGTACCTCCTTGCGAGTTTACCCACATGAGCTTTGCCTGTCTGCGCTGGCACGGCCCGGCAGCGTTGGTATAAGCGCGCGAGCCAGTGCCAATCCGAGTCGCTGCCGTTGCGCGTCTATGGAGTCAATTTAGGGGAGAGATCACCATGGCCTTGAAAGCTCCGGGCATCCTGGTGTTCACGCTTTCGATCGTTTTGGCTTTGGCGGTTCTGTTCTCGCGCTTTTTCGGCGCCACCATCCCCTACCTGACGGGCGATACCACGCAATTTTATGCCATGTGGGCGGCCTACCTCGTGTTGCTGCTCGGCTGCATCATGCGGGGGTTGTGACCCAATCGCTGGTTGCCGCTGGTCGCATGGCTGTGCCCATCTGTCGCGCGGCTTTTGGTGCCCTGGAATAAGCACACCGCTATGCGCTTCTTTTCGCAATGGAGAAGCTTTCCGAGCGGCGCCAGCACGGCCCCCATCCTAACCTGCGCAGGTGGATGCGGGAAATCCTGTTGGCCATCCTGTTGACCGTCGCCGCGGCATCGGTGATCGCGGTCGCTTTGTGGCGGGGGGATGGCGCCAACCAAGGTGTCGTGCCTTTGGCGCGCAAGCAATA
>DASTMQ010000075.1:0-2200 GCA_035714005.1 Hyphomicrobiaceae bacterium
CCAACCGCCTCGCGCTTTTGGCACGTGATCGACAAGTGGGGCGTCAATACCTTCTATACCGCCCCCACCGCGATCCGAGCCCTGATGGGTGCGGGCGACGACTTTGTCAAACGCACCGACCGCTCGTCCCTCAAGCTGCTCGGCAGCGTCGGCGAGCCCATCAATCCGGAAGCCTGGGAATGGTACTACCGCGTGGTCGGGGATGGTCGCTGCCCAATCGTCGATACTTGGTGGCAAACCGAAACCGGCGGCATTCTCATCACGCCGCTGCCCGGCGCCACCAAGCTCAAGCCAGGGTCGGCGACGCGGCCCTTCTTCGGTATCAGGCCGGCGCTTGTCGACGATAAGGGCGCCATGCTGGAGGGCGCGGCTTCGGGCAACCTGGTGATCCTCGACAGTTGGCCTGGGCAGATGCGCACCGTGTTCGGCGATCACGAGCGCTTCGTGCAGACCTATTTTTCCACCTACCAGGGCATGTACTTCACCGGTGACGGCTGCCGCCGCGACGAGGACGGCTACTATTGGATCACCGGCCGCGTCGACGACGTCATCAACGTGTCCGGGCATCGCCTCGGCACCGCGGAGGTCGAATCGGCCCTGGTCGCGCACCCCAAGGTGGCAGAAGCCGCCGTGGTCGGCTACCCGCACGACATCAAGGGCCAGGGCATCTACTGCTATGTGACCCTAATTGCCGGCAACCAGCCGAGCGAGGAGCTGAAGAAGGAACTCGTCTTGCACGTGCGCAAGGAAATCGGTCCCCTCGCCACGCCCGACCAGATCCAGTTCGCTCCCGGACTGCCGAAGACGCGCTCCGGCAAAATCATGCGGCGCATCCTGCGCAAGATTGCCGAGGACGATTTTGCCAATCTGGGTGATACCTCCACCCTGGCCGAGCCCGCCGTGGTCGAAGACTTGGTCGGCAATCGGCAAAATCGCCGTAAGGCGGCCGCCGGCTAGGGCTGCCGGCCCGCACCCCAGCCGCGGGCCATTGCAGCTGTGGATGAGGGCTCCTGGCCGCCAGCGGATCCCTTGACCGTGGCTTTTATGCCAGCCGTCGCGGTAAATTTTTCACGCCGGGCGTGCGCGATAGAAAGGTCGTGTCCGGACGGGCTATGCTGATGCGGGGTCCTTTTGTGCGGGAGTTTTTAGGACCGATGTTACAGGCTGCGCCGCAGTTTTCACCATTTCAGTTGCTGGACGCCGCACGTCGCGCCGAGGCGGAAGGCCATCTCGACGCCGCCTATCAATACTATCGCCACACCGTTGACCAATTCGCCTATAGCGCCGAGGCGGCGCAGGCACGCGAGGGCCTTGCCCGCCTCAACAACGGTCGGCAGCCAAATATTTGGCACCTCAACGGCACGCCGGCAACCGGCGACGGCGCCGGTCGTTGGAATGGTGCGGCGCGTGGTAAGGCGCGGCGCCCCAAGCTGCCAACGCCCCGCAAGCACTACCGCCTCGGCGGTTTTCTCGCTTGCCTTGTCAGCGTCTTCGGTTGGCTGCTCGCGGCGGCGGGGCTGGCGGCGGCCCCGGTGCAACTCGTGCTGGGTCGCCCCGAGATCGGCCTCGGCATTGGCGGCCTGCTGGCGGTTGGCCTCGCGCTCGCCGCCCTCGGCTTGGTCACGGTGGCCTTGGGTCAGGCGGCTCGCGCGCTGTTTGATCAAGCCAACGCCACCCGCGAGCTGGTGGCGATTGAGCGCGCCAAGGCCGGCTTGGACTGAGCGTTGCCACAGCATGTGGCTGGGGACGTTCCCGCCTGGAAACGTCCCCGCCCCGCGTCGGCCGGCGATCTCGCCAACGGCGATGGCCCGACCTCGACGCCTAGCAGCGGCTGATCCCTCTCAATAGTAGCCGTAACCGTTGACGCAGTCGTAGTAGCGGTTCCACCAATAGCGGCTGCCCGTATAGGCCGCGCGCCGCTTCAGCCAATAGCAGCCATCGCCGTAGCCATAGCTGTCGTAGTAGTAGGGGGCGAAGGCGAAGACGCGATGGTGCCGATGGTGTCGGAAGGCAAAGCGATGCCCGCCCGAAAAGGCATGGGATCTTGCCGCCATGCCACCCCAATGTCCGCCGCGCCAGTGTCCGCCACCGCTCCAGTGTCCGCCGCCGCCACCCCAATGCCCGCCACCGCCATGCCGTGCCTCCGCCGTGCCGGCCGCTACGCAGATCAAGGCGCCGGCGAGAATGCTTGCCAGCAGCG
>DASTMQ010000076.1:0-2158 GCA_035714005.1 Hyphomicrobiaceae bacterium
GCCTCCGTCATGCCGCTCGGCACGCTGGCGCGCCGCGACCAGGGTCGGCCGATGGCGGACTACAAAATCCTGTTGCTGGCGGAGCCGTTGCTGCCGGTGGCGGCACCGGGGCGATGAGGGCGGTAAGAGAACGAGAGGAAAGGGCCCGCCAGGGGGCCATCAGGGTTGCTCAGTTTTAAGTTCCGGCCTCGGGGCCCATCGCCTAAAAGGCTCGGGGCGCGCGCGCGCGCATGCGCGCGGGCAAGTGTGGGTCCGTCCGTCCCCGGGCAGAGCGGCAAGGATCCCGCTCGAAAAAGCATGGCGGGAACGTGCAAAGTGAAAGTGCAAGCTGGCCCGCGCGGCCGACCGCGAAAAAGTTCGGGCGGCGCCAGAGGGGAGTTGAGCGGTGAGCCGATGAAGCGCCTCGTTTTGCCTGTCGATCGCGCGCCGTGCCGCCTGCTCACGCGGCGGCGGCTCCTCACATCGTCAAGCGCCTTTGCCGTCGGCCTGCTCACGGCGCACAGAAGCGCGGGCGCCGGCAGCGACGATCCCTTTAGCCTGGGGGTGGCGGCGGGCGAGCCGTCGCCCGATGGCTTTGTGCTCTGGACCCGGCTCGCGCGCGAGCCGCTGGCCGCCGACGGGTTCGGCGGCCTGTCGGAGCCGGTTTTAGTGCTTTGGGAGGTGGCGGGCGATGAGGGCATGCGCCAGGTGGTGCGCCAGGGTCGGGTTGAGGCGCAGCGGCGGAGCGCTCATAGCGTGCACGTCGAGGTTACGGGGCTCGAGCCCAACCGGCCCTATTGGTATCGCTTTACGGCCTTGGGTGAGCAGAGCCCGATCGGGCGCGCGCGCACGACGCCGGCGCCGGCCGATCGGCTCGAGCGCTTCCGCTTTGCCTTCGCCTCCTGCTCGAACTGGCAGGTCGGCTATTTCAGCGCCTATCGGCACATGGTCGACGAGCAACCCGACCTCGTCCTTTTCCTCGGCGACTACATTTACGAGTCAACGATTGCCCCCACCTCCGCCGCCGCGGGCCGCATTGTGCGCCCGCATGACGGTCCCGTCGCCACCGACCTTGCGGGCTATCGCAACCGCTATGCGCTCTACCGCACGGACCCCGACCTCAAGGCGCTGCACGCGGCGGCGCCCTGCCTGGTGACCTGGGACGACCACGAGGTTGAGAACGACTACGCCAATCAATGGTCGCAGGACATGCGCGTGGATCCGGCGGCGTTTTTGGCCCGGCGCGCGGCCGCCTACCAGGCCTACCGGGAACACATGCCGCTGCGTCCGCGTGCGATCGTCGAGCCCCACGCCTTCCGCCTCTACCGCCGGATCCCGTTTGGCGATCTTGTCTCGTTCACCATGCTGGATGGCCGCCAGTATCGCTCCAAGCAACCCTGCGAGGTCCCCCCCTGGCGCCGCGGCCACGTGGCGCCGCCCAGCTGTAGCGAGCGCCTCGAGGCTCAGCGCACGTTGCTGGGCGAGGCGCAGGAGGCCTGGCTGTTTGAGGGCTTCAGGCGGGCCGATACGGCTTGGAACGTGCTGGCCCAGGGCCAGCTGATGGCGCAGTTGCGCCAGAAGAACATGCTCGGCGAGATCGGTTTCTGGACGGATGGCTGGGATGGCTATCCCGTGGCACGCCAACGTCTTCTCGCGGCCATGGCTGCAAGCCGCCTGGCCAACCCGGTGGTGATCGGCGGCGACATCCATTCCTTCTGGACCACCGACCTCAAGCAGGACTTCAACCAGGAGCGCTCGCCCACCGTGGCGACGGAATTCGTGGGCACTTCCATCACCTCCGATCCGCCGCCCTACGAGCTGATCGCCGGGCTCCTGCCCGAGAACCCGCACGTGCGCTATTTCGAGAGCCGCCACCGCGGCTATGTCGTGGTCGATCTCGATCGCGAGCGCATGCACGTGCGCTTCCGCGCCATCTCGGATCGGCGCGATCCCAAGGCGACGGTTAAAACCCTCAAGCAATTCGTGGTCCGGAACGGGGCTGCCGGGGCCATCGAAAGCAACGGCTAGCCAGCGTTCCTCAGCCCTGCGCACGGCACCGGGTGTGGCGATTTGGGCACGGCTCGCCTGAGGCCGCGCTACGGCGGCAAGCCGCCGACAAATTCTGCCGACTTCCTCTGCTAGCGTGCGGCCGGTTGCGCCTTCGGCGCCTCGCAACGGG
>DASTMQ010000077.1:0-6206 GCA_035714005.1 Hyphomicrobiaceae bacterium
CACCAGGCCGACACGACCTTGGTTGCGCTGGATGCCGCCACGGGCAAAGAGAAGTGGAAGGTCGTCAACGGCGATCCCAAAAAGGGCGAAACCAATACGGCGACCGTCTTGCCGGTGAAGGACAAGATCATCGTCGGCATCTCCGGTGCCGAGTTCGGCGTGCGCGGCCATGTGACGGCCTACGACGCCAAGACCGGCAAGCAGGTGTGGCGGGCCTATTCGCTGGGCCCGGACTCGGAGACCTTGTTCGACCCCGAAAAGACAATGTCGCTCGGCAAACCGGTCGGCAAAGACTCCTCGCTGAAGACCTGGAACGGCGATCAATGGAAGATCGGCGGTGGCACCGCCTGGGGCTGGTTCTCCTATGATCCGGAAACCAACCTGTTCTTCTACGGCACCGCCAATCCCTCCACTTGGAACCCGGTGCAGCGCGCGGGAAGCGATGGCAAACCCATCGACCAGAAATGGACGATGTCGATCATCGCCCGAGACGTCGACACGGGCGCGGCGCGCTGGGCCTACCAGATGACCCCCTTCGACGAATGGGACTTCGACGGTGTCAACGAAATGATTCTCGCCGACATCGACGTCAAGGGTCAAAAGCGCAAGGCGCTCGTGCACTTCGACCGCAACGGTTTGGGCTATACGCTCGATCGCGTCACGGGCGAGCTGCTGGTCGCCGACAAGTTCGACCCGGCGGTCAATTGGACCAGCGGCGTGGTGATGGACAAGAACAGTCCGCAATACGGCCGTCCCCAGGTCGTGTCAAAGTTCTCGACCTTCCAGACCGGTCAGGACAAGAACACCAAGGGCGTCTGTCCGGCCGCGCTCGGCTCGAAGGATCAGCAACCCGCAGCCTTCTCGCCGCGGACCAACCTGTTCTACGTGCCGACCAACCACGTCTGCATGGACTACGAGCCGTTCCGGGTGTCCTACACGGCAGGTCAGCCCTACGTCGGGGCGACACTGTCCATGTTCCCGGCGCCCGGGAGCCATGGCGGCATGGGCAACTTCATTGCCTGGGACGCCGGCCAAGGCAAGATCGCCTGGTCCAAGCCCGAGCAGTTCTCGGTCTGGTCCGGCGCGCTGGCCACGGGGGGCGGCATCGTCTTCTACGGCACGCTCGAGGGTTACCTGAAGGCGGTTGATGAGAAGGACGGCAAGGAACTGTTCAAGTTCAAGACGCCTTCCGGCATCATCGGCAACGTCATGACCTATAGCCACGGCGGCAAACAGTATGTCGCCGTGCTGTCGGGCGTTGGCGGCTGGGCAGGTATCGGCCTGGCGGCTGGCCTCACCAACCCGACCGATGGGTTGGGTGCGGTCGGCGGCTATGCTGGCCTGCGCGACTACACTGCGCTCGGCGGCACGCTGACGGTCTTCACGCTGCCTTAAAGCGCGCTTCTCCGCGGGGAGGCCGGCCAGCCTGGCCTCCCCGTCACGCCTCCGGCGTTTCTCAATTCAGCTACCCCAGAGGTTGCTTCTTGAAGCCGATTAATTTTGCGCTGATCCTCGTTGCCCTTCTCGCCGTCTTCCAGGTCTCGCAAACGGCCGGCCAGACCGACAAAAAAGAAAAGGACGGCAAATGGGAGACGGCCGACGGGACGCCGACCTATCAGATTGCCAGCGACGGCACGGTCGACTGGTACACCTTCTCGGGCTTCCGGCGCTATCACTCGGAGTGCCACGTCTGTCACGGCCCCGATGGCGAGGGCTCGACCTATGCCCCCGGCCTGATCGAATCGCTGAAGACCATGAGCTATGCCGATTTCATGCTGGTGGTCGCCAGCGGTCGAGAAGTGGTGCGCGCCGACAAGCAAAGCAAAATGCCAGCGCTCGGGGATAATCCCAATGTCATGTGCTACCTCGACGACATCTACGTTTACTTGAAAGCGCGCGCCGACGGCGTGCTGCCGCGCGGGCGTCCCGCCAAGCGGATCGAGAAGCCGGCGAGCGCGGATGCCACGGAAAAGGCCTGCTTCGGTGGCAAGTGAGCGACCAATCGCGTGGCTGGCGGCGCTTCTCCTGGCGGGCGGCCTCCTTGCCGCGCGTGGGGTCGAAGCCCAGCGCGTCGACCTCGTCAACCGCACCACCTTGCGCGTTTGCGCCGACCCCGCCAACCTGCCGTTTTCGAACGAACAGGGCGAAGGCTTCGAGAACAAAATCGCCGAGATCGTCGCCGGCGACCTCAAGGTCCCGGTCGAGTACACCTTCTTCCCGCAGGCCACGGGCTTCATCCGCAATACGCTGTTTGCCAAGCGCTGCGATGTGGTCCTCGGCTATGCCCAAGGCGACGACCTCGTCCTCAACACCAATCCCTACTACCGCTCGACCTACGCGCTCGTCTATCGCGGCGGGGCGGGGCTCGACGGCGTCGAGAGCCTTGCCGACCCGCGCCTTCGCGACAAGCGCATCGGCCTCATCGCCGGCACGCCGCCCTCGGCCGGCATGATCCGGCTCGGCCTGATGCAGCACGTCAAGCCCTACCCCTTGATGGTGGACCGACGCTACGATTCCCCGGGCGAACGCATGATCGGCGATATCCGCTCGGGCGACATCGATGCGGGCGTGCTGTGGGGGCCGATCGGTGGCTACTTTGCCGCCCGCGGCGGCGAAAAACTGGTGCTGGTGCCGCTCCTGAAGGAGGTGGGCGAACCGCGCATGGCCTATCGCATCACCTTCGGCGTGCGCAACCAAGAGGACGACTGGAAGCACCAGCTCAACGACATCATCGCCAGGCACCAGGGCGAGATCGATGCCGTTCTCCTCGCCTTTGGCGTGCCGTTGCTGGACGAGCAGTCCAACCGCATCACGGCGCCGCGGCGCTAGCCATCGCGCACGCGCGCCCTTCAATCGCGCCGCTTAGTCACGCCCCTTAATCACGCCCCCTTAATCACGCCCCCTTAATCACGCCCCCTTAATCGCGCCCCCTTAATCGCGCATGTGCGAGCGGATCTCGCGGCCGAGTTGAAACAGCCGCTGTTCGATCAGCACCGGGATTTCGCACGCCAGCGGCAGCGACTGCTGGCGCTCGCTAAACACGCGCACATCCCAGTTGTACTTGTCCTCGGCGACCTTGAGTTCCTGGCGCGCGGCGTCGTCCTGGGGGGCGCGCGCCTTGAGGGCGTGGATTTCGGCGCCTTGGCGTTCGATTTCGTGCGCGCGGGCCCGCTGGCGCTGCTGGAAGCGCTCGATGCCAGCCATCACCAGGTTGCGCTCGCTGTTGGCGCTTGCCAGCAGGCCGGCGAACAGCCCCTTGAGCGCCTCCTCGCGCTCGGCTTCGGGTTGCTGCGCCGCAAAGGTGGCGATCGCGGTGGCCACCGTCTCGGGCGGCAAGCGGCGGCTCAGCAGCACCGGGATCAGCTTGCCGATGCGGTCATCGCTCTGCCACCCCGACAAGCCCTCGACTTGCGGTCCATCCCAGAATTGCGCCGAGGTGAGGAGGGAAACCTTGCGCTGCACGCAGGGCCAATCCGGGCTATTGGCCTCGGCGGCGAGCGCTGGGGTGCCGAGGCCGGCGAGGATCAGGCCTGCTAGAACGAGGGTGTTACGGGCCATGGTGCGGGCTCCTCAACCGGCTTCTCCGCGCCGGGCCAGCATGCCCTTGGATGGGTTATAGGCATAGATGGCCGCGGTCAAAAACACACCCGTGCAGGCGAGCACGACTGCGAGCGCGACGGGCTCGAGCTGGCCATACATAGCAAAGCGGATGAGTTCGACGGCGTGCGTGAAGGGATTGGCGCGGCAAATCTCATAGAGCAACGGATTTGCCTCCTTGATGCGCCACAGGGGATAGAGCGCGGAGGAGGCGAAGAACATGGGGAAGATCACGAAATTCATGACCCCGGCGAAGTTCTCGAGCTGCTTGATCACCGACGACATAAAGAGCGCGATCGCTCCCAGCATCAGGCCGCACAAGAGCAGCGCCGGCAGCACCGTGAAGTAGCCGATGATCGGCAGTTCGATCTCCCAGAAATAGGCGATCAGCAAGAATACGTAGACCTGCAGCAACGATACGACGACGCCACCCGCCAGCTTGGAAATCAACAGAAAGCTGCGCGGAAAGGGTGACAGCAGCAAGGTGCGCATCACGCCGGTTTCCCGGTCATAGACCATGGATAGGGAGGTTTGCATGGCGTTGAAGAGTTGGATCATGCCAACCAGGCCCGGCGTCACGAACACTTCGTAGAGCACGTAGGTTTGATAGGGCGGAATGATCGACACGCCGAGGACCTGCCGGAAGCCGGCGGCGAAAATGAACAGCCAAACGAGCGGCCTGACCAGGGCGGAAAGAAAGCGCTCGCGCTGATGCAAAAAGCGCAGCACCTCGCGCCAGGCGATGCCCGCAAAGCAGGTGGCATAGCCGGCAAGGCCAAAGCGTGGTGATGCGACCTCGACGCTCATGGTGCGGCCCCAGCGCGCTCGCTACCCACCAGGCGCAAAAAGGCGGCGCGCAAGTTCGGCGCCTCGGCCAGCGCCAGCAAGGCCGGCCCGCGGCCGCTAAAGAGCACGCGACCCTTGTGCAACAAAACGATGGCATCCTCAGCGCCGACCTCGTCCACGAGGTGGGTGGCCCACAAGGCGCCGACGCCGCGCTCGTTCACCAAGGCACGGACCATCCCGAGCACGCTTTCGCGGGAGGCAACGTCGAGGCCCGCCGTCGCCTCGTCAAGCAACAGACAGCTGGGGTCGTGCAGCAGGGCGCGCGCGATCTCGACGCGGCGCGCCTGCCCCCCCGACAGCGCGCGCACTTTTTCGCCGGCGCGTTCGCCGAGCCCGACCTTGGCCAAGGCCCGCGCCGCGCGATGCTTGGCCTCGCGGCGGGGAATGCCGTGCAGGGATGCGTGGTAGATCAGGTTCTGCTGCAGGCTAAGATCGCCATCGAGGCTGCGGCTTTGGAACACCACGCCCAGGTTCCTGAGGGCCGCCATCGGCTGGCGGCGGACGTCGTGGCCCAAGATGCGAATTTCGCCGCTGACATTGTCGTAGAGCCGGGTGGCAAGGGCGAACAGGGTCGACTTGCCCGCCCCGTTTGGGCCCAACAGCACGACAAAGGCCCCGCGCGGTACCGCCAGCGAGACGTTGTCGAGGGCCAGGTTTTGCCCGAAGCGATGGGAGAGGCCGCGAACGTTGAGGGCATCGGGCTCTCGAGGCGGGCTCACAGGGGGCGTCATGGCGTGACGATAAACTTTCCGGTCATGCCCTTGCCTTGAAGCGAGCGGCAGCGCCAGGCAGATTGGCCCGAGCCGATGCAACCTGAGACCATCCTCGCCTCTGCCTCGCGCGCCATCTCGCTTCTCCCAGACGCGGGCCGCCAAGCCCTGAAGACGTGTGCTGCGCCTCGAACGCGCGGGGCGTGCAATGGCGCGCGGGGGGTGGTCAATGCCCGGCCACCACCACACCCCAGGGATAGCGTCCAACCCTGATCGAGCGCAGTACACGGAGTTTTTCAACGTCGATCACCGAGACGTCGTTGGAGGCGCCATTGGTGGTGAACAGCAGCTTGTCGTCGGGCGTAAAGGCGAGCTGCCAGACGCGCTGGCCGACGAGGAGGTACTTCTCGACCTTGAACGTCGCCGTATCGATGACGGCGACGCGGTTGGCCAGGCCCAGCGCCACGAAGGCCAATTTGCCGTTGCGGCTGATGCGCACGCCGACGGGCTGGATGGCGTCCGGATTGACGCCTGGAATCTCGAAGGCGATCTTGGCCAGGATCTTGCGCGACTTGGGATCGATCACGCTGACCTTGCCGCCGATTTCGGCGCTGACCCACACCTGCGAGCCGTCGGGGGTGAACTCCGCCACCCGCGGCCGGCTATCGACCAAGACATTGTCGATAATCGTGTGGCTCGCGGTGTCGATAAAGTGGGCCATGTTGGTGGTCTCGGAGGTGGCAACCAGCAAGCCTCCGTCCGGGCTGATGCCCAGCCCCTCCGGTTCGACGCCGACGGAGATCTCGGCCAGCACGCTATTTTCGGCGACGTCGACGACGGTGACGAGGTTGTCGTCCTCGTTGGCGATATAGAGGGGGTTGCCGGAGGGGTGCAGGATGAAGAGCTCCGGATCAGGCCCGGATGGCAGGGTCTTGATGTACTCCATGCTGCGGGCATCGAACACCTGCACGGCGTGGTCGTCGCTCGCACAAATGAGAAGCCACTTGTTGTCCTTGGAGAGGATCACGCCGCGCGGGCGCTGGCCCACCTTCA
>DASTMQ010000078.1:0-4560 GCA_035714005.1 Hyphomicrobiaceae bacterium
TGTCGGCGGCTGCTGCGGATCTTCGGCCAACGATGGGCCTGGTGCTCGCCGCAGCCGTGGTCAGCGCCGTCAATGATACAAAGCGATAGGCGGACGTGGTGGAACCGGTAGACACACAGGACTTAAAATCCTGAGGGGGTAACCCCGTGAGGGTTCGAGTCCCTCCGTCCGCACCAGCCAGCCCTCAATCCCGGACGGCGATTATTCGGCGGCGTCTTCCAGGGGACGCTGGCCTGTGCGCCGCTCGGCGGGAGCCATGCGTGCACGCACGCCATGATGGTCGCGCGCCACGTAGGTGTAGACCGCTGGCGTGACGAACAGCGTAAACAGGGTGCCGATCGACATGCCCGCGGCGATCACCAGCCCGATCGAGTAGCGGCTGGCCGCTCCCGCGCCGCTGGCGATCAACAGCGGTACCATGCCAACCACCATCGCCGCTGTCGTCATCAGAATCGGCCGCAAGCGAATGGCGGCCGCTTCTTCAATGGCGCGGCGGCGATCGAAGCCTTTGCTCTCCTGCAGCTGGTTGGCGTAGTCGACCATCAAGATGCCGTGCTTTGAGATCAAGCCGATCAGTGTAACCAGACCAACCTGCGTGTAGATGTTGATGGTGGCGAGCCCGAGATTGAGCGGAATCATCGCGCCGAACATGGCCGTGGGTAAGGCGATCAGAATGATGAGCGGATCACGGAAGCTTTCGTACTGCGCCGCCAGCACCAAGTAGATAATAATGAGGGCAAAGACGAAGGTGATCACCAGCGTGCTGCCCTCCTGCACGTATTGGCGGCTCTCGCCCTGGAAATCGTAGGAGAAGCCCTCGGGCAGCTTCGCTTGCGCGGTCGACCGGAGAAAGCCTATGGCCTCGCCCACGGTGCGGCCCGGGAACGGCACGCCCGACAGCGTTGCCGAATTCAGCTGCTGGAAGCTCGTCAGGGCGTTGGGCTGTACCGACTGACCGATGCTAACGACGCTCGACAGCGGCACCAGCGTCCCGGTCGAAGTGCGCACCTGGTAGCGCTTGAGCCACTCATCGGTGAGCCGATACTGGCGCGGGACCTGCGGAATGACCTGATAGCTACGACCATAAAGATTGAAACGGTTGACGTAGTTGCCGCCGAGCAGGGTGGCGAGCGAACCACCGATATCGGACATGGTAATGCCGAGCCGGTTGGCCTTGTCGTGGTCGATCTTCAATTCGACTTGAGGCGTCTCGAACTTCAGGTCGGAGTCGGTGAATATGAACAGTCCGCTCTTTTGCGCTTCGGCCTGCAGATTGGCGAGCACTTGCGCCAATTGCTGGTAGTCCGCCGTCGTCGTGATCACGAACTGAACCGGGGGACCACCGCCGGCGGAGCCGGGCAGGGAGGGCAATGCAAACGAGATCGCCTGGGCGCCGGCCACGCCGGCAACCTTTGGCTGCAGGCTCTGCAGAATTTCCTTCTGGCTGCGCTCGCGCTCCTCCCACGGCTTGAAAAGGATGCCGGCGATGGCCTGGTGCACGTTATTGCCCATGCCGTTGATGATGAAGACGTGTTCCCGCTCGGGCACGGTCGCGAAAATCTTGTTCAGTTCGCCGGTCGCCTGCTCGAGGTAATCGAGATTGGCCGTCTGTGGCGTCTTGACAATATTGAAGAGAATGCCCTGGTCTTCCTCGGGCGCCAGCTCGCTCTGGCTGCTGACGTACATGATGCCGGTGGCGGCCATGACCCCGGCCAGAATCAGCAACGTGACGGGCCGATAATTGAGCGTTCGATGCAGGCGCTTGCGGTAGCGGTCGCGGATGCGGTCGAAGGTGCGGTCGAGAAATTGCACGAAGCGCCCGCCGCCGGTGTGACCATCTTTGAGCAATTTGGAGGCCATCATTGGCGACAGCGTCAGGGCGATGACCCCCGAAACGACAACGGCGCCGGCGAGTGTAAAGGCGAACTCGCGAAACAGCGCACCCGTCAGGCCTGATACAAATCCGATTGGCGCATATACCGCCGCCAGCGTGATGGTCATGGAAATGACGGGCACGGCAATTTCGCGCGCACCCGCCAGCGCCGCTTCCTTCGGCTGCATACCCTCCTCGATATGCCGATAGATGTTCTCGACGACGACGATGGCGTCGTCGACCACGAGCCCGATCGCCAGCACCAACGCCAGCAGGGTCAATAGATTGATGGAATAGCCGAGCGCCAGGAGGGCAAACATCACCCCAACCAGGGACAATGGGATCGTGACGATCGGGATCAGGGTGGAGCGCAGATTGCCGAGAAACAGGAAGATTACCAAAATGACGATCGCCGCCGCCTCCAGCAGGGTCTTTTGCACCTCCGAGATTGAGGCGTTGATGAACTTGGTTGCATCGTAGGCAATGGCAGCCTCCATAGCGGCGGGCAGCTGCTTCTGAATGTCGGGAAAGGCCTTGCGCACGTCGCCGATGACGGTCAGCGGATTGGATGTGGGCGTCGCAAAAATGCCGATGAAGACGGCCTTCAATCCATCGAAGACGGAGGAGGAATCGGCGCTTTCGGCACCCAGCTCGATGGTTGCAACGTCGTCGAGGCGGACGAGGGCGTCACCGCGCGTGGTCACCACCAGCTTGCCGAAGGCCGCTGCATTGTCGAGCGAGGTCTCCGCGTTGATGCTGCTCTGGACGAAGTCACCCTTTACCTGACCGGCAGCGGTGGTGAAGTTGTTGTTGGCAAGCGCGTTGCGAATGTCGATCGGCGTTACCCCGAGCGCCGCCATTTTGTCCGGATTGAGCCAGATCCGCATGGCGAACACCTGGCCGCCGAGGATTTGCGCATTGGCAACGCCGTTGATGGTCTGCAGCCGCGGTTGCACGACGCGCGTGAGGTAGTCGGTAATCTGCGAACCGCTCAAGTCCTTGCTGTTGAAGGACATATACATCAATGCGGTCGTCTCGCCGGTTTGCTTGACGACGACGGGATCCTGCGACTCGCGCGGCAGGACGGTCTTAATTTGTTGAATTTTGGAAAGCACGTCGGCCACGGCGCGATCGGGATCGGCGTCGAGGCGCAAATTCAGCGTGACCAAGCTGACGTTTTGCTGCGAGGAGGACGTCATGGTGTCGATGCCCTCGGCGCTGGCAACCGCCTGCTGGATGGGCGTGGTTATGAAACCCTTGATCAGGTCCGCGTTCGCGCCCGGGTAGACCGTGGTGATGGTGATGGTGGTGTTGGTGATTTTAGGGAACTGGCGCACGGGCAAATTGAAGGCCGAGGCCAGGCCGACGAGCAGGATCAACAGGCTCACGACGCTGGCAAGCACTGGTCGGCGTATAAAAATGTCCGTGAATGACATTGTCTCCAGCCTTTATTGCTTGGGGCGCGGCTCTGGCCGCACCAGCGGCTGCGAGTTGTCGATGTGGATACTTGCGCCGGGATTGAGCTTGAGCTGGCCCGTCGTCACCACCATTTCGCCGGCGGCCACCCCGGAGGTAATGGCGACGCGGTCCTCGCGCATTTCGCCGGTCTTTACAAAACGCCGCTCCGCTATCAGGGGCTGGGAGCTGTCGGCTGTCGCCGCCTGCGCCTCGCCCTGTTTGGTCGGCGCCGGCGTCGCCACGTAGATGCTGTCGCCATAAAGCGAGAAGGTTACCGCCGTACGCGGCACGGTGACGACATCGCGCGGTTCGCCGGCGAGCACGGTCACGTTCGCGAACATGCCGGGCAACAACTTGCGCTCCTGGTTGCGCAGAAGCCCGCGCACCAGCAGGGTGCGTGTCTCCTGGGCTACCCGGGCATCCAAAAACTGGATCTCGCCCCGGAACACTTGGCCGGGGTAAGCGTCGACGGTGAGTTGAATGGTCTGGCCGACCCGCAACTTGCCGATCGTCTGCTCGGGCATGGGAAAATCGACGCGAATGGGATCGAGCGCCTGCAGCGAAATCAGTGCCATGCCGGCTGCCACGTATTGGCCCTTCTCCACCTTGCGGATACCGACGCGCCCCGTGAAGGGGGCGACGATGGCCTTTTGGGCTATCACCGCTTCGATGCGCTTGACCGAGGCGGCGGCCGTGTCGCGCTTGGCGCGCGCGGTGTCGAGGTTTGCCTCGGAAGTGACCTTTTTCTGCATGAGGTCGACCTGACGCGCGTGGGCGACATCGGCCTCCTCGAGGGTGGCTTTGGCGCTGGCCAGGTCTGCGAGCTCAACGGCGATGTCGAGCTGCACCAGCTTGGTGCCCTGGTCGACGTCCATGCTGCTCTCAACCGGAATCTCCGTCACGACGCCGGCCACCTGGGAGGCAATGTCGACGCCTTGTGAGGCAATCAAGGTCCCAATCGAGGTCAGCTGTTCCACCCACTGGTCCTGCGTCGCCTTTTCCGCCGTCACTGTCGCCGGCGGTGGCACCATTTGCGCGAGGAAGGATTTGACCAGCATTGGCTTGACCGCGAACTGCCAACCGCCAAGCGCGCCCAAAAGGACGGCAACGACAATGCCGGTGATGATCAAACGCCTGGTCATGGTGCTTCCCGAAGTCCCGCGAGCGCCGCGCCGCTCCCCGGCGGGCCAAATTGCGGCCGGCGCGAGGCAGAGGTCGCGGTGTGGCCG
>DASTMQ010000079.1:0-3453 GCA_035714005.1 Hyphomicrobiaceae bacterium
ACGTAGCGCCGTGAGAAGACCACGGTGGTGCACGGCGCAACCACCATGCCACCACCAAAAGCCAAACTAGCAGTTCTTTCTTGCCTTGTGCAAATTCAGACACAGGGTCCCCTCCCCTTAGCAGCCGATTGCAAATCGGCGCCGGTGAGCGGCTTGCATCCGAGCGCCCCATTAGCTCGTCCCCGACCCACCTCAAGTCGCAAGCCCCGTGGGCAGGCTTGCGGCCGCGCCGGGCGGCCCTCGGGGTTGGGCGTGGCTGGGCAGGCGCACTGAGTAGCTGGACGGCGGCGCCGGTCCCAACGGCAAAATCGCGCGGGGTGCGCTTCAGTATCGGTTGCGATCCAATTTGTCGAACAGCTCACCTGGATGCTCCAGGTGCCCGGTCCGGCAGGCGTCGTAGAGGCGCAACGCCACCCGCTGCCGGGCGAGCAGGGCCTCGGCGGATAGGCTTGGCTGCTTGCGCTCGATCGTCACCAGCATGGCCTTGTAGGCCCCGCCGCAGTCCGGAGCCGGCTGGGCAAAGGCCACCGCGCTGAGGCCGAGGGCGAAGAGACCGCCTGCCGCGATCCTGCGCTCAAGGCGAGGCAAAAAGGGCCGCAAAAAACCTGTCATAATACGAAACTGCATACGGACCTTGCGCACCGAACTGTGGGCGGAACTTGGCATCGACGGCTTTTAAAAAAAACGCGGAATGGCTTGCCCGGTTCCCCTTGCGCCTGGCGTCGATTGGCTCCCGGAGATCGGCCGAAGCGCCCCTGCAATGCCGTGGCGGGCTCACTCGGTCGTTTCAGGCACGGCTTGCGCTCCCGCCCTGTGCGCTCAAGGCCTGCAAAAGCTGTGCGCTGGCGGGCAGGCGAGCCAACAGCCAGTCGGAAAGTTGGCGCCGTCCGCTTTCGCCAATGTGCAAGCCAAGCTTGCTGCGTCGCCACAACACGTCCTCGGCTGTCATGGCCCACTCATTGTTGACGAGATGCGCAACCTCGCGCTCGTACAAGCCCGCACCGAAATGCACGCCGAGCCCAGGCGGGTCCGCACGATCGGCAAAAATCTTGCGCGCGATAGTGCCGTAGCTGCGCACCAGACGATGCGCGGTCGCCGCCCCGAGCGCTGGCGCCGCCGCGGCCAGGTCCGATGCCAACCGCCCCAGGTCTTCGCGGGCAAAATCGCCGCCAGGCAACGGGAGGTTACGCGTCCAGCTCGGACCGGCGCTCGGGAACAGCGGTGCAAGCTTGGCCAAAACCTCCTCGGCCACGTGCCGGTAGGTCGTGATCTTGCCGCCGATGATCGTCAGCAGCCACGCTCGGCCCTCGGGACCGTCGACGTCGAGCACGAAATCACGCGTTGCGTCCTGCGCCGAAAGCTCCCCGTCGTCAAACAAGGAACGCACACCGGCATAGCTCCAAACAATGTCGGAGGGACTGACGGGGGCGGTAAAATATTCGCTGACGGCCTGGCACAAATACTGCGCCTCGCCCTCGGAAATGGCGACGCTGGCGAGGTCATCGGTAAAATCGACGTCGGTCGTGCCGATCAGCGTGAATTCGCCCTCGTAGGGGATCGCGAAGATGATGCGCCGGTCGGCGTTCTGAAAGATGTAGGCCCGGTCGTGGTCGAACAAGCGGCGCACCACAATATGACTGCCCTTGACCAGCCTGATGCCGGGCCGTCGCCCCTTGGCAATGCCGTCGGCGGGACCGTTTGCCGCCCAGGCGCCGGCGGCATTAACGAGGACGCGCGCGGTCACCGTTTCGTGCTCACCCGAAACCAAGTTCTTCAGCTCGATTTGCCAATGGCTCGCGGTGCGGTGTGCGGACACGACTTGCGTGCGCACGCGAATCTCGGCGCCGCGGGCGGCGGCATCCATGGCGTTGAGCACGACTAGGCGCGCATCGTCGACCCAGCAGTCCGAGTACTCGAAGGCGCGTGTGAAGGTCGGCTTCAGCGGCCGACCGGCCGCAACGCGCGCCAGGTCGACGGTTCGGGACGGCTCGAGGATACGTCGCCCTCCCCCTAGGTGATCGTAAAGGAAGAGACCGAGGCGGATCAGGACGGCGGGACGTAGGCCGCGATGATGCGGCAGCACGAAACGCATCGGCCGCACGAGGTGCGGCGCCAGGCCGAGCAAGACTTCGCGTTCCTTGAGCGAGCTGCGCACCAGGGCAAACTCGTACTGTTCAAGATAGCGAAGGCCGCCATGGATGAGCTTGGTCGACGCCGACGAGGTGCCGCTCGCCAAGTCGCTTTGTTCCGCCAACAAGACCGATAGACCCCGGCCCACCGCATCGCGCGCGACACCACAACCGTTGATGCCGCCGCCAATGATTGCGATGTCCCGCATGCCGCCGTCCGCGTTCCCATGGGTTTGCCCGTGCCAAGCCGCAGCGCCCGGCCACCGTCGGTTCATACGTCTTCGCTTGAACGCTAAACGAAGGTTATCGAACTTTTTCGAAAGATCAAGCTTGGTCGGCGATCTCGACGGCGACGTCGCTCTCCCGACACAGCTCGCGCACGCGCTGAGGCGGCGCGATCTCGGTCACGAAATAGTCGAGCTGGGAGATATGGCCGATACGCACCGGCGCGGTACGCTCGAATTTCATGCTGTCGGCGACCAGAATGGATTTGCGGGCGCAGTTCATGATGGCCTGGGCCACCTTCACCTCGCGATAATCGAAGTCGAGCAGCGTGCCGTCCTCGTCGATGGCGGACGTGCCGATCACGGCGTAGTCGACCTTGAACTGACGGATGAAGTCGACCGCCGCCTCTCCCACTACGCCCCCGTCCTGATGCCGGACGACGCCGCCGGCAACAATGATCTCGATCTGCTCATAGCCCTGCAGAATATTGGCGACGTTTATGTTGTTGGTGATCACCAGCAGCCCATGCTTGCCGCGGAGCGCGGCGGCGACCTGCTCGGTGGTAGTGCCGATATTGATCAGCAGCGAGGAACTGTCTGGGATCAAGGACGCGGCCTTAAAGCCGATGCGACGCTTTTCATCGGTGGCGAGCTTGCGCCGCGCCTCATAGCCCAGATTGGCGGTGCCGGAGGCGAGGATGGCGCCGCCATGGTAGCGCTGCAGGACGCCGCGCTCGCACAGGTCGTTGAGGTCCTTGCGAATGGTCTGGGGCGTGACGTTAAAGCGGTCGGCCAGGCCCTCGACGCTGACCCGGCCCTCGGACTTGGCGAGCGCGACGATGTCGCTTTGGCGCGGGCTCAGCAGGTACACCCATGGCCTCCCGTTTGGACCTTGGCCGCTTATTTCGTTTGCGTCGCTCGCGCAAGCTTAACGCATTCGTTGCGCTCGACAACCCGGCCCGGCCCGCCCCCGCTTTCGAAATTGCCGCGCTTGACCCCCAACACCGGCCGTCCATGCGCGAATACGTTTTCGATTGACATTCGTTTTGCTTCGATCATAGCGTTAACTGACGTCTCGTACAACTTTGGGAGGAGATCAT
>DASTMQ010000080.1:0-3090 GCA_035714005.1 Hyphomicrobiaceae bacterium
AGATAGCCGTCGAGCACCTCGAGACGGTGTTCGATCTTTTCCAGGCGGAACTTGGAGCGGCGCACGAGCACCACTTGGCGGTGCTCCAGCCAGCGCCGCAGCACGTCGCGCAGCGACAGCACGCCGGGCACTTGTCCGGCCGACAACACGTTCATGTTCAGTGAAAAGCGCACCTCCAGCTCGGTGAGGCGGAACATGCTTTCCATCAGCAGCACCGGATCGACGCTGCGGCTCTTGGGTTCCAGCACCAGCCGCACGGTCTCGGCCGATTCGTCGCGCACGTCGCCCAGCAGCGGCAGCTTTTTGTCGTTGATCAGTTCGGCGATGCGCTCGACCAGCTTGGCCTTCTGCACCTGGTAGGGCACCTCGGTGACGACGATCTGGTAGGTGCCGCGTCCGCCCTCCTCCCGCTGCCAGCGGGCGCGCAGCCGGAAGCCGCCGCGACCGGTCTTATAGGCCTCGAGCATGGCATCGCGCGGCTCGACGATCACCCCGCCGGTGGGAAAGTCCGGGCCGGGCACGAACTCGACCAGCTTCTCGACGTGGGCGTTCGGGTGCTTGATGAGATGCAACAGCGCGTTGCAGAGCTCCTCGACATTGTGCGGGGGCACGCTGGTGGCCATGCCGACGGCGATCCCCGAGGTGCCGTTGGCAAGCAGGTTTGGGAAGTTGGCCGGCAGCACCGCCGGCTCCTGGTTGCTGCCGTCGTAGGTGGGACGGAAGTCGACGGTGTCCTCGTCGATGCCCTCGAGCAGCAGCGCGGCCACATTGGTGAGCCGGCTTTCGGTGTAGCGCATGGCCGCGGCGTTATCGCCGTCGACGTTGCCGAAGTTGCCCTGGCCGTCGACCAGCGGGTAGCGCACGGCAAAATCCTGCGCCAGCCGCACCAGCGCGTCGTAAATGGCCTGATCGCCATGCGGGTGATAGTTGCCCATCACCTCACCGACGATCTTGGCGCATTTCTTGTAGCCGCCCGCCGGATCGAGCCTGAGCTCGCGCATGGCATAAAGGATGCGCCGATGCACGGGTTTCAGGCCGTCGCGCACGTCGGGCAGCGCCCGGTGCATGATGGTGGAGAGCGCGTAGGCGAGGTAGCGCTCTTCCAGCGCATCCTTGAGTTTAATGGGCTCGATGGGCGGCGGCGGGGCGAGAATCGTGGTTTTGCTCATGCGCCTTGGGTTAGCCCAGGACGCGGGCGGGCTCAAGCGATGGCGGGCAGGCCTTGGCGGGTTTGGCGGTGGATCTTGGGCGCGCCGCCCCTTGCGCTCAGCGCCGCAGTTATGGCCGATATCGGGCGTGCCGCGCCCAAAGCCGCGGGGGCGCGCAATTCGGGGTTGATTGCCGGGGGACGCCGCGCCGCGCCCGGCCTTGGAAACTGTGCCATGCCCGTGCTTCCCGACCTGCCACAGGCCGAGCTTGCCATCGTCGAGATGACGAACACCTTTCGCAAGGAGCACAAGTTGGGCGCGCTCAAGCCCAACGCGGCGCTGATCGCGGCGGCGCGCGCGTTCGCCGACTATCTCGGCCGCACGGGCAAATTCGCGCATGAGGCCGACGGGCGCGAGCCGCACCAACGGGCCGAGGCGCAGGGCTATCGCTACTGCCTGGTCGCCGAAAACCTGGCCTTCAACTTGGACAGCCGCGGTTTTGCCACCAGCCAGCTCGCCCGTGACGTGGTCGAGGGCTGGAAGAGCTCGCCGGCGCATCGCCTCAACCTGCTGGAGGCGAGCGCCACCGAGATCGGCGTCGGCGTGGCGCGGGCGGCAGGCCGGCAGCCGAAATTCATCTCCGTACAGTTGTTCGGTCGGCCCGAGGCGCTGAAAGTGAGCTTCGCGATCGAGAACCGCACCGGGGCGGCGGTCACCTACACCCTCGGGGAAGAGAGCGAGACCTTGCCGGCGCGGGCGAGCGTCAACCACACCAGCTGCGCGGCCGGTCCCCTCAAGATCGACAAGGCCGGGTCCGCCGCCCGGCAGTTGGAGCCGCGCGATGGCGACACCTTCGTGCTGACGCAAGGCGCGGGCGGTGCCATCAAGGTCGAGCGTGGCCGCAAGTAGCGCCGCCAGCGCCACCCGGACTTTCTGCCGGCGGCGCGCTGCTCTAGCGCGCGCCGTGGCGCTTTTGCCGCCTTATGAGGCCTGCGGTGCGGGCCTGGCTGCCAGGCCGAGGCCGATGGCGTAGGCGACCGCCGGCTGCCAGACCAGAAACAGAATGCGGGCGTCGATCAGGTTGCGGCTGCCGAAATAAAACAGCACGCCGGCGAGCGCGCCCACCAGGGCGGTTCGCATCGCCTGGCCGAGATCGCGCAGCTCGGGCGCAAACAGCGCCACCGACAGGTGGCTGAGCCCGGCGCCGACGAGGCCGGCGAACACGCCCCCCAGCAGCGGCCCGGCGTGGCTGGCATCGCCGCCGCCGATCCTATGCATAAAGAGCGCGGTCTGGATCGCCGCACTCCAGGCATAAAGCGTGCCGATGAAGGTGACGATGGGGGCCCAGGCGGGGGCGTGCCAGGCGGCGATGGCAAAGGCCATCACGGCGGCGAACAAGAGGCCGATCGGCATCATTTCGGCGGACAGGAAGAAGACCGTCCCCGGCCAATCCAGCACGCCGATGCGCACCTCAAAGCCGACGACGGCGGACAGGATACCCGAAACGAGGCCGAGGGCCGCCATGGTGGGCGCGGGATGGTGACGCCAAGATTTGAGGGATGGCACGGGGTTTTCTAGTCCTTGCGAGCCGAGTGAGCGGGCCAACTGAACCGGCCAACTGAACGGCCAAGTCAACTGGGCCAAGTGAACGGGGCCAAGTGAACGGGGCCAAGTGAACGGGCCCAGCGGCAGGTTAAGGCGACCGGGCTCGATAGCTACACATTCGGCCGAAGGTAAGACAACAAGCGGTTTCTGGCTTCGGGCATGGCGAGGTCGCGGGGCCGCAGCACGCGCGCCAGCAGGAAATGCTCGGTCAGGGCCAGCCCGGCGGCCACGTCGGCGGCGGTGACGCCTTCGGGCGCGGGCCCCAGCAGGAACGGGGGCAGCGCCAGCAGCCGCGCCTGGTAGGGCTCTCCCGCCGCGGCGGACACCGCCCGTCCCG
>DASTMQ010000081.1:0-1526 GCA_035714005.1 Hyphomicrobiaceae bacterium
CTCTTGCCATTGCCGTTCTTATAGAACTTTTCGTCGGATCGACCATTCTTGCTTTTAGCCGACTGCTGCATCTGCCCTCACTCCGCGCACGCAACTGTGCAAGGGCCTCCCCAAGAGGCTGGCCTATATATCGAGCGTCCATGACAGTGACAATAAAAATGAAGCGTGCCGGCTGAGGAAAAAACGAGCGTGCTTACACCGCTTGTTTGCAGCGCAACATGACCCTGCCACATTGTTAAAAAAGGCCGATTTAGCTAGCGTCCAACAACAAGGCGGCTGGCATGCCAGCGCTAGCTGATGCCGGCTTTGGCGAGTTCGACCGCGACCCGCAGGTCGATCTCGGCCATCACCGCATCGAGCCGCTCGTCGCCGGAGCCTTCCTTCAGGTCCGCCGCCACCGACTTGAGCCGTAGCATGGTGGCCGGATCGAGGCTGCCGCCGAGCAGGCCAAGCTTGACCTCGTCGAGCGCGTCGAGGGCGCGGCGGCCGTTCTTCACCGCGCGGCGGCGGCGCTCGACAGGATCCTCGATGCCTTGCAGCGCGATCAGCGCATCGATGCCGCCGATGGTGCGCAGCGCCACCGCCGGGCTGGGCGCCGGCGCGGCCCCGCCCTCACCGACGCTGAAGGTTCCGCCAGCGGAACGCCGCGCCACCGCGGGGGCGGTGGCCAGGGCAGTACCGTTCGGTCCAGTGATACGCATATGTATAACGTGTCGGCTTATGGTTAACGGCCGGTAAAACCTGCCGGCAATTCTTGCCGCGCGGCGGCAGACCCTGCTCGCCGAAGCCGGCGGCGCCCGACAGCAATCCTCAAATTCATCAATGCCTTAGCGGGGAACCATACTTTGGCACGGTCCTGGCATCCCAGTTGGTGTCCGACTCTTGGGGAGCAAGAGATGAGAGGGACGCTGAAAATCGCGCTCGCCGCGCTGGCGATGCTTGGCTGCGCCGTATCCACGGCGGCGGCTACCTCACGCATCAAGGACCTCGCCAATATCGAGGGCATCCGCCAGAACCAGCTGATCGGCTACGGCCTCGTGGTCGGGCTGAACGGCACCGGCGATACGCTCAACAACACGCCGTTCACCAAGCAGTCGCTCCAAGCCATGCTGGAACGGCTCGGCGTCAACATCCGCGGCCAGCAGATTCGCACCGGCAATGTCGCCGCCGTCATGGTCACCGCCAACCTGCCGCCGTTCGCCACCCAGGGCACCCGCATCGACGTCACCGCCTCCGCCATGGGCGACGCCAAGAGCCTCGAAGGCGGCACGCTTCTGGTCACGCCGCTGCTCGGCGCCGACGGCAACGTCTACGCCGTGGCGCAGGGCTCGCTCGCCATCGGCGGCTTCCAGGCCGAAGGCCAGGCCGCCAAGGTCACGAAGGGTGTGCCGACCGTCGGCCGCATGCCGAACGGCGCCATCATCGAGCGCGAGATCGATTTTGCCCTCAACTCGCTCGGCCGCCTGCGGCTGTCGCTGCGCAATCCCGACTTCACCACGGCCAAGCGCATCGCCGTCGCCGTCAAC
>DASTMQ010000082.1:0-27841 GCA_035714005.1 Hyphomicrobiaceae bacterium
CTCGGCCCCGCTGTCTCGACGCAAACAGGAACTGACCGTGTTTGTGGTCGTAACCCTGGTTCTGGCGCCTGTCCTGGCGATTGCGACGGTCGGGGCCTATGGCCTTGGCATTTGGCTCTATCAAATGGTCAGTGGGCCACCGGGTCCGCCGCCAAAGGCGGCGCGAGCGCCGGGTATCGTCCCCCGCTAGATGGCCAGTGAGGTTCGACATGCGAGGCTCGACATGACCATAAGCCGCCGCGCCCTTCTGTCTTTCGACGGCAAGCCTGACCGGCCGAGCCGCGAGGCCCCCGGCAGACGCCAGGTCGAAATTGTGAGCCTTCTCGTCAGCGCCCGGCCGCAACACTTGGCCGCCGTCGCGGCAGCCGTCCTGGACCTTGGCAACTGCGAAATTCATGCCCAGGACCCGAACGGCAAGCTGATTGTGGTGATCGAAGAAGAAAGCCAGGGGGCAATCGGCGCCAAGGTCAATGCCATTGCCGGACTGCCCCACGTCATCGCTGCGGCCATGGTCTTCCAAGCCAGCGATACCGAGCCGGACAGCGTTTGAGGTCACGCATGACCGCCCCTGCGATCAACCGTCGCCAACTCCTGAAAACGCAGGCCGCGCTTGCGGCGGCAGCGGCGGCAGGACTGCCGGCCCCCGCCGTCGCCCAACTTGTCACGGAGCGTAGCCAAAGCGAGCTGACCTGGAACAAGGCGCCGTGTCGGTTTTGCGGCACCGGCTGCGGCGTCCTGGTGGCCACCAAAGATGGGCGCGTGGTGGCCACCCATGGCGACGCCAAGGCCGAAGTCAACCGCGGCCTCAATTGCGTCAAGGGTTACTTTCTTTCCAAGATCATGTATGGCGAGGATCGCCTGACCCAGCCCCTGCTGCGCAAGAGGAACGGCGTCTTCGACAAGGCGGGCGACTTCACGCCCGTGTCCTGGGACGAAGCCTTCACGATCATGGCCGAAAAGTTTCGCGCCGCCCTCAAAAAGGGCGGACCCTCCGCGGTCGGAATGTTCGGCTCGGGGCAATGGACGATTTGGGAAGGCTATGCCGCTGCCAAGCTCTTCAAGGGCGGCTTCCGCACGAACAACCTCGACCCCAACGCGCGCCACTGCATGGCTTCGGCGGCCGCCGGCTTTATGCGCAGCTTCGGCATCGACGAGCCGATGGGTTGCTACGATGACTTCGAGGCAGCCGACGCCTTTGTGCTGTGGGGCTCGAACATGGCGGAGATGCATCCGATCCTGTGGTCGCGCATCACGGATCGGCGGCTTTCCTTCCCGCATGTCAAAGTGGCCGTGCTGTCCACGTTCGAGCACCGCTCATTCGAGCTGGCCGACATCGGTCTGGTGTTCAAGCCACAAACCGACCGCATTATTCTCAATGCCATCGCCAATCACATCATCAAGACCAATCGCGTCAACAAGGAGTTCGTCGCCAAGCACACGGTGTTCAAGCAGGGCCAGGCCGATATCGGTTACGGTCTGCGACCCGAGCACCCCCTGCAGCAGCAGGCGACCGGCAAGGACAATGCCGGTGCGGCGAGCGATATCAGCTTCGATCAGTTTGCCGCCTTCGTCTCGGCCTATCCGCTGCAGCGAGCCGCCGATGAATCCGGCGTGCCGCTCAATCGCATCGAAGCATTGGCCGAACTCTACGCCGAGCCAAGCACCAAGGTCATGAGTTTGTGGACCATGGGCTTCAATCAACACACGCGCGGAGTGTGGGCCAACAATCTCGTCTACAACCTGCATTTGCTGACCGGCAAGATTTCCGAACCGGGCAACAGCCCGTTCTCGCTAACCGGACAGCCATCGGCGTGCGGCACGGCCCGCGAGGTTGGCACTTTTTCCCACCGCCTGCCCGCCGACATGGTCGTCACCAACCCCGAGCACCGCGCCAAGGCGGAAAAGATCTGGCAGCTGCCCGAGGGCACCATCGCCGACAAACCGGGGTTTGACGCCGTCCGGCAGAACCGGATGCTGAAGGACGGCAAGCTCAATGCCTATTGGGTGCAGGTGAACAACAACCTGCAGGCAGGCGCCAATATCGATCAGGAAGGCCTGCCCGGTTACCGTAACCCCGAAGCCTTCGTGGTCGTCTCCGATGTCTACCCAACGGTGACCGCGCTCGGCGCCGATCTGGTCCTGCCCGCGGCGATGTGGGTGGAGAAGGAAGGGGCCTATGGCAATGCCGAACGGCGCACGCATTTCTGGCATCAGCTTGTCGAACCGCCCGGGCAGGCGCGATCAGATCTATGGCAGTTGCTGGAATTCTCAAAGCGCTTCAAGGTCGAGGAGGTTTGGCCGCAGGAATTGATCGCCAACAAGCCGCAGTACCGCGGCAAGTCCCTCTACGACGTGCTCTTCAAAAACGGCCAGGTCGACAGGTTTCCCCTCAAGGATATCGAGCCCGGATACGCCAACGCCGAAGCCAACCACTTTGGCTTCTACGTGCAGAAGGGCCTATTTGAGGAATACGCATCCTTTGGCCGCGGCCACGGTCACGATCTGGCAGCCTTCGACGCCTACCACCGTGTGCGCGGCTTGCGCTGGCCGGTCGTCAACGGTCAGGAAACGCGCTGGCGCTTTCGGGAGGGCCATGATCCCTACGTCAAGGCCGGCAAGGGCTATGAATTCTACGGCTTTGGCGACGGCAAAGCGCGCATCTTTGCCCTCCCCTACGAACCTCCGCCGGAGAGCCCCGATAAGGACTATCCACTTTGGCTCACGACCGGGCGCGTGTTGGAGCATTGGCATTCCGGATCGATGACCCGGCGCGTTCCGGAATTGTACAGGGCGGTACCCAATGCGCTCTGCTACCTGCACCCTGACGATGCCAAGGACTTGCAGATCTGGCGCGGCGAAGAAATCAAGCTGGTGTCGCGACGAGGCTATATTCGCACCCGGGCCGAGACCAAGGGGCGCAACCGGCCGCCACGGGGCGTGGTCTTCGTTCCCTGGTTCGACGAAAGCGAGCTCATTAACAAGCTGACGCTCGACGCCACCGACCCGATCTCGCTGCAAACCGATTTCAAGAAGTGCGCGGTCAGGATCGAGAAGGTCTGACGCATGCCCATCGCCCGCAAGTACCTGTTGCTCGCGCTAGCCGGCGCCGCGGCGCTCGGCCTGGGCACGATGGCCAGCGGCCAAAGCGGGCCCGGCGGTTTGCACTCCAACTTGCGCGGCAACACGCCGCTGCCCATCGAAGGGCCGGCCCCCCGCCTACTGCCGCAGGCAAATACCGACATCCGCGAGATGCGCAATTACCCCGAACAGCCGCCGGTGATCCCGCACACCATCGAGGCTTATCAACTCGACGGCAACGTCAATCAGTGCCTGTCCTGTCACGCACGCGCGCGCACGGGCGAATCACAGGCGCCGATGGTGAGCATCACTCATTTCATGGATCGCGACGGCCAGTTTTTGGCCAGTGTCTCGCCGCGGCGATACTTCTGCGTGCAATGCCATGTCCCGCAGTCGCCGGTCAAACCACCGGTCGGCAATCGCTTTGTCGATATCGATACGCTCCTTAACGCCGCGCCGCCCGCCCGAAAATGAGCTGCAGAGCCACAATCGCGCAACGCTTGCGGCTTCCTTGCGGGCCGGCGCACGTAGCATCGGCACCTCGACGACGCGGCTATGGCAGCGGACGGGTCCGCTGCGCCGGCAGTTGGCCGACTATTGGCAGATCTTGATCTCCCCAAGCCAGACCCTGAGCCTCGGCTTTCTCAGCATCGGCGGCTTTCTGGCCGGCATCGCCTTCTGGGGCGCTTTCAATACCGCGCTGGAAGCGACCAACACCGAGACGTTCTGCGTCAGCTGCCACGAGATGCGGGACAATGTGTTTCAGGAACTGAAAACCACCATCCACTATTCGAACCGCTCGGGCGTACGCGCCACCTGCCCCGACTGTCACGTGCCGCATGCGTGGACCCACAAGATCGCCCGCAAGATCCAGGCCTCGAAAGAAGTCTGGGGCAAGCTGTTCGGCTCCATCAGTACGCGCGAAAAATTTGTCGACAAACGCTTTGAGCTGGCCTCCCACGAGTGGGAGCGGTTGCGGGCCAATGACTCGCTTGAATGCCGCAACTGCCATGGCGCGGCCTCGATGGATATCGCCAGGCAAAGCCAACGCGCCGCCGGCGCCCACCAACGCTCGCTCTTTAGCGGCCAGAAGACCTGTATCGACTGCCACAAGGGAATCGCGCATCGGCTGCCGAAGGGCGCCTACGACTTCGGCATGACGCAAGAGACCGCCGCGCTACGCGATTTCCTGGAGCAACGCGACCAATAGGCCGCGGCGACAGCGGCGCTCGGCGATCACGCTCGGCCGCCACGGCTGGCACCCCCGGGTTGAGGGACCTGGTGCCGCCAACCGCATGGCTGAGACCGCTCAATGGTCGTTGCCGCCTCAGGGCGCCGCCAGCGCGAGGCGTCCGATGCAGTGCTTGAGCTGCTGCACGGCCGGATGTTCCTGCTGGCGCCGGCGCATGGCCCTTTGCGTAGCAATGACCACCTTGCGTTCGAGGCGTTCGTGCAGATGCCCGCAAAACACGACGTCAAGCTGATCCAGCGCCAGCCCAATAATGGCGGGCACGTGGTCGCCTTGCTCCGGCTTGCCGCCGTTGAGAACGACGCCCACGCGTGTGCTGTGCCGCACACACAGCGGCGTGCCGTTGCCGAGAAGGAGGGCATCGTTGCCCTCCTCGACCCGATCAGAAACCAGCATTGCTTGCGCGTAGCTGCGCCGGTGATCGAACAGCACTTCCACTCGACCGAGATCATCGATGGCGAACGGCGCCCCATGGATCGCCTGTTGCACCAGATGGCGGGCGTGGTCCGTGCTGAGCGCACCATCGCCGAGAACAGGCTCGAGGCCCTCGCCGCTCCGCTGGCCGGCACTGAAAATATGACGGGCAACGCCGACGTGGCGGTGCTCCACCACCACACTTGGGAATTTGCCGAGGACTTCGACCAGTTCGTCAAACATGCCATGCCCCAACACGAGATGCCGCCGAGGCGGGTCGCTTCAGCCAGGAAAGGATCAAACAAAACATGAATGCCGCGGGCAAACACTGAGACCGCGCCGCGCTCACGGCAAATCAAATGCGCGTAAGGGCGCAGCGCGCGCGGCACCGTCGCGGGACCCGACCACGTCCCGTGCACCGCTAACTTGTAGCAACATATCAACAATTCCCCATGCCCGGCTGCGCGCCGTGGCGCGTCAGCATCGTAGGTGTTAGTGAGGAGGCGCGCCTGGTGGTTCCACCAACATGCCTCGCCTCTCCGCGCCACCAACGTCATGGTGTCACCTCCTCGCCGTTGAGGCGCTTCGGGGCGACGTCTACACGGTCGTCCCGATGGACAGGCTGACCCCCAAAGCTCACACAGTCTCTAGGCGCTGACGTATCGGACACACGTCAGAGCGCTGGCCTCGGCAGATTTGTAAACCCTACGCCCGTTGGGTCGCCGCTTGACGCGTAGTATCTGCCGGGGCCTTATCCCCAGTGCCCCCCGCGCCAGCGGGTCGCCTCGTCGCCGCACCCCTCAAGCTTGCATCGCCCTTTTGTCGCCCGAGGCGACGCCGCCAAAGTCGTGAGCTTAGCGCGCACGACCCGCCGCTCTCATAAGCCTGGTGATCGGACTGCGGGGCCAATGCGATCCGGCGCAACGGCGCAGGGCTTTTGGCGATAAACAAGGCCGCATGGGTGTTGTGGCGATCGCGTTGGACGTCGGTGCGGTGGCCAGCAGGGGATCCGGCAGCCGAAACCGGCGGGCAGGCTCGCGCGCGCCGGGGGGACAGCACGCGGCCCTCGTGACGCCGCGGCCGGCCCGGCATTCCCTCCTCAACGCTGCGGGTTGTTGCGCGTTGGCGACACCGTTGGTCAAGTTCGCACGCCGGGCGGATCGCCGGCGGCTCTGCCGCAATAAAGATGTCGCAAAATTGACCGGCCCCCGCGAACGCTGCGCTGCCGTCGATCCGTTCTCGCCTCGCGCTGCGGGTCAGCGCGCTGGGGGGCCCCAAAAAATGCGGGCCTCGCCAAGTTGTTACCGTATTGCCAGGCACAGTGGCGAGACCTCGGCCGCCCCCGCCGTCACGGCAGACTGGACCCCGGACGGTCGATCCGGTATTGCGCCGCCATGACAATGAATACCCTCGTCCGGATTGCCCTGCTGTCGGTCATCCTGGAAAGCGCTTCGCCGGCGCCGATCCTGGCGGGGGAACGCGCAGCCCTGCAGGCGGCGTGCTGGCAACCGGCCGCGCTTGCGGCCAAACCCGGCGAGGAATTGGTCGTCCGTGCCAGTCGGCAAATGCGCGTTCCCGACATTGCAGGGCTCAGTCCGGAGGCTGCCCTGCCCGCCGCAGGTACGGTTCGCCGGGTGCTGCTGCCGCCCGGCCAAAAGCTGATCGCCCTCACCTTTGATCTTTGCGAAACCTCCGGCGAAACCGCCGGCTACGACGGCGGCATTGTCGACTATCTCAGGTCGCAACAGGTCAAGGCCACGTTTTTCGCCGGCGGTCATTGGATGGCTTCGCACAAGGCGCGCACCCAGCAGCTCTTGAGCGACCCGCTGTTTGAGATCGGTACGCATGGCTGGGCGCATCGCAACACCCGCCTGATGGGCGGCTTGGAATTGCAAAAGGAGATCCTCGCGCCCTCCGCCGTCTATACCAGCATCCGCTCCGAGTTGAGCCAGGCCCAGTGTGCGGCGCCGCTGCGGTCGGCATTCGCAAGCATCCCTGACCGTCCGAACCTGTTTCGCTTTCCATTCGGGGCGTGCAGCCCGGAGAGCCTTGCGGCCGTCGCGGGGGCCGGCCTGATCGCCATCCAATGGGATGTCGCCACCGGAGACCCTTCCCCCTATCGCTCCGCACGGGCGATTGCCGACGCCATGATCCGCAACGCCCGACCGGGCTCCATTGTCGTTTCGCACGCCAATGGACGCGGCTACCACACGGGTGAAGCCTTGCCACTGGCAATTCCGGCCCTTCGCGCCAAGGGCTACTCCTTCGTCACGGTCTCCGAGCTCCTGAGCGCAGGCAAGCCCGTGCTGGCCCAGACGTGCTATGACGCGCATCCCGGCGATACCGACAGGTACGATTTCCCAAAGGGTCCCTCGCCAACCGCCTCCCCGTCCTGGGAAACCACAACGCATGTCCGAGCCGGGCCCTCCCTTCCGCGCTGAACGCTATCTCCTGCGCCCCCTGTCCGACGGTCGCAGTTTGGCGTTGGGCCGGTTCACCACGGCCGCGGCGGACGTGCTTGGTCCGGCGACGGCCGCCTTCGGGCCGTGGGCGCACTACGGTTTTGACGGCCAAAAGATTGCCACCGCGCTCAAGACCAGCACCGATGGGATCTACCGGTTTCAAGTCGAATGCGAGGCTGAGCTCGCAGGCGCCATCGTTGTGGTCTGTCCCTGGTTGTCCGGCCCCTACCTGCAAATGCTGGCGGTGCTGCCGGCCTACCAGAACCTCGGCATCGGCGGCAAAATTCTGGCCTGGTACGAAGGCGAGGCGCGGGGGCCGTTCCGCAATGTTTGGCTTTGCGTCAGCGGTTTCAATGTCGCCGCCCAACGCTTCTACCAAGCGCACGGCTACACGCTTGCCGCAACCCTCGATGGGCTGATGCGCGACGGCGATGCCGAGTTGCTCATGCGCAAACGCCTCGTGCCGTAACCGATCGCACGGCCAAACGTTTGCCAACAGCGCACGGGGCGCATCGGCGCCGCAAGCGCCTGCGTGGCAGGCGCACGCAGCAGCACATTGGCCGCCTCAATCGGTTTCGATCGGCAGGGACGGGTCGCGCGCCCACTCGCCCATCGACCCGTCATAGAGCGACAGCTGGTCGTAGCCCAACTGGTAGAGCAAGAACAGGTCAACGGTGGCCGAAATACCGCCACCGCAGTAGCAGATGATGGCCTCGTCCTGGCTGAGGCCTTGCGCCGAGAATTTGGCCGCCGCATCGGCGAGGCTTGTGAAGGTCTTGTCCGGGCCGACGAGGCTCGCGGCGGGAACGTTGACGCTGCCGGGGATGCGCCCCGGCCGGCCATAGCGGCTCGGCTCCAAGCCCTTGTGGAATTGCGGCCCAAGCGCATTGACGATTTTTGTAGAACTGCCGAGCGCGGCCGCGACGGCGCGCCGGTCGCTGAAATAGCCCGGACGTGGCGCCGCCGTAAACGTGGCGGCGGCATAGCCCGTCGCCGCTCCCCGCTCGACGGCGCGCCCTTCCGCTTTCCATTTGTCGAAGCCGCCGTCCAGAACCGAAGCGTGGTCAAATCCCAGCGATTTGAGCATCCACCAAAAGCGCGTGGCCCACATGCTCGTGCCGAGGCTGTAGAGCACGACCCGCGTCCCAGCCCCGATGCCATGCCGGCCGAAGGCGGCTTCGAGCGCGGCCGTTGCCGGCATCATGAAGCGAAGCCGCGTCGTGTGATCGGAAAACTCGCCTTGCAAGTCGAGAAATCCCGCCCCGGGGATATGGCCCTCCTCAAAGCTGCGGTGACCGGGGACCACGCGATAAGGCTGGTCACTGTCGGCGGCCGCGGGTTCGAGATAGGTGGTGCAATCATAGATCCTGAGATTGGGCTCGCCGAGAGAGGCGGCCAGCTGCTCGGTGCTCAACAGGGCTCGGGGGTCGCGCATGTCCTTTATCCTCAACCTGGCTGCGGTGAGCGCACCCCGCCCAGCGCCTCCGCCTCAGCCAACATGGCACAGCCCCGCCGCGTTTCAACCGGCGCGATGCCGAGCGGCGCTTAGAGCCACAACACCTTGCGGCGCAGGTCGAGGTCCTCCGAGAGGGCTTTGGAGGGCCCAACGTGAATGATCTGGCCGCGCTCGAGCGCAACGGTGCGATCCGACAGCGCCAGGGCGAGATCGAGATGGTGATCGACGATCACGATCGAGATCTCCTGCCGGAGCTTGTCGAATGCCTCAAACAACTCCTCGATGATGGCCGGCGCCAGGCCCTCGAACGGCTCGTCGAGCAACAGCACGCGCGTATCCCCCGAAAGAGCGCGCGCGACCGCCACCATTTGCTGCTCGCCGCCGGAAAGATAGTCGGCGGGCGAGCGCCAGCGCTCCTTAATGCGCGGGAAAAAGGCGAAGATCTTGTCTTCGTCCCAGTAGCTGCCGGCCTGATTGCGTCGGCGCAGGCGACCAAGCTCCATGTTCTCCGCCACGCTCATTCCCGCAAACAACCCACGCCCCTGCGGCACATAGGAAATACCGCGGCGGGTGATTTCGGCCGCGGGGCGGCGCGCGAGCTCTTCGCCCCCCAGCAGAATGCTGCCCGTGGCCGGCGGCGCGATGCCGACGATGGTCTTGAGCAGCGTCGACTTTCCCGCACCATTGCGCCCGAGCAGGGCCACGATCTCCTTTTCGTGCACGGCAAAGCCAACGTCGTGCAAAATATGGCTCTTGCCGTAAAAGGTGTTGATGCCGTCGAGAACCAGCAATGCCTGGGGCTGGGCCGCGGATGGCCGGGCCTTGCCGGCAAGCGCGTGGCTGCCCGAGCCGATATAAACCTCTTGCACTTTGGCGGACGAGCGGGCGTCCTCGACGGTGCCGTCGATCAAGACCTGGCCGTCGTGCATCACGGTGACCGCATCGGCCAGCTGGAACACGCGGTCGATGTCGTGCTCCACCAGCAAAACCGGGATGTCGGTCGAGATCTGCTTGATCAGCCGCCCAATGCGCTCGCGTTCGGCGGCGGCCAGCCCCGCCAGCGGCTCATCGAGCAGAAGCACCCGCGGCTTGGTTGCAAGCGCCAGCGCCATATCGAGCAGTCGTTGGCCGCCATAAGATAGCGATCCGGCCTCCACCCGCTCGATGCCGGCGAGACCCATGGTGCGGATCATGGCCGCCGTTTCGCTGTTGACCTGACTGAGGCTCTCGGCCGCCGTCCAAAAGTTGAAGCGCTGCCGATCACGCGATTGCACGGCGAGGCGCACGTTTTCGAGCACCGTCAAAGCCGGGAAGAGATTGGTAATTTGGAAGGATCGACCGATACCGGCCTGGGTGACGGCGCCGGGGGACAGTCCGCCAACCGAGCGCTCCTCGAGCACGACCTTGCCCGCATCCGGGGGATACATGCCCGAGATCACATTGAAGGCCGTGGTCTTGCCGGCACCGTTCGGTCCAATCAGGGCATGCAGGCTGCGATCCTTGACGCGGAAGCTCGCGCCCTGGACGGCTTTGATGCCACCAAAGCTTTTGGAAATTCCCTCGACCGTCAAAATCGCACCCTGCCGGTGCGCTTGCGGCTGCAGGAAGCCCGGGAGCTCGACGCTGCCGGCCTGCCGGCCAGCCATGGCGGCCTCTTCCACCCTCTTGGCGGCAAACGGCGCCCAAAGCCGCTCGCCCAAGCCGACGAGCCCCGTCGGCGAAAACACGATGAAGGCGACAAACAACAGGCCGAAGTAAAGCAGCCAGTTTTCGGTGCTGCTGGAGAGATAGTCGCGAAAGATTACAAAAAAGAGGGCACCGAGCGCGGGTCCAAGGAAGGAGCGCATGCCCCCGATGATGACCATCGCCAGCAATTCCCCGGAGAAGGCCACCGAAATCGGGTCGGCGGAGGTCATGCGATTGTTGAAGAGCAGCAGCGTACCGGCCAGGCCCGTGACCGTCGCCGAAACCACGAAAGCCAAGAGCTTGTACTGATTGGCCTGATAGCCAATGAATCGAGCGCGCGTCTCGTTCTCGCGGATCGCCACCAGGACGTGTCCCACCGGCGAGCGATGAAAACGCCACAGCAGGTAGACGAGGGCAAAACCCACCGTGGCGACCAGTACATAAAAGGCCAGCGAGCTGTCGAGGGAAACCCCGGCAAGCGTCGGTCGGGTGATGCCGCCCAGACCATTTTCGCCGCCGGTCACCTCGGTCCATCGGAAGGCAATGGTATAGAGCATTGCCGCCAGGGCGAGCGTCAGCAGCGAAAAATAAACGCCGCGCCGTCGCAGAATGACATAGCCGAAGACCAGCGCTATGGCTGCCACCACGGCCACCGCCACCAGGATCGGCAGCACGATCGCGCCCGGAAACAGCTTGAGCTGCGCCAAGCCGGCCGCATAGGCGGCCAATCCGAACCAGGCGCCGTGACCGAAGGAGGTCAGCCCGGTGTAGCCCACCAAGACGTTGAGCGCCGTACAGGCAATGGCGAAAACCACGACCTCGGTGGCCGAGGTGATGCCGAGCCCCAGCGAGGTGAGTGCGAACGGCAAAAGCACCAGGGCGGCGGCGGCAATCAACAGGTCGCGTGCTTGCGGCATTTTGCACGCCTCATTCGAACCGCTGGATGCGCTCGCCGAAGAGGCCGCGCGGGCGCACCAGAAGCACCAACAGCATGAGCAGATACATGGCCGCCTCGGAGAACTGCGGATAGCCGAAGGCAACCACCAGTCCCTTCACCAGACCAACGATCATGGCGGCGACGACAACACCCCAGAAGGAGCCAAGGCCGCCGATCACCACCACCACGAAAGCTGCCGTTATGATCTCATTTCCCATCGCGGGATGGATTGAGAAGATCGGTGCCAGCATGACACCGGCGAGACCGGCGAGCCCAACACCGAGGAAGGCGACCGCCATCATGTAAGGCTCAAGCGAGATGCCAAGGGCGCCGACCATGTCCGGGCTCTGCACGCCTGCGCGCACCACGCGCCCAAAGGCGGTGCGCTGCAGCAGGAACCACAGGCCACCAACGCAGGCCGCCGCGACCAGCAGCACAAGCACGCGGTAGTAGGGATAAATGAAGCCCCCGACGAAAAGTTGGCCGCGCAGTTCAGAGGGAATGGAAAAGGACAGGGGCGGCGCGCCGAAGATCATGCGCAAGACCTGCTCGGCGACCATGGCCAGGCCAAAGGTGAGGATCAAGGACAGACTTGGATCGGCCTTGTAGAAGCGGCGAAACAGCGTGCGCTCGATGATCACGCCCAATAGGCCAACCAGCGCCGGTGAGACCACGATCGAGCCGCCAAAGCCGATCGTCGGCGACAACACCACCGTCAGGTAGGCACCGATCGCATAGAAGGCGCCGTGGGCAAGATTGACGATGCCCCCGAGGGAAAAGATCAGGGACAATCCGAGCGCAATCAGCAGATAGTATGTGCCGGCCAGCAGGCCGTTCAGAACGTGCTGCAGAAAGAGTACTGACTGCACTCCGGCTTCTCCACACCCATCGCGACTGGGAGGCGCTATTGAGCGCCTCCCCCTTGCGCTCAGCCGATCAGGCGAAGGTGCAGGCGTTCTCTTCCTTCGTCGGAGCGATGGCCTCCAGCTCCTCGTTCGCGGCGGGTATGGCTGGGCTCGGCCGGTAAATATCCCATTGGTTTTTCAGCTCGGAGGCCTTCAGCGCCTCGACCGCGTACATTTCGTGCATCAGCTGGTGATCCCAGGCCCGGAAATAGCCCGGTCGCGTTTTGAGCAGATCGAACTTCGCACCCTTCTCCCAGTACTCGACCAGCTTTGCCGCCTCAGTCGATTTCGCTTCGTTCATCGATTGGGCCAGGATTTTCAGGGCCATATAATCGCCCCAAGCCTGGTTCTCGGGGGGTCGGTTGTACTTTTTGCTGAATGCGGCCACGAACGCCTTGGAGCCTGGCGTGTCGATCAGGTGATGCCACACCAATGGCCAGGTGCCGAAGAAGTTGCCCTTGCCGGCGCCCCAGGCCACCGCGGTGTCGAAGCCAAAGCCCGCGACCGGAAAGTCGAGGCCGAACTCCGAGTACTGCTTGAGAAAATTGGTGATCTGCAGACCCGCCAGGTTCGACACCACCAGGTCGGGCTTGGCGCTGCGGATCTCGAGCAGCAGGGCCGAGAAGTCGGTGGCATCGGTGGGCACCAGTTTGTCGGATGCGAATTGCCCGCCATTGCTTTCCATAAAGCGCTTGGCGACGCGCAGCAGATCATGGCCGAAGGCATAATCGGCGGTAAGCGAGAACCACTTTTTGCCCTTGACGAGATTGTTGGCGAGCAGCGCCCGCCCCACCGTCTTCACATACATGGAATTGGCGGACTCGACGTGGGCCATAAACTTTTTGCAGCCCTTGCCCCTGAGCTCGTCGGAATTGCAACCGGTGTTGACGAACAAGGTCTTGGTGCGGTCGGCAACCTGCGAAATGGTGAGGCCGGAGGCGGAGGAGATTTCCCCGACAATGCAGGCCACCTTGTCGCGTTCCACCATGCGCTCGGCCTTGGTCGAGGCGGTTTGCGGGTTGACCGAATCCTCCTTGATGAGGTCGATTCTGCGCCCCATCACTCCACCGCCGGCATTGATCTCCTCAACGGCAAGATCCGCCGCCTGCACGGCGAACTCCCCGAGGGTGCCGAGAAAGCCGGTGCGCGGCGTCAGGTGGCCGATCTTGATGACTTCGGCCTGGCCATAGGAAATCGCCGGAAATGCGCCGATCGCGGTCGCGCCGGCGCCCTGCAGCAGGCGACGGCGTGACAGTAAGTTGTTGCGTTGCATGAGCGTTCCTCGCTGCACCGATTGCCTGGGTCACCTTTGCGACCTTTGACCGACGGTACGGCAATTCGGGTCCGCAGGTCCAGGATTGCGCGCGGCAATTGCCGTTGCGCCTTGACATGGCAGAGGTGCGCCCCGGGCCGTGGCGGCCGCCGCGGTGGTCTGCCAGCCGGGCCGGCGCCATTGCCCGCAAAACGTCTGTTGGCACCCAACCGGCGAGCCTGCCCCCAGGCCTCGAGCCCCGCGACCTGCAGCAGCGGCAACAAGATCCCGCCGCAAGGCGCCGCCTCTCTCCCTCAGCGAGATGCCCTTCGGATTTGCGAGGCTGGCAGTGTTATTTTGCGGCGGGCCGGGGAGAGGCTATCCCGGGGTCCAACCCACAGCTGTGGCCGGGTCCGGTCGCAGGGCGGGTTCGGGAACCTTTTGGGCGATGGCACATCAAATGGCCAACGAGAACCAGGGAAGACGCCATGTCCAGGCTTGAGTATCGACGCGGCGGCGATTTGCAGGCTCTCAGCGATGCGGAACTCGTGCGCTTGGCTCTGGAGAGGGACGGCGAGGCCTTCCGGACGATTATGCAGCGTCACAACCGGCGGCTCTACCGTGTGGCCCGCAGTGTCGTCCACGACGACAGCGAAGCCGAAGACGTGGTGCAGGAGGCCTATGTTCTCGCTTTCGGTAACCTTGCCAAATTCCGGGCCGAGTCGAGCCTGGCCACTTGGCTTACGCGCATCACCCTCAACGAGGCCCTTGGTCGCCTGCGGCGCCGGCGCCCGACGGTGGATTTATCGGTTCTTGATTTGCCGCAAAGCAACGGCGCCCAAGTCATTCCCTTTCCGACCATGAGCCCCAACCAAGATCCCGAGCGCGCGGCGGCCCAGCACGAGATCCGCCGGCTCATCGAACAGGCCATCGACGAGCTGCCGGAGATTTTCCGGGTCGTGTTCGTCATGCGCGATGTCGAGGATATGAGTATTGAAGAGACCTCTGATTTCCTGGGGCTGCGCCCCGAGACCGTGAAGACGCGCTTGCACCGGGCACGCAAATTGTTGCGGCATTCTCTCGATGAAAAGCTCTCCCCTGTCTTGACGGACGTATTTCCCTTCGCAGGGGCTCGCTGCCTCAACGTAACCGACGAGGTGCTGAACCGCCTTGGTCTATTGCCCCCGGCCGCCGGCTGAGGGGGCGCCGGTACACGCCTTAAACGAACGGGGACACCGGCAGGCGGCGGCCCGTGCGCGTGGGCCGGAAATGGGAGGAACGTTCGATGCGATCAGGCAAAATCGGTTTTGCTGTCGTTGCGGCCGGCGGTTTGTTTGTGGCCCTGGTGGCCTCCGCCGCCCCCGCCCCTCGCAAAGGCTTTGACGCCGAGATCGATCGCTACGCCGAGGCCATGCTTAGCAAGGGCCGCAAAATCTTTCGCTACGACACCTTCGGCAGCGAGGCGTTCTGGGGTGACCAGCTGCAGCTTCACAAGGCGATCGCGGGCGCCAAAAACGGCGGCGTCGGCCCTGGCGTTTCTCCGAAGACGGCGCTTGCCGTTGGCCTCAAGGTCGACGCCGACGCGCTACCGTCGGCTTTGAAAAAGGGGCTTGCCGCGGGCAAGGTGAACCTTGACGACGCGGCAACCACCATCGCCCTCCTCAAGCTCAATGCCGTCGTAGGGGTGACGGCCCTTCTCAACCGCGACGGCAGCGTAAAAGGCATGGGTATCCAGTGCGCCTTGTGCCATTCCACCGTTGACAACTCCTTTGCCCCGGGAATTGGCAAGCGCCTCGACGGCTGGGCCAACCGCGACCTTAACGTTGGTGCCATCGTCTCGCTGTCGCCGAACCTCAAGCCGTTTACCGACTTGCTGGGCGTCGATGTCGAGACCGTAAAGAAGGTTTTGGCAAGTTGGGGTCCGGGCCGCTTCGACGCCGAACTCGACAAGGATGGCAAGGCATTGCGTCCCGACGGCAAACAGGCCGGCACGCTGATTCCGCCGGCCTTCGGCCTCGCGGGTATCAATCTTCACACCTGGACCGGGTTTGGATCCGTCCCCTACTGGAACGCCTACGTGGCGGCGACCGAAATGCACGGGGCCGGGACGTTTTTCGATGCGAGGCTTGGCGACAAGGATCAATTCCCGGTCGCCGCCAAGAGTGGATCATTCAACACCCGCGGCTCACCGGATCACACAACATCCAAGCTGGCGGCGCTGCATATCTACCAGCTGTCGATCCCTGCGCCGAAGCCACGGCCCGGATCGTTTGACCAAGCCGCCTTCGAGCGAGGCAAGACGTTGTTCAATGGCAAGGCCAGGTGCGCGACCTGCCACGTGCCGCCACTCTATAGCGAGCCCGGCAACAATCTGCATGCCCCGAGCGAGATCGGCGTCGACGCCTTTCAAGCGGATCGCTCACCCACCCACATGTATCGCACCGCACCCCTGGCCGGCCTGTGGACCCACCAGAAGGGCGGCTTTTATCACGATGGCCGGTTTGCCACGCTTCTCGACGTCGTCAACCACTACGACGGCCACCTCAACTTGAACCTCAGTGCCGCGGATAAAAAGGACCTCATTGAATTCTTGAAGGGGATCTGAGGTCGGCGTGGCGAAAGGCACGGGTGCGCCATCGCCACGCGCAAAACGGGCGCGCGGAACCTCGCGCGTCCATCGGCGTGCAATCCTGTGCCGCCGGCGATCACGCCGAGCCGCCGCTCGGCTTCAGCGTTTTCAAGACGTCGACGAGAATGCCGAGAAGGTCGAGCTCGGTCGCCATCCATTTTTCATCGATGCCCGCCTCGAGGCCGTTTGCCTTGCGCGCATCGATGCGAGCCTGCGTCACCCTAATCCGGGCGGTACACGCTTCGATCTTTTCCAGTATCTCGGCTCGGCGCCTAACGGTGTCATGTGACACGGTCGCCCCCAGCCCGCACCCCCGACTCAGCACGCCGTCGTAGGCTTAGTTGAGATCGCCCATTCTTGCGACAACCTTGTCTGTCATCTTCCATACGCTGACGTCGGAATAGCCAGCGTTCCGCGCCGGCTTGGGCGCACTTTCGCGCCCGCGGCCAACGACCCTGGCGTGGGTCTCATGCCCTCGTTGGGCGTTTCCTTCCTTGCCTACGAGTTGCCGGGGCAATGCGGTTGCTGACCTGAGGCCGGTTTTGCTTTTGGAACTGCAACTTGCCCCTGCCGTTTAGCCCCATATCCCCGCCAGCAAAACGCGCGATGCTCGCACCGCCATCAACCCCCTACAGGAAACCAAGATGGGACTTTTTAGCAAAGACATCGAAACTATGGACGACCTCTTCCTGCACACCCTGCAGGACATTTACTACGCCGAAAATAAGATCGTGAAATCGCTGCCTGAGATGATCGAGACGGCGAGCGACGCACAGCTCAAGCAAGGCCTGGAAGCGCACCTTGGCGAGACCAAGGGCCACGTCAAACGTTTGGAGCAGGTCTTCCAGTTGCTCGGCCAGAAGCCAAAATCGGTGAACTGCCCGGCGATCGACGGCATTATCGAGGAAGCCGAAGAGGTGACGGGCGAAGTCGACGATAAGACCGTGTTGGATGCGGCCATTATCGCCGCGGGCCAGGCCGTCGAGCACTACGAGATCACGCGCTATGGGTCTTTGATCGCCTGGGCCAAGCAGCTTGGCCGCAACGATGCGGCGCGGCTGTTGGAACAAACCTTGGGCGAGGAAAAGGCTGCCGACCAGAAATTGACCAGGATTGCCGAGAGCAAGGTCAATCTGAGAGCGGCCCGCTAAGCCAGCGTGACCGCCGCTCCCCAGGACCCCTGCGGCGGTCACCCCTGATCGTGGCCAGCCCTTGCGGCACGCCACGGCGTGTACGGACGATTGCATGGCGTGGTCTCGGCTTATTGATCGCCCGCGCGCAAGACGATGCAATTTTTAGGGGGCCACACATCCCCATAGCTTTGCGCCTGGCGACCCGGAACTTTCTTTAATCGTTCCTCGCAACTGCAGGAACTTTTTCCTGCGTGCGGTCGTGCGCGTTCCTGCGCGCGGCGAGGGGCGTTGCCGTTGCTCCGGGCGTTCTTCCGCGCACGCGCTAACGGGCCGTTGCGGCTGGCAAAAGTGGAACAACTTGAGTGCTTAGCCGTTGCTCCAGCTAGTCAGCAATCCTCCTACGGAATGGAGAGTCTAAGATGCAACGCCACAACCTGCTAGCCGGCACGGCGATCGCGCTCGTGATGTGCGCCGTGCCTGCCATCGCGCAGCAAAAGTCGGACGACAAGGCGGGAGCCGCACAAACGCAAAGCGAAACCAAGGAGCAAGGTTCGCCGCAAAAGGGTACCAGCCAGAGGAAGGCTGAACCGAAGAGCGAGCAAGGTTCGGCTCGCGGCGACAGCAAGGAAAAGGGCGCGCAGCACAAGGAGCAGGGCAAGGAAAAGGCCGCTCAAAGCAAGGAACAGAGCAAGGAGAAGGGCGCCCAAACCCAGGAGAAGAACGGCAAGGGAACCGCACAAGCTCCGACCAAGGAGCAAGACAAGAAGGGCAGCGCTCAGACCACTCCCCGAGAAAAGGAGGGCAAGGGCACCGCTCAAACTCCGTCGAAGGACAAAGGCACGGCCCAAGCTCCGGGCAAAGAGCAGGAAAAATCCGGGCAGGCGAAGGATCGCACCGGCAGGGACAACGCACAAAAAGAACCCAAGGACGGCGGAAAGCAAAAGTCGACCGAGCGCTCCGGCTCCGGCGAGCGGGTGCAGCTTTCCGAGCAGCAACGCACCAATGTGCACCAGACGCTCATTAAGGAGAGCAACCTCAATCGTGCCACGAACGTCAACATCTCAATCTCGGTCGGGACACGTGTCCCGCGCTCGGTCCGATTGGCCCCGCTCCCTGCGACCATTATTTCGATCGTTCCCGCCTACCGGAGCTATCAATACGTCGTCGTCCACGACGAGATTTGTATCGTCGACCCGAATACCTACGAGATCGTCGAGGTCATTACGGCGTCCGGGCCCGGGCGGACGGCCGGCGTCGAGAGCCGCGGTAGCCAGACCGCACTGGTGCTGACGGAGGAAGAAAAGGCAATCGTGCTACGCTCGGTTGAGGGTGACCGTAGCTCGACGCTCGGGTTGGGGACGCTGACCGAAGGGTCGTCCGTTCCCCGCGGGGCTAACGTTCGCACCTTCCCCGACACCGTGGTCCAGCAAGTTCCGAAGCTTAAGGACCACAAATTCTTCGCCGCAGAAAATCGCCTCGCCATCGTTGATACGCAAGGCGACAAGGTGCAACTGGTGCTGGAAGAGAAGCGCTAAGCAGGCAGGTACGCAGCGGGCGCCGGACGTTTTCCGTCCGGCGCCTCTGCACGAGGGGCAAATGGCGTCTGCGGGCCGTTTGCTCGATCGCCAGCGAAGGCTCGCTCCACTTGAGCTTCGGGGTGCACGGACACCGACCAGCCAATGCCGCACAAAATTGGAAAACTGCGCCTCTCACGCCTCGCTCCACCAGCACAGCAGCTGGCGGTGCTGGCGTTGATGACCGGTGCTGCCATGGCGGACGATTGGCACACCTATAGCAACCCGCGCTACGGTTTTAGTTTGCAGTATCCAAGCCATGTCTTTGCCGTGGAGCGAACCTCCGAAGCCGGTGATGGACAGCTGTTCGTTGCCAAAAACGGCGATGCGCGCCTGCTGGTCGGCACGCTCCGCAACGAGGGCCAATTCACGCCAGCGAGCTACCAAAGCTACGTCGCGCGCCATTCCTACGCCGACTATCGCATTGGTTACCGCCGCCTCGGCGGCAGCTGGTTTGCCCTGTCGGGCGAAAAAGACGGGCAGATCTTCTATGAGAAGGCGATGTTCAGTTGCGGGGGCCAACGCATCAACAGTTTCGCAATGATCTATCGGTCGGATCAGCGCCAGGTCTTTGACCGCATTGTCGAGCGTATCGAGGACAGCTTTCGGCCCGGCCCGAGCTGCTGATCGCTTCCGCGGCCGGACCAAGGCGAAGGCGCAGCGCTCGGTGGCGCGTCTGCCCGAAAATCGCCGCGGTTCGCCGATCGGCTAATCTTCCCAGCGGCTATTCATGCCGGCCCATCGCCGAGTGCTGCTTGGTGTCACGCATCGTCAGATAAACCAGCAACGAGGTGGCGATAACGGCCGTCAGGTAGTAGTAGAACCAGGTTTCATGACCAATCGACTTGAACCACAAGGCGATCGATTCGGCGGTGCCGCCGAAGATCGACACGGTTAGCGCGTAGGGCAAGCCCACACCCGTTGCCCGCACCTTGGTCGGAAACAGCTCGGCTTTGACCACCGCATTAATCGAGGTATAGCCGGCAACAATCAGCCACGCGGCCGCGATCAGCAAGAACGCAACCAGCGCGCTGTTGGTGGCCTGCAGCGCGTAGAGGAGCGGAACCGTGAACAGCGTGCCGCCCACGCCAAACCAGATCAGCAGGGTTTTGCGGCCGATCTTGTCCGACAGCGCGCCATAGGTTGGCTGCAGAAAAAGCGCAAACACCAGCGAGGCTCCGGTCACCAGGGTGGTTTGCGCATCGCTGAGCCCGACCGACAGCTTCAAGAACTTCTGCATATAGGTGGTATAGGTATAAAAGGCGGTCGTGCCGCCCATGGTCAGGCCGACGACGAGCAGCACCTCGCGTGGATAGTTGAGCAGAGCCTTCAGGGAGCTTTCGCGTCGCACCACCTTTTTGGCCGCGATGAAGTCCTCGGTTTCATGCAGGTTGCGGCGCATGATCAGGGCTATGATGGCAAGCAGCGCGCCGATGACGAAGGGAATGCGCCATCCCCAGGCGCGCAACTGGTCGGCGCTGAGGAACACCTGCTGCAGCACCAGCAATACCACAATGGCCGCGAGCTGGCCGCCGATCAACGTCACGTACTGGAAGCTTGAGTAGAAACCGCGATGCTTCTCGTCGGCAACCTCGGTCAGATAGGTGGCACTGGTGCCGTATTCCCCGCCCAGGCTCAATCCCTGGATGATGCGCGCCAATCCCAACAGCGCCGGCGCCGCAATGCCGATGCTGGCATAGGTGGGCGTCACCGCAATCATCAGCGAGCCGAAGCACATCAACAGTACCGACAGCATCAGAGCGTTGCGGCGGCCGTAGTGGTCGGCGAGATGGCCGAAGAGCCAGCCCCCGATCGGGCGCACGATAAAGCCGATGGCAAACAGCACGGCCGCGTTCAACTGCTGCACCACCGGGTCTTCGCCCGGGAAGAACGAGCTGGCGAAATAAAGCGCAAAAGCGGCGTAGGCATAAAAGTCATACCATTCCACCAGGTTGCCGATCGAGCCGATGAAGATCGCCTTTAGGCGACGCTGCACATCGTGAACCCGGTCGAGGTGATCGTCGCCGAGCGTGGTCGATGTCGTGGCCATCTGTTAAGCGTCCCAACCGTTGCAAAGCCGATGTGGCAAGGGGACAACGCCCGCACAGCTTGACCGTTTCAGGTTTGAGCGTTGCGCAGGCTCCAGGGGCAGGGTGCGAGCAAAATTGCGGGGAGGCAAAAGGTCGGTCTTGCGTTCGTCTCGGGCCGGCCGGCGCCCGAACGTCCCCGTTCCCCGGAACTGGGCTTGCCCGCCGACGTTGCCGTGGCGCTCGGTGGCTGAATTGGGCCTCCCCCAACGCTAAAAAGACGCCTCGAGCCTGGACGCCGCCGGCGCGTGGCGCGGCCGCCAGCAAGCCGTCGGGCCAGCCCTCGCTGGCGCCGATGCGCCGACACCCGCGGAGTTTACGCATGGCTGGTATTCGACCGGTGTTAGGATTTGTTTTTGCGCTCACCGCGGCCGTGCCCGCCGCTCGCGCCGACCCCCTGCTCGCCGACTTCGACTACCCCTACCCCGTCCAGCACTACGATTTTGCCTCCCAGGGGCAGTCGCTGAGGATGGCATTCATGGACGTGCGGCCGCCGCAGCCAAACGGTCACACCATCGTGCTGTTGCACGGCAAGAATTTCTGCGCCGCCACCTGGGAGGCCAGCATCGGCCCGCTCCGTGCTGAGGGCTATCGCGTCGTCGTGCCCGATCAAATTGGCTTTTGCAAATCCAGCAAGCCGCAAGCCTACCAGTTCGGCCTGCATCAGCTGGCCGCAAACACGCGCGCCCTCCTCGCCAGCATCGGCGTCGAGCGACCGATCGTGCTGGGGCATTCGATGGGTGGCATGCTGGCCTTCCGCTACGCCTTGATGTACCCCCAGGAGATGACGGCCCTGGTCGTGGTTAATCCGATCGGGCTTGAGGATTGGAAAGCCAAGGGTGTGCCGCTCGTTGGCGTCGATCAGCTCTATGAGCGGGAGCTCAAGACCTCCTTCGACAGCATCAAGCGCTATCAACAAACCACCTACTATGCCGGCACCTGGAAACCCGCCTACGACCGCTGGGTGAAGATGCTTGCCGACATGTATGCCGGCGATGCCGGCAAGCTCGTTGCCTGGGATCAAGCCCTGACGTCGGACATGATCATGAGCCAACCCGTCGTCTATGAATTCGACCGCATTGCGGTGCCGACCGTGCTGCTGATCGGTGAGAAGGACACCACCGCGATCGGCAAGGATCGCGCCCCGCCCGAGGCGGCAAGCGCGCTCGGCAACTATCCCGAGCTCTCACAACTCGCGCACCAGCGCATCAAGGGGTCCGTACTCCTCACCTTTCCAGAGCTTGGCCATTCGCCGCAGGTGCAAGACCCGGCGCAGTTCAATAAGGTCTTGTTGCAACAGCTCGCACGCTTGCCCTAAGGCGGCCCCGTCGCCCGACCGGGGCATGCTGGCGGGAACAAGCGGGCAGCTTGATCGTTGTGGTGGCGTTGATGGCGGCAGGCCTCTTGGCGGGGCCCTTGCGTGCGAGTCGAGAATGCGGCTGAGGCGCGCGCTTTTGGGGGTTCTCAGCGTCGTCCTGCTCGGGGCCGCCGGCTTCGTCTTTTTCAGCCGCCAGCCGGCCCTACCGGCTATGCAACCAGCGTCGGCCGTTAGCTTCGATCGGGCCCTGATCGCCAAAGGCGCCGAGCTAGCCCTGATCGGCAATTGCAACGTCTGCCACAGCAAACAAGGCGGCGCCCCCTATGCGGGCGGGCGGCCGCTCAAGACGCCATTCGGCACGATATATGCCACCAACATCACACCCGATGCCGACACCGGCATAGGCGCTTGGTCGGAGACGGCCTTCCTGCGGGCGATGCGCGAGGGCGTGCGGCGCGACGGCGCGCACCTTTATCCCGCCTTTCCCTACGACCATTTCACCAAGGCATCGGTCGGCGACCTGCGCGCCATTTACGCCTTCCTGATGACACGCGAACCGGTGCGGGCCGAAACACCTAACAACGAGCTGCCCTTCCCCTGGTCTCAGCGGGCCCTGATCGCGGGCTGGAAACTGCTCTATTTCAAAGCCGGCGAGCTCAAGCCCGATCCGACGCTCAGCGCCGAACTCAACCGTGGCGCCTACTTGGTGGAAGGCCTAGCCCATTGCGGTGCCTGTCACACCCCCCGCAATCACTGGGGCGCGGAGGCGAACGATCGTTACCTCGGCGGCGGGGACATCGATGGCTGGCACGCACCGGCCTTGAACGGAGCCTCGCCGGCACCGGTGCCCTGGACCAGCGAGCAGCTTTTTAGGTACCTCACCAGCGGCTTTGAGCCGCCACACGGCGTGGCTGCGGGCCCCATGCAGCCCGTGGCCAACAACTTGGGCATGGTCGCCGAACAAGATGTGAAAGCCATCGCCGCCTACATTGGGGCCATGCTTGGTCCGGCCACCGCCAACCGGCGTCCAGCGCCGGCCGCGCCCGAGGCGCGAGCCACGTCCCGGCCGGCAGGAGGCGATGTAAAGGCAGCCAATAACGATGGCGCCATCATCTACGCGGGTGCTTGCGCGCTCTGTCACGAGCCAACCGGACAGAGGTTCTCCGCCCACGGTATTGCCTTGACCTCCAGCAAGGTGGTTGCAATGGCCGATGCACGCAATCTCAGCCATGTCATTCTCGAAGGCATCGACCCGCCCAAGGCCTCGCCCGCCGCCCTGATGCCAGGGTTTGGCGCGGCCTTTACCGACAATCAAGTCGCCGCGCTGATGGCTTACCTGCGCAGCACCTTCAGCGATCAACCGGCGTGGAGCGGGCTCGAGGAGACGGTGCGCGAGGCGCGGCAGTCGGCTCGGGAGCCTTGATCGCAACCCTCTGCATTTTGCGCATGCTCAGGAGGTTTAATGCTCACGCTCAACATCAATGGTCGGCCGCATTCGGTCGAGGCCGAGGCGGCAACACCACTGCTTTATGCGTTGCGCGACGAGCTCGGTCTCAACGGTGCCAAGTTCGGCTGTGGCCTCGGTCAGTGCGGCGCCTGCACCGTCTTGTTGGACGACAGGCCCATCCTGTCATGTATCACGCCGATCGCGGTGACCCAGGGTCGTCAGATCACGACCTTGGAAGGACTGGGCGGCATCGATAATCCGGGCCCCGTGCAGCGTGCCTTCATCGCCGAGCAGGCGGCGCAGTGCGGCTTCTGTATTGCCGGCATGATCATGCGCGCCGAGGGCCTGCTTCGCCGCAATGCTCAACCCTCCGAGCAGGAAATCCGCACGCACATGCGTGCGAACCTGTGCCGCTGCGGCACGCACATGCGCATTCTGGCGGCCGTGCGTCGCGCCGCCCAGGCCGTGCGATCCGCCAGGGTTGATGCCCCACCCACACAGGATGCACGGCGATGAGCAGACACCCGGCCATGTTGTCTCGACGTTCGCTACTCGGGGCTGGCTCAGCCCTGGTGGTGAGTTTCACGCTGGCGCGCCCGCCATTTCCCACCGCGACGGCCCAGAGCGCGCCGCCGCGATTGCCGGGCAGTCTTCGCACCACGCCCATGCTCGATGCCTGGATTCGCATCGACGCCAATGGCATCAGCGTCTTCACCGGTAAGGCCGAACTCGGCCAGGGCATCAAGACCGCGCTGTTGCAGGTCGCCGCCGAGGAGCTCAGCGTCGAAACCAAGCAGATCACATTCATCACCGCGGACACGGCCAGAACCCCCAACGAGGGCTACACCTCCGGCAGTCAGTCGATGCAGGATAGCGCCACGGCCATCCGCCACGCTGCCGCACAAGCGCGCGAGTTGCTGATCGCCGCCGCCGCCGTGCGCCTGGGGCTCCCGGTCGAGCAGCTGACGGCAAAGGATGGCGTCGTCAGCAGCCCCGACGGCCGCCGCGCCGACTATCGCGAGCTCGCCACCGCCGAGTTCCTGCACCTGGAAGCGCGCCCGCAATCCAAACTCACGGATCCCGGCAACTATCGCTGGATCGGCAAGCCGATGCCGCGCGTCGACATCCCGGCCAAAGTGACAGGTGCGATCGCCTATGTGCAGGATCTGCGCCTACCCGACATGGTGCACGCGCGGATCGTGCGCCCACCAAGCTACGGCGCCCGCCTGCGCTCCGTCGAGGTTGCCGCCGTCGAGCGCCTGCCCGGCGTGCTCAAGGTCGTGCGCGACGGCCACTTTCTTGCCGTCGCGGCGCAACGCGAGTTCCAGGCCGTGCAGGCGATGGATGCGCTGGCACGGGCGAGCCAGTGGGACGAAGACAAGGCGTTGCCCAATCCGAATGAGCTCTACGATTGGGTGCGCAACGCCGCCTCGAAGGAGTACGTCATTGCCTCGGTCGGCAACGTTGCCGAAACTGCTGGGCGCTCGTTGGAGGCGACCTATCACCGACCCTATCAGTTACACGGGGCCATTGGGCCCTCCTGCGCCGTGGCGCAGGCCGAGGCCGGTGCGCTGACGGTTTGGACACACGCGCAGGGCGTCTACCCGCTTCGCGCCGCGCTGGCCGAGATGCTGGGCCTGGCGCAAGACAAGATCCGCTGCATCCACATGGAGGGCTCGGGCTGCTATGGTCACAACGGCGCCGATGACGTGGCGGCCGATGCGGCCCTGATGGCGATGGCACTCCCCGGCCGTCCCGTCCGGGTGCAATGGATGCGCGACCAGGAACACGCTTGGGAGCCGTTCGGCGCGGCCATGGTGACGCGCGCGCGTGCCAGCCTCGACACGGGCGGCAGCATCGCGACCTGGCAATACGAGGTATGGAGCAACGCCCACTCAACGCGCCCGGGCGGCGCCGGCAATCTGATGCCGGCTTGGCACTTGGGCCGGGCCTTCAGCCAGCCGACGCCGGAGCCGATCCCGCAACCCACGGGCGGCGGCGATCGCAATGCCATCCCGCTCTATCAGTTCCCGAATATGCGCATCGTGCACCGGTTCATCCCTCAGATGCCGTTGCGGGTCTCTGCCTTGCGCGGCCTCGGTGCCTACATGAACGTGTTTTCGCTCGAGAGTTTCATGGACGAACTGGCGCTGGCCGCCGGCGTCGATCCGGTCGAATTCCGTTTGCGGCACTTGGCTGACGCCCGCGCCCGCGCGGTCGTTGAACTCGCGGCCGAGAAGTTCGGTTGGGATGCCGCGCGGAAACCCTCCAGGGGATTGGGCCGTGGCTTCGCCTTTGCCAAGTATAAGAACCTGGCGGCCTATACCGCGGTGGCCGCCGAGCTCGAGGTCGAGCGCGAAAGCGGACAGATACGGCTACTGCGCTTCGTGGCCGCCGATGACAGCGGTGAGATCGTCAATCCGGACGGCGTGCGCAACCAGATCGAAGGTGGAATTGTGCAGTCGACAAGCTGGACATTGCGCGAAGCGGTCGCCTTCGATGAAACCCGTATCAGGAGCCGCGATTGGAGCACCTATCCAATCTTGCGCTTCACCGATCTGCCCGAGCATGTCGAGGTGCACCTCATCGACCGGCCGGGTCAACCGTTCCTCGGCACCGGCGAATCGGCGCAAGGTCCAACCGCGGCCGCAATTGCCAACGCCGTTGCCAATGCGACGGGCGTTCGCATCCGCGAGCTGCCGTTCACGCCCGCACGCGTTAAGGCCGCCATTGCCGTATGACGTGGTGCGGGCAGCCCAGCGGCGCGGGCCACCATAGGCGGCAGAGTACGTTGCACCTTACCTGTCGCCAGCCCGCGCTGGCGTCCGATCCCGGTATCGGTCCCGGTATAATGGCTGGCTCGACCTTCTCACCAAGGCGCAACCTGAGCCGCCACGAGCTGCGTTAAGCTCGCATCGTTCAGGAGGCACACTATGCCGTGGACAGACGCGCACAAGCTCGACAAGCGTTTGCTATGCCGTTACCAAGCGCGCCACGCCCAGGCCAAGAGCGGATAGAGCTCCCCGGGACCAGCAGCAGGCTTGCACAGCCTCTAGCATCCGAGCTCGCGAGCGACCAAATTGAGGTGCAACGGAGCGTGCAGGATGGCGTTTCACCAGCAACGCCGTGCTTGCCCTAGAAACTTCGCCAAGAAACCAAGAAGTCGTCGCGCCATGCCAGCCATTCGCAATAACGCCGCGCTCCACCGCTACGAGCTTGAGACCGAGGCCGGCTTTGCCGTTGCCAACTACCGGCCGTTGCCCGGCGCCATCGCCATTTTCCACACCGAAGTCCCCCTGCCTTTGCGCGGTCGCAACATCGGCGTGCGGCTTGTGCGCGGCGCTCTCGAGGATGTCCGACGCCAGGGGATGAAAGTGGTCCCGCAATGCTCGTTCGTGCGCGCGTTTATGGCCCGTCATCCCGAGTACCAGGATTTGCTTGCCACCGAAGCCGTCGCGGGCCGCTAGCGCCAGTGCGTCGCGGTTCGCGCGGCACAAAAAAGGGCGGTTCGCGCGGCGCCAAAGGCAGGCGCGAGAATTTACCGAATGCCGCCTGAGGCATTGAACTGAGCCAGGCCTTGTGACGTCCTGCGCAAACAGCGCTCCGCAAAGGAGGAGGTTGTGATACGCCGCCAGTTGTCGACGATCCTGCTCTTGCTGGTGCTGCTGGGGCTACTTGCGCTGGCGCTCAGTTTTATGGTCAGTGCCTGGCGGGGCAGTACGGCACACATGAGTGTCCATGGCTGGATCGCCCTCTGTTTGGGCGTCTTTTTTTCGGTTGTGATCGGGTGTGGCCTCATGGCGCTGATGTTCTACAGCTCGCGGCGCGGCTACGATGACCGCGCCAGCGGTGGTGGGCAACGCGCCGACGAAGACTGAAAGATCTGACGCCCCACCCCCTCTGCGCACCTGCCATAACACCCGCCGGCAAGGCCCCCCGCAAACGCCGATCCGCGGCCGTCGCCGCGCCGTGAGCGCCCGCACGCCGCCAGCGTGGCCGCTAAGATCCCGAATCGGGTCCCGATCGTCCCGTCCCCTTGCCGCCACTGCCCCCATGGCCTTTGCTGCGGCCTTCCCCGCCGTGGCCCTTCTCGCCGGGCGTCCAGCTCCCATCCTTCTCCGCGGTGCGGTCGTCCGGTGCCTCGCGCTCGGCGTCGCGCACCCCATGGTCGCTCGGCCATCGATCCTGTCTGCCCAGTTTCGGGGCCTTGGTGC
>DASTMQ010000083.1:0-6520 GCA_035714005.1 Hyphomicrobiaceae bacterium
CAGTAAGCACGCCGGCGGCAGCCAAGAACCCGCCGAGGCCGTCGCGCACGTGGCGATAGAGGCATGCAAGCAAGACCTGGACGGATTAAACCTTGCCAGCTGTTTGCAGGTCACGGGCAACAATTGCACGATTGACCTGACCAAGACCAACGCCCTGCAAATGCACATCAATGAATGGGGCTCGGCCGTGACTGCCGCCGTTGCATCGGCACGCTGGGAAGGCCAAACGCCGCGCTAGGCTCATCGCCGCGGCGGCTGCAATGCGCTCAAACGCGCTTGCGGCGTCTCACTTTTCTGCTCCTCTTGGCGCCATCGCTTGCCTTGGCTTGCTGCGGAAGCGCGCGCGGTGGCTGCTTCCGGCGGCGGCATGATCGATTTTGATTGGCGGCGGTTTGCTGCGGAAGCCGCGTGGGTGGAGAGAGCGCCGAAGCTTTCGCCAGATCGTTGGGCACGCAAGGCCGCTGCGCGTTGTGCGCCCAAACGTGGGCTGGCGATGACTGCGACGTTGAGGCGATGTCCGCGACGGGCATCGCGGCACGGGCTGATGGCGCCAGTCGATGCAGTTTGCCGAGCGGTACCGGCGCCGGCAGGTTGCCGCCGATGGCCGCAAACGCCGTGGCTTCCCCTCGCCGGATAAACTATCGTGAGAACCGTCATAACCAAGCCGCGGGTCGGCGAATTTTGGGGAGAGCAACGATGCTGGGGCGTCTTCGACGAGGTCGACAGTTTCTACTGCTTGGGCTGGCGCTGGCGGCAGGCGTCGTGGTTGGGGCGGCGGGCACGCTTGCGGCGGACAAAAAAGTTATTCGCATCAATCACGCCGGGGCCGACGACATCGTTGGCACGGAGCACCAGATGTTTTCGTGGGTGTTTGCCAACTACGTGAACTCGAAATCACCGACCCTCGATGTCAAGATCTTTCCCAATAGCGGCCTCGGCCAGTCACGACAGGTGATCGAGGCCATGCAACTCGGCTCCGGCGCCAGCATGCACGTTGGCGGCATGGCCGAGTTCGCCAACTTCTGCAAGGCCAAATGCGGTGTGATCGGCCTGCCTTTCATCTTCTCGGGTTACGATCACGTGCAGCGCGTGCTCGATGGCCCGGTCGGTGCCGAACTGTCGCAGGAGCTGGAAGCGATTGGCTTCAAGGTGCTCGGCTATTTGTATTCCTGGGGCTATCGCAACGTCGTCACCGCCAAAAAGGAAATCAAGACGGTAGCCGACTTGAAGGGTCTCAAGATCCGCACCATTCCGACCCCGGTCTTCGTCGGGGCCGTCAATGCCATGGGCGCGTCGGCGACGCCGATGAACTTTGGCGAGGTCTATACCTCCTTGCAGAGCGGGGTGCTCGATGGTTACGAGCACACCGCCACCACGACCGCGTCGTTCAAATTCTACGAGATCGCCAAATACTACGCGCTGACCCAACACCTTATTGATCCAACCGTGGTGGCCTTCTCCCTGTCGGAATGGAAGAAGCTCGATGACAAGGAACAGGCCGTGGTCCTGGAGGGCGCCAAGCTCGCGACCGATATCGCCCGCGCCATGTCGCCCGTGCGCGATGCCGAAGGCATGGCCGAGCTGCAAAAGCGCGGCATGACCATCACGCGGCCGGACATGACGGAGGCGCGTAAGGCCGCCGCCGGCTTTCAGCAGGAGATGGCGGCCAAGCTCAAAGCCGAGCACCTGCTGAAGCAGATTTTAGCCCAGCAATAGCCTGGGCCAGCGCGGTGCGGCGGCAGGTCCGGCGGGGCCCTGCCGGACCTTTCCGTAAGCTCGATTAGGTAGAGGAGCGAGGCGGCGCCCGTTAGACGCGGGCCGCCCGCTTGGGAACCAACATGAAAGCACTGTTCGCCGCGATCGATCGCGCCATCGAGATGCTGGTGGCGGCAATCTTTGCCGCCATGGTTGGGATCGGCGCCTGGCAGGTCTTCAGTCGCTTTGTGCTGAACGCGACGCCGAGCTGGAGCGAGGAAGTGCAGATCTTCGGCCACATCTGGCTGGTGTTTCTGGCCATCCCGATCGCCTACCGGCGCGGCGCCCACATCACGGTCGAGGCTATACGTCGCGTCTTGTCGCCCTGGCTCAACCGCGCGCTCGATCTCATGATCGAGCTGTTGTGGGTGGGTTTCGCCCTTGCCACCGCCTACTACAGCTATCGGGTTTCCCTGGTGACGCGAAATTCCGTTTCGCCCGGCCTCGAGATACCCATGAGCTATCCCTACTACGGCATGATCCTGGGCAGCGTCTATCTGGCATTTGTCGTCCTGAGGCGTCTCGGCGGCGAGCTGCCGACCCCGGCAGCCGACGAACTTCCGCCCGAGGTGACGACGCCATGATCGCGTTTCTGCTCACGGCGCTGCTCGGCGTCATGCTGCTGGGCATTCCGATCCTCATTTCCATTGCGCTCATCGGCTTCGTCGGCATGGCCCTGCTGCCCGACGTCGTCATGCCGCTGTTTGCCCAGAAGATGTTTGGCCAACTTGATTCCTTCACGCTGCTGGCGATGCCTTATTTCATACTGGCCGGTTCGATCATGACGGCGGGGGGCATCAGCAAGCAGCTCGTCGATTTTGCGCGCGCCCTGGTCGGCCACTTTCGCGCCGGGCTTGCCCATGCCTCCGTCGTCGGCAGCATGGTCATGTCCGGCGTGTCCGGGTCCGCGACGGCGGATGCCTCGGCGATCGCTTCCATTCTGATCCCGACCATGAAGCAATCGGGCTACAAGCCGGGGTTCGCGGCCGCCCTGATTGCCACCGCCGGCACCATGGGGGCAATCATTCCGCCGAGCATGACCATGGTCGTCTACGGCGCCATCGCCCAGGTGTCGATCGGTGGGCTTTTCCTCGGCGGCATTATTCCGGGCATTCTGATCGGCATCGCCCTGATGCTGACGATCAAGCTCTACACCTATCATCCGGCCTACCCCGAGCTGCGCCAAGTGACGGCGCGGTTTGAGCTGTGTGCCTTGTGGCACTCGGTGAGCTCGGCATGGTCGGGGCTGCTGGCGCCGCTCATCATCGTCGGCGGCATTCTATCGGGCGTCTTCACGGCCACCGAGGCCGGTGCCGTCGCCTGTATCTACGCCTTCATCGTCGGCTATTTCGTCGAGAAGAAGATCACGCTCAAGAAAGTGCCCGACATCCTGGTGGACGCCGCCATTACCACCTCCATGGTATCGGGCATCATCGCCGTGTCGGGGCCAATGGGGTGGGTTTTGTCCTATCTGCAGTTTGACGGCATGGTGCTCGAGCAGGTTTCGACGCTGTCGGCGAGCCCGACGATGATCCTCCTCATTCTCGCCGGCGTGATGATCGTGCTCGGCACCTTTGTCGATTCGTTGATCGTTCTCCTGGTGTTTGCTCCCGTAGCCGTTAGCGTCACCAAGGCGTACGCCCTCGATCCCTTTCAGGTCGGCCTGGTGATGGTGATCTGCAATCAAATCGGGGCGGTTTCGCCGCCGACGGCACCGCTGCTGTTTATCACCACGAGCATCGCCAAGACGCCGATCGACCAGACCAACCGCCATGTTTGGACCTTTATGCTGGCGGAAACCTTGGTGCTCGTGCTGGTGATCCTCGTTCCCGGCCTTTCCTCGTGGATTCCGAACTATTTCTTGAAGTAGCCGCCGGTAGCTGCGGTCCAAGCGCGTAAAACCTTTTCGTTTTGGCTCAGGGGTGGAGACGGTGCGTCGTGACCTTTCCGATCATCGAGCGAGAGGCGATGCGTGTGGCCTATACGGCCTCGATCGGGGATCCCTCGGCGTCAGATGCCTTTCAGCGGCTTGAGCAGGTGGTGCCTTTGAAGGGCAACCGCTTCTTTGCCACCTTCGACAGCCTGACGCAGGAATACCGCGCCTGCGTCGCACTCAAGGCTGGGCAAAGCGGGGCTTACTACGGCCTACCCGAAGGCGTTCTGGCGGGTGGCAAATATGCCCAAGCTAAGCTGGTCGGGCCGTTCGCCGAGATCGTGGCCAAGATTGCGCCGACATTCATCGAGATGCGCCGGGAACACGGCCGCGACCCCACGCGCTTGCCCATCGAGTTCTACAAGCGCTCGAGCGAGATCCTGCTTTACTTGCCGGTTTTGGCCTAAGCCGCGGGGCACCGCGGCGTCCGAGCGCCTCTCGCCTTTTTCCACCGGGGCGCCATCAGTCGGGCCGGTGCGGCTCGCCTTCGCGCGTTCCAATCCATAGCCCGGGAAACTCGACGGCAAGCCATTTTGCCAGCGCGGCATTGACCGCGAGCGGCCGCTCCTGGGCCATCCAATGGCCCGAGGGGACGATCACCTCTTGCAGTTGGCGCGCGTGCGCCCGCATGGGCTCGGCCAGGCGGGATTGCAGCGTCTCGCACACATAGTCGTAGGCGCCATGTAGAAACAGGACGGGCATCTGCAAGTGCCAGGTGGCCTGGGCGCGCATGGCATAGGCGGCGTTCGCCTCGGCGTTCAAATACCAACTGGCGGGACCGAAGAAGCCGTTGCGCTCGAGCGCGGCAACGTAGCGATGCTCGTCCTCCTCGCCCAGCACGGCCGCATCGCGCGGCACTTGCGGTGCCGCCCGCTGTGCGCCGAACCAGCCGCCGTTGGCACGAATAGAAGCGGTGCGCGCCGGTTTGCCTTTGCCCGCCGGGTCGCCCCGGCGGAAAAGCGCGCGCACGGTGGCGCGAACGTCACTTTCGAAGAGGGCACAGGCGGCCGCAAAGCTTTCGCGATAGAACAGCTGGTAATCCCATTGCGCCGCGGGAAACCGATCCGGTGGATAAACGCTGCGATCGGCGAGAGGGAGGACCGTCTCGACCCGGAAGCCCGCCGGGATATAGGGCACACACAGGCTTGCCACGCCATGGCAGCGCTCGGGATGATGCTGTGCGATCGACCAAATCACCGGTGAGCCCCAATCGTGGCCCACCCAAATTGCGCGCTCGCCGCCGAGCGCATCGGCGAGCTCGAGCATGTCGCCAACCACTTCCTCAAGGGCATAGTCTTGGTGACGCCCATAGCTGCTGGAGCGGCCGTAGCCGCGCATGTCCGGGGCCACCGCGCGAAAGCCGAGGCCTGCCAACACCGGCAGCTGGTGCCGCCACGAAATCGACAGCTCGGGCCAGCCGTGGAGAAAAATAATGGGCGTTGCCTGTTCTACCCCGCAGGCCAGATAAAACGACGTGTGCCGCGCGCTGCGGGCGACGTGTTCGGTGATCGGAAAATTCATGTCCGCTCGCCAAGGTCTGCGTGTGGTTCGGTCCTGGTCCTTGCGCCCGGGCAGCGATTGAGCCGGCCTCGAGGTCAGGCGACTGTGATGGATCTTGAGCCAAATCGTGTGGCGGTGGAAGCGTCGGCGCCTGGCGTGAAAGGCAGGCTTAAAAAATTCCGGTGCAGCGGGAAGCGCCTGCCCTCGTGGGCGAACTCCGCGATCGCGACTGCGCGCACTGACCCGCGCGCCCCAAGGGCATATTTGGCGTGGCACGCTCCCCTCAGCAGCCCTGCGGCTGCGCAACAAAGTCTGGCTGCAACGGCCCTGGTGCGCGGGGACAAAGGCGACATTTAACTTGCGGCTGCTTCGGTGAGATTATACTTTAGTATTAGCTTTGCGGTGAGTTCGCTTCGCGTTTTCGGGGGCGTCTATGCCGAAAACTCACGCAGTCGGTGGTTCGCGTCCTAACCCCACTTTGCCGGGGAGCACCGGGCTCGGTGTCGCGCTGCCCGCCTCGGTCGCAGGGGCTGTTGTCGAGCCTGCGGCGGGCAAGCGTGAGCGCGCTCAGACTTGCTTTGTGTGGAGCCATGCCAAGCTTCGCATCGCCGGCCTTGCTCTGCTCGTTGCTGGGATGCCGGCGGTCGCGGGGTTTGCCTTGTCGACCCCGGTCGGGCGCTGGCTCAGCGTTGCGTGGTTGGCCGCCATTGCCTTTGTGATGCATGGTCTGAGCCGGCGCGTTTGCGACCACGCCAGCGTGCTCTTGGTAGACCAGCGCGGAATTTTCGATCGTCGGCTCATGCCACGGCCCATTGCCTGGCACGAGATTGCCGCCATTTATCCGGTCGACACCGACCGAGCCCGCGTTGTCGATATCGCCTTGCGCTGGCCCAAGATCACCCTTGGCAATACGCGCTGGTCAATTCGAATTGGTGCCTACTGCCAGACGGCCTTCAACGTTCCCGCGGTTTCAATCAGCTTGCTTTTGCTTGAGGGCAACGTTTCCCAGTTCTTGCAGGCAGTGGCGCAGTATCGGCCCGATTTGCTGCACTATAGCAATCGCGGCGCGCTCGTTGAGCGCCAGTCATAACGGCCGCGACGGCGGCGGCATCATCGGCGTTGCGGTGCGCGTCCCGCGAGGAGGTGCGCCCCGAAGCGACCCATGCCCTAAATTGCGCTTGGAGTGGAGAGCATGGGCCAGCTGCCGCCCTTGCGTGGGCAAGCTTGGGTGCGCGCGCGCGGCAGAGACCGGTGGGCAACCCTATCGAGGCCCAGCCAGGCGCGACGCCAGCCTGCGCTCAGGTCCTTGCGCGGATCGCACTCCGTCGTCTG
>DASTMQ010000084.1:0-5565 GCA_035714005.1 Hyphomicrobiaceae bacterium
CTGCTGCCCTTCCTAAGTCGCAGACAGTCGGCGCGTCGACGTGCAGCCGTTCCTCGGCGGAGAGACCGCAATGAGCAAATTGCAAGCGCAGGGCGTGCATCATATCACCTTTGTTGGCGCCAACCGGCAAACCTCGATCGACTTTTGGCAAGGCGTGCTCGGCATGCCCTTTGTATTCGAGCAGCCAAACCTCGACGACCCTGAGCAGAATCATCTCTATTTCGACCCGGGTGACGGCCGTCTTGTCACCGTGTTCACGAACGAATCTTGGCAGCCCGACGCCCGCCCCAATCCGACCGGCATTGGCAACGTCCACCACATCGCCTTCACCGTGTCGCGCGCGACCTATACCCAGGCCGCAGCGCGGCTCAAGGAGAGGGGCTTGGCCAACTCTGGCGAAGTCGATCGAGGGTTCATGTATTCGATTTACTTTCGCGAGCCGCTCGGACAGCTTTTGGAGTTGGCCTGCTACAAGTTCGAGCCGCCGGCGGGAAAAACCCACGCCGACGTGCTGCGCGAGGCCCACAACATCCGCCTCGCGCGGGGGGCCTACAACATCGCCGATGAGCACTTGGCGGATGCGCTCGAGCTGCTGGCAAAAAAGCCGGCGCCCGAGGTGGCAAAGAAAGACTGACGGCAACAACCGTCCGGGGTGCCTCGCCCAACGGCATGGCCCAGAAAGGAAATCGCATGAGCTGGCTACCTTCCCAGGACCCCAAGCCCGGGGATCCCTTGTCCTGTGACGCCATCGAGCACGTGATCGTGCCGCGGGCGCGTGATCTTGGCGGCTTCGAGGTGCGCCGTGCATTGCCGGCGGCACAGAAGCAGATGGTGGGCCCCTTCATCTTCTTCGATCAAATGGGGCCGGCCGAGTTCCTGATCGGCAAGGGTATCGATGTGCGGCCGCATCCCCACATCGGCCTGGCCACGGTCACTTATTTATTCGAGGGCGAGGTGCATCATCGCGATAGCTTGGGCTCATCGCTCGCCATCCGTCCTGGCGAAGTCAATCTGATGCGGGCGGGACGTGGTATCGTGCATTCCGAGCGCGAGACCAGCGAGGCCAACCTGGTGACGGGGGGCCACGGTCTGGCGCACGTCAAGGGCGAGACCCTCGACGCCGCTAGCCGGCGCCTGTTCGGCATTCAGGCGTGGGCGGCCCTACCCAAGAGCCATGAGGAGGGCCCACCCAGCTTCGCCCATCACGGCACGGCCGAGCTGCCTCGCATCACCGGTGAGGGCAAGACGGTGCGGTTGGTGTTGGGCTCGGCCTACGGCGCACGGTCACCGGTCGAGTTTCCCCACGAGTCGCTATTTGCCGAAGCCGTGCTGGCGCCAGGGGCCGTGCTCCCGCTTGATCCTGACTATGACGAGCGGGCGGTTTACGTCGCCTCCGGTGAAATCGATATCGCAGGCAGTCACTTCGGTGAGGGGAGGCTGCTGATCTTCAGGCCTCAAGACCGCATTTCGATCCTGGCCCTCGCCCAATCCCGGCTGGTGCTCCTGGGCGGAGAGCCGATGGACGGACCCCGTCACATCTGGTGGAATTTTGTCTCCTCCTCCAAGGAGCGCATCGAGCAGGCCAAGGCCGATTGGCGCGCAAGACGCTTTGCCCTTGTCCCGGGTGACGAGAAGGAGTTCATCCCGCTGCCGGAGTGAAGAAGGGGGCAAAACAGCCGCCTTGCCAATGCCGCGCCCCGCCAGCATGGGCGCCCCGGGGCCTGGCAACCGGGCACTAGCTGGCCGGACCGGTCGCCAGCGGCAGGGACGGGTCGGCACCCCATTCGCTCCAGGAGCCGTCGTAGACGGCTGCGTCCGGCCTGCCCAGAACCGCCAGCGCGAGCGCGATGACGCCAGCCGTCACTCCAGAACCGCAGGAGGCAACGACCGGTCGATCCACATCGACCGCGGCGGCTGCAAAAATTCGCCTGAGTTCGGAGGCCGGTTTCAAGGTCCCGTCCGCATTAACGAGGCTTGCAAACGGCAGGTTGCGCGCACTTGGAATATGACCCGAGCGCAAGCCGGCGCGCGGCTCGGGGACGCTGCCTTCGAACCGCGCAGCGGCACGGGCGTCGACGATCTGCGCCACGGGACTGTCGATCAGGCCCTTGACTTCGGCGGCATCGCGCACCAGCGAGGCATTGAAGACCGGCGTAAAGTGGCGCGGCGTGCGCTGACGCGGCGGACCATCCTGCAGTGGGCGAGCTTCCGCCTTCCATTTCTTGAGACCGCCATTCAATACTCGCACCTCTTCGTGACCCATGGTCCGAAACATCCACCATACGCGCGCCGCCGAGTAGAGCCCCTCGCTGTCATAGACAATGACGTGCATACCGTCGCCGACGCCCATCTTTTTCATGCGACTGGCGAACTTGGTGGGCGAAGGCAGCATGTGGGGGAGCGAGGAGGTTTCATCGGCGATATCGTCGATGTCGAAAAACATGGCGCCGGGAATGTGGGCTGCAAGAAATTCGGCCCTGGCATCGCGCTTGGTCGTCGGCAAGTGCATCGAACCGTCGAGGATGACGAGGTCGGGTGCATCGAGGTGCGACGCCAGCCAGTCCGTCTCGACCAGCCATTTGTTTTCGCCATTGGGCATGCGCATTTCCTTCCTGCTCGCGGTCAAGTGGTGGCGCCGATCCCGCCCGGGGTCGTGGTCGCCGATTGCGATCGGCCGACCTTGCCTTCACGCCGAGGACCGGGCGACCAATGGTCACTGTGGGCCGCAGGCGCACGTTCTCGCTCAGGCGAAGGCGACGCGAATGCGCCGGTTCAACTTACCCTTCTTTTCCATCTTGCTGATAACGACGCGGCCAATCTCGGCGGTGGTGCGCACATGCGTGCCGCCGCAGGGCTGCAGGTCGACCGAGCCATTTTCCCCGATCACGACCAGGCGGACCTTGCCGCTCCCCATGGGTGGCTTCACGGCCATGGTGCGGACCAGGCCGGGATTGGCCTCGAGCTCGGCGTCGCTGATCCAGCGTTCCGTCACCGGATGGTTGGCGGCGACAAGCTCGTTCAGGCTGGCGGTCAAGGCATCCTTGTCGACGGAGGAGGCATCTTCGATGTCGAAATCGAGCCGTCCTTCCTCGGCGCCGACCTGGCCGCCCGTCACCGGATACTTCACAAGCGCGCACAACAAATGCAGGCAGGTGTGCATGCGCATGAGTTTTAGGCGGGTGTCCCAGTCGAGCACGGCACGGACCGCCTGGCCGACGGGCGGGCGCTGCTCCCCCTCCGAGGGCACGTGCACAATCGTCAGCTTGTCGGCGTCCCAGACCGTGGTGGTTATGGGACAGGCGACCCCACCCTCGAGCTCGATGGCACCGCGATCGCCCGGCTGGCCGCCGGCCGCGGCGTAAAAGACCGTCCGATCCAGCACGATGCCGCCGCGATCATTGATGGCAAGCACCCGCGCAGCACAGTCGCGGGCGTAGGCATCGCTTCGATAAACTTGCTCGGTCATGGCCCAAATCCATCCTTATCGACGCGGGTCAGCATCCTCAATCACAAATATCCACACCTCAGCGAAGGGGCTGCGAGGGCGGTGCGCCCGTCCAGATTGCCCGCAGGCAACGGCGGCGAGGCTAGGCGCTCGGCTGGCAGCCTTGCGCCGAGGGATAAGGCAGCCCTCCCACAGGTTCGCCGCATGGCCGTCAAGCCTTGTCGGGCGTAACGAACATCTTGGGCAGGACTGGCGGCGAGGACGCGAGCCACTTGGGCACGGGCAGGTTTTTCGAGGCGAGGAAGGCTGGGTCGAACAGCTTGGATTGGTAGCGGGTGCCGTAGTCGCAGAGCAGGGTCACGATGGTGTGGCCGGGGCCCAGCTTCTTGGCGAGGCGGACGGCGCCGGCGACGTTGACACCCGTCGATCCCCCCATGCACAGGCCCTCCTCCTCCAGCAGCTGAAAGCAGATCGGCACCGACTCCTCGTCGGGAACGAGAAAGGCATGATCGACGACGGCGCCTTCGATGTTTTTGGTGATCCGGCCCTGGCCAATGCCCTCGGTGATCGACGAGCCCTCGGCCTTCAGCTCGCCGGTCCTGTAGTAGCTGTAGAGCGCCGCCCCCGGCACGTCGGCAAGTGCAATTTGAATCCCCCTACGCTTGGCCTTGAGACCGTCGGACACGCCCCCCAGCGTGCCGCCCGAACCAACCGCGGACACAAAGCCGTCGACCTTGCCATCGGTATCGGTCCAGATTTCCTCCGCCGTGGTTTCAATATGAGCGCGGCGGTTGGCCGTGTTGTCCCATTGGTTGGCCCAGATCGCGCCATTGGGCTCGCTCTGCGCCAGCGCCCGGGCGAGCCGCTCGGAATAGTGCACGTAGTTATTCTTATCCTTGTAGGGGCGTGCCGGGACCTCCACCAGCTGGGCCCCCAACAGGCGCAGGGCGTCCTTTTTCTCCCGGCTTTGGGTCTCGGGAATAACAATAACGGTGCGAAAGCCCAGGGCGTTGCCGACCACGGTCAAGCCAATGCCCGTGTTGCCGGCGGTGCCCTCAACCACAGTTCCGCCCGGCCGCAGCGCACCACGGGCGATGGCATCTTGGATGATATAAAGCGCGGCACGGTCTTTTACGGACTGGCCAGGGTTCATGAACTCGGCCTTGCCCAGGATCGTACACCCTGTCTCCTCAGACGCGCGCTTTAGCTTGATGAGCGGCGTACGGCCAACCGCGGCGGCCACGCCATTGGAGAATTGCAAGGGCCCGACCTCCTGTTTGCCGTCCTGGGTTGGATGAGCGTCACCCTAAAGATGGGTATTCGAGCCCGCAAGGGCGAGGCCCTGCAACCTGGCGCGGGCCCTTTCCTCACCCCTGCCGTGCCCCAGCCGGGCGCGCGCCTTTCCGCATCGCGCATGATCCGGAGAGCTCACCACCAATCGCGCTCGCGCCGCTCCGCTTCCTCGAGCGCGGCAGGCCTGGTGTTTGGCCGATACAGCGGCGTCCGGATGAGCCCAGCCAGTAATCGGCTCTTAACCGATCGGGCCGCATGGTTTGGCGGGATCGGTCAATTCGCTTGACCTCGGTGCGGACGAAAATTCCATAAAGGAACTTCATATGAGCATAAACCGGCTGGTTTTGGCTGTGACAACGCTTGCCATGACCTGGAGCGCGGCGCCCGCCGCAGCCGCCGATCTTAACGGTCCGCTCTCGTTGAAGGATCAGCCCGTCTACCGCCGCGCCGCCGGTCCTTGCTACGTCCGCGGCGACGTCGGCTACTCCTGGTCCAGCAATCCCGACAGCACGTTTACGCAAACCGCTCCCGCCGGCACCTTCATTACCAATGCCGTTGGCAGCGACATCGACGACAGTTGGCTGGTTGGCGGCGGCTTTGGCTGTGGGTCGGGGCCCCGCGGCATCCGCGCCGAGGTGATGTTCGACTGGCGCGCCGAACGCGACGTGACGGGGGTGCTCGCGGCGCCGATAGGTGGGGCGGTGGCGACCAGCATCCAAAGCTCCACCATCATGTTCAACGCCTACTACGACCTTGGCCAGTGGGGCAGCTTCGTCCCCTACCTCGGCGCCGGCGTCGGCGTTGCGCGCAACGAAATGGACCCCGTC
>DASTMQ010000085.1:0-2291 GCA_035714005.1 Hyphomicrobiaceae bacterium
CTGTGCGCCGGATCGAGCTTGCCGGTGACGAAGCGGATCGACGAAAACCGCGCGCCCGGCGCCCGCACGACGTCGAGCTTCTCGGCGAGCCGTTCCGAATTGAGGAATCTCGCATTGCCATAGACATGGCCGGCCCCCATCCAGCGGACCACCGGCCCGTTGACGTTGAGCTGATAAATCAGCGGGCCAATGACCGGACGATCGATCAGCCTGCACAGGCGATCGAAGAGCGGGCGATGACCGCCCACCATGGTCGGCAACGGCCCCCTCCAGGTTGGAGCGATCAGCACCACACGGCCGACCGATTCGGGCTGCCCGGCAACATATTTGAGCGCGTAGGTCGCGGCGTGGCCGGCTGCAATGACGGCATGTGGATGCGGCACAATGGATTTCAGGACGAACGACAAAAACGCTGAATAGGCATCTGGGGTCCAGTCCAGCGCCGGACGAGGCTGATTACCGAAACCAGGCCAGTCCACCGCCAGCGTTTCAAATCGCGCAGCCAGGCGCTGCTGGAGCGGCCGCATTTCGCGACGGGTCGATATCGAGCTGAGCGCCGGCAACAGCAGGATCGGCGGGCCTTGGCCGGCGCGGTCGAGCCCGACCGCGATTGTTTCGCCTTGCCAGGTCCACGCCAGTCGCTCAGCGCTGCCGGCGCGGTTGATTCGTGCCCACGCGCCAGCAGGTGTCGGACGGTCTTGGGTGGTCATAGCCGCACCTCCGCAACTATTATATGGTGCGGATGTCCGGTTTTCGCGGAACCGCGAGCGGTGTCTTAGCCCCGGCAAGGGGCGCGCTACCACCAAACGAATCATTCACGAGGGAGGACCTCTCATGTCCAAGAGCGTCTACCGTCTGGCTGGACTCGCACTTGCGTCCGGCCTCGCGGCTATCACACCTGGCAACGCGCAGCTTCTCAGCCACAAGGATCTGTCGCTCGCAATGGCGACCAAGATCGCAACGACGGCTATCGATGCGTGCAAGATGCAGGGCTACAACGTGTCGGCGCATGTCGTCGGCCGCGAGGGGCAGGTGATCGTCGGCTTGCGCAACGAGAAAGCCGGTCTCGCCACTTTCGAAAACTCTCTCAAGAAGGCCTATACGGCACGAACTTTCCGAAGGCCCTCGGGCGAATTCGCCAACAGTGTGAAGGGCAATCCCAACGCCGCCGGCCTGTTTCTCAGCAATGTCACGCCGGCCCAGGGCGCCCTGCCGATCATGGTCGGCACCGAGACGATCGGCGCGATCGGGATATCCGGCGCGCCGGGCGGCGACAAGGACGAGGCCTGCGCCAAGGCCGGCCTCGATGCGGTTGCAAACGATCTGCACGGGTAAACCGGCAATGTATGTGAATTTGAGCCGAGGCCGCGCCGCTGCGGCTCTGCCAACAGGGAGAATCTATCGATGATCACGACGGCACGTCGCGCTGCTGTGCTTTCGCTGGGCTCCACGCTCGCGGCCATGCTGGGTGTCTCAGCTCACGCCCAGCTGGTCACCAACAAGGATTTGTCGCTGCCCATGGCGGTGACGATGGCCCAGACCGCGATCCAGACCTGCGCCTCCCAGGGGTACCGCGTCTCCGCCAATGTGGTTGGGCGCAACGGCGAGGTGATTGTGCAGATGCGCGGTGACGACACCGGTCCGCACACGCTGGAAAATTCGATGAAGAAGGCCTATACGGCGCGCGCACAGCGCCGGCCCTCGGGAGAATTCGCCAAAGCCGTCAAAGACAATTTCACCGCCGGAGCGCTCCACCTTAGCAATATCGTTCCGGCGCAAGGCGGCCTGCCGATCAAGATTGGGAACGACACGATCGGCGCGATCGGCGTGTCGGGGGCGCCGGGCGGCGACAAGGATGAAGCCTGCGCCAAGGCCGGCATCGACAAGGTCGCCGCGGAGTTGAAGTAGCAAACAGCTGCCGTACCGGCGTATCCACCCGGTGAGGGCCGCGGGAGGGATGGCTCAACATCCGCGCTTGGCAATTCGGCGGCGACGAGCAGGAGAGCAGCGAGGCGTGACGAGACGCTTTGGCTGATACGGGCTTGATGGGTTTACATCAAGGTCTACGATTTCCACGCAGCCCTGTGGCTGAGTGTGGCTGGTGCCCCCAGCCAAGGTCCATCACGGAGTTGAGCTTTTGCGACTTTTGACAGGAACAGGCAACGCCACTCGCCAGCGCGCGACAAGCCAGACTTGCTTTTGCCGCCGACCTGATAGGTCAGGGCCTTCTCTCGCCCATGCGAATGACCGAGGATGATCGGGCAGAGCTCGCGAGGATGGCCGTCATAGAT
>DASTMQ010000086.1:0-2301 GCA_035714005.1 Hyphomicrobiaceae bacterium
TTCCTGCTGCTGGAGGAAACTTTATCGCGGCTGACCGAGCACTGGAAGGTCATTGTCGGGCCGGCGCTGGTGCTGATGGCGCTGTTTGCCCGCGGCGGCATCGCCGGTGCCATCGCCGCCTGGCACCGCCGAGCCGCGCCACCATCGCCGCTCGCGTTATCCCGGCTTGGCCACCACCTCCTCGGCGCTGGCCGCGCGCGCCTACACGCCGGGCGCCGCACGGGCCGGCGCCTGCTTTTGCGACCCGTCCGCTCCTTGAGACGGGGCGCGCAAGCGATCCGCGCCGCTTGCGAGCCGGCGAAACTGGCGCTTGATCGCGGGCTGCAGGCCTTGCCGCTGGCCGGGCGCGGCTTGAAGACCACCGTTGAGCGCTGGCGGCGACGATGAGGCGGGCGGTTTTGCAGCTTGAAGCCTTGACTAAGTCCTTCGGCGCGCTGCGAGTTGCCGAGGCGATTGGCCTCGAGGTCCTGGCGGGCGAAACGCACGCCATCATCGGCCCGAACGGCGCCGGCAAGACCTCGCTCATCAACCAGATTTCCGGGGCGCTGGCCCCGGACACGGGCCGCATCGTCTTCGAGGGCCGCGACATTACCGCAATGTCGATCGCCGCTCGCGCCGCGCTGGGTTTTGCGCGCTCGTTCCAGATCACCCAGGTGTTGGCGCATTTCTCCGCGCTCGAGAACGTGGCACTCGCCGTGCAGGCGCGTTCCGGGTCGAGCTTTCGTTTCTGGCGGCCCGCGGCCGGCGAAGCCGCCCTTAACCGCACGGCGCTAGCGTCCCTCGACAGCGTCGAACTCGCCACGCGCGCCCACACCCTGGCCGGGGCGCTGTCGCACGGCGAAAAACGCCGGCTCGAAATCGCCATCGCGCTGGCACAAGCGCCCAAGCTCCTCCTGCTCGACGAGCCGATGGCGGGGGCGGGCATCGAGGAAACGCGCAGCCTGGTCGCCACGCTCAAACGCCTCAAGGGTCGCTACACCATCCTTCTCGTCGAGCACGATATGGGGGCCGTATTTGCACTCGCCGACCGCATCTCGGTGTTGGTCGCCGGCCGTATCATCGCCAGCGGCGAGCCGCAGGCCGTCCGCGCCAATGCGGCCGTGCGCGCCGCCTACCTTGGCGAGGGGATATGAGCTCGGCGCTCCTCACCATTGCGGGGCTGCAGGCCGGATACGGTGACCAGCAGGTCCTGTTCGGCTTCGATCTGAGTGTAGGCGCGGGAGAGGTGGCGAGCCTGCTCGGTCGCAACGGCATGGGCAAAACCACCAGCGTCCGCGCCTTGATGGGATTGTTGCCGATTAGCGGCGGCCGCATCGTCTTCGACGGTCTGTCGATTGCAGGCGCGCCCCCCTTCCGCATCGCCCGCGCCGGCATCGGCCTGGTGCCGGAGGGGCGGCAGATCTTTCCCACCCTGACGGTCGAAGAAAACCTGGTGGCCACCGCCGCCCGCGGCAGCCGGCAGCGCTGGACGCTCGAGGCCGTCTATGCCTTCATGCCGCGGCTGGCCGAGCGCCGCGGCCACTTCGGCGACCAGATCTCCGGCGGCGAGCAGCAAATGCTTGCAATTGGCCGGGCCCTGATGACCAATCCGAGGTTGCTGGTGCTCGACGAGGCTACCGAAGGTCTGGCGCCGCTGATCCGCCAGGAAATCTGGCAGGGGCTTGCCGCCCTCAAGGGCGACGGCTTATCGATCCTTGTGATCGACAAGAATGTCGATGCCCTGTTGCGTCTGTGCGACCGTCATCACATTGTGGAGAAGGGACGGGTCGTGTGGCAAGGCAGCTCGACGGCGCTCGCCGCGGATGTGATTGCGCGCGACCGCTATCTTTCGATCTAGCGACCGCAGGGCAGGAGTACGGGCAATGAAAGCAATGACCGCAGGCGTCACCAAGGCGGGCAAGGGCATCAACAATCTAACCTGGAACATCCTCGGTCAGACCTATGTGCCAAAGGCGCTGAGCGAGACCAGCTTTTCCTGGCACGCGCTGCTCCCGCCAGGCACCTTTGTGCCGCCGCACATTCATGTCAATCAAGACGAATTTATCTACGTGCTCGAAGGCCGCTTTGATCTCATCCTTGACGGTAAGGAGGCCACCGCCTCGGCCGGCGAATTCATCCGACTGCCGATGCGCGTGATGCACGGGCTGTTCAACAAAAGCGACCAGCCGATCAAGTGCTTGTTTTGGGTGTCGCCGACCGGCAAGCTGTTTGACCTCTTCAAGAAAATCGATGGGGTACCCGATCCGGCCGAGGTGACGCGGCTCGCCGCCCTGCACGACGTCAATTTCCTGCCGCCCCCAG
>DASTMQ010000087.1:0-4361 GCA_035714005.1 Hyphomicrobiaceae bacterium
GAGATCTCATGGCTTGCTTCACGGAGTAACGACCACGCGGCCCACTACCCGCCCCGCGCGCAGGTCATCGAGTGCGTGGCTCGTCTGTTCGAGGGGACGCAACTCGACGGGAATCGGCGCCACCTTACCCGCTTTTACCAATGCCATCATTTCGCGCGCCTCGGCGAGCGAGCCGACGTAGCTGCCCATGATGGTCAGCGCCCGCAGCGGGAACATCGGCACCGGCATGGAAAAACTGCCGCCGATCAGCCCGACGATGACAACCGCGCCGCCCTTGGCGACGGTGCCCTGCGCAAAGTTCATGGACTTGTCGGAACCTGCAAAGTCGACGGCGGCACCGACGCCACCCGAGGCCTTCATGATGGCCTTGCGCGCACCGGCATCGGCCGGATCAAAGGCCTCCGCCGCGCCCAGCTGCAAGGCCGCCCGGCGCTTGTTAGCATCGATATCGGCGACCAAGATCGGCTTGTCGGTTGCGGCGCGGGCGAACTGCAGGCCCATCATGCCGACGCCGCCAAGTCCCACGATCAGCAAGGGGCCGGCCCGCAGGTAAGCGACCGCCTTCTTGATGGCGCTGTAGCCGGTCAGACCGGAGCACATCAGCGCGCCGGCGATTTCCGGAACAATGCCCGTCATATCGAGCAGATAGCGCGGGTGCGGTACGACCACGTGCGTCGCATAGCCGCCGTCGACCGTGACGCCGAGCGCGCGCGGCGAATTGCACATGTGCTCATCGCCACGCGCGCAAAGCCCGCACTTGCCGCAGCCGATCCAAGGAAAGGCGGCATAGCGCCCAGCCTTGACGATCGTGGTGGCCTCGGGCCCGACGGCTTCGACCACGCCAGCGATCTCGTGGCCGAGCGTGAAGGGCAGCGGCCGGTTGCCGCGCACATCGAGCTTTTGGCCCCCGCCAAGATCGAAGTAGCCGTCCTGCAGATGCAGATCGGAGTGGCACACCCCACAGTGGCTCACGCGCAGCAGCACCTCGGTGCCGGAAACCGTCGGCGTCGGCGCCTCGGTGGCCTCGAGCGGCTTGGCATATTCGACCAGGGATTGACGCAGCATCAGGGACCGTCCTTGTTGGGATCGGCAAGTGTAGCAGAAACGTGCCGGCGGCGACGAGCCCTCGCGAGGCCGCAGCCGCGCCGGCCACTCAACCCGCGCGGGCCCGCGCGCGGCTACGGCGTCGGCGTGGTCATTGGCCCGGATCGGGCGAGGAGAAGGACTTGGCGCTCGACTATCAGGTGTTGTGGGCGTTCACGCTCTTGTGGCTCGCCATCGTTCCCACGCCTGGGGCCAATTCCCTGCTGATCGTCCACCTCGCCTTGACCCGCGGCTGGAGAGACGTGGCCATCGCCCTCATCGGCAATCTCATCGGCATTGCCGGTTACGCCTTGGCGACCTTACTGGGCTTGGCCCTGTTGCTGGCGACGGCGCCATCCGTGCGCCTGGTCATCTATGTGCTGGGCGGCGCCTATCTGGTGTGGGTTGGCGCCCGGCTATTGCTCAAGGGGTTGCAAGGGGCGGGCGCCAAGGGAGCGTCGGCGGCCGGCGCGGGCACAACGTCGCCGAAAGGCACGTTCGCGCAAGGCATCCTCACCGCGCTCGCCAACGTGCAGGCCCTGTTCTTCCTCGCTAGCATTTTTGCCGGCGTCGGCATTCTCAAGGCCAACCTTGCGACCGGCCTCGCCGCCGTCGGCATTATCGTCGTCGGCAACGGCTGCTATCTCATGCTGCTTGCTTGGCTGATGCAAAAGCCCGCCGCGCGCCGCTTTTATGGGCGCTACCGGCCAAGCATGGAAGTGGGGTTCGGCGCCGTCTTCGTGCTGTTCGGCGCGCGCCTCCTCGCGCGCGAACTGGCGGGCTGGCCATAACAAGCCATCCCGCCGGATCGGGCAAAGCGCTAGGACTGCGCCTCGACACAGACGGTGGCCTGACCCTTGAAGTTCGGCTGTGAGCGGTACTTCATTTCGATTTCTTTGATGGCCCGGCGCTCGCCTCTGAGGTCGAGGGGGCGCGTTTGTCCGCCGGCACGAATTTCCGATCGCACGGGGATGTCATCGGGTTCGCCATTGGCGTAGATCACCTTCAGGTCGTCCATGTAGACCTTGTTGCCGGAGACCTGCAGGCGGATGGATTTGAAGCGGCCTTCGCCGCGCCCGACCCTGATGACGTCCTTGTCGGCGATAAAGCCCACCTTTTGACAGCCCAGTCGCTCCCAACGGGCTTGCGCCGCCGTCGGCGCCAGGGCGAGACAGATGAGTGCTCCGGCGGTAATCGCTGCAGTTCCTGGCCGCATGCATGTCCTCCATCGATGCGTTGAGGCTCGTGCGCCGATGCAGACCACAAACTTGCCCACCTCGGCACAAAGCCGGATGGTTAACGCGCCCCGGCGGGGCGGTCCGTCGCCGGCGCGCGGCGCATTTTTTGGCCGAGCGCGAGGGTTGGGCCGCAGGCGCCAAGCTGTGGTCTTGTGACGGGCATTTTTTTGCCACATTGGCAGCGCCGCGGCGGCTCGGGTTTGCGTCGCCGCCACGCTGGCGCGTGCGGCTCGGCTCCGCCGGCTCGGGAGGACGGTCAAGACCTGTGCATCGGCGTGCCATGCGGCGTGGGCGTGACCCCCTGACGCGTGGCGTGGGGGGTTGGTCGCCGGGGTTGCGGCTCGGACTAGCCGGTCGTGGCTTGGCCCGCCGATCCCTGGCGGGCCCCGGCCGGTCTTGAGGCCTTCGATCAGACGTTCGGGTCGGGCAGGAGCTCCCGTACCTCTTGCGCACACCGGCAGGCGACGGCGAATTTGGCAGCCCACTCCAGCGCCACCTCGCGCGTGGGCACGTCGACTACCGAGAACCCGCCGATAACTGCCTTGGTCTCGGGGTGGGGGCCATCGGTGACCGTCCCATCGGTGGCGACAACGCTCGCGCTCTGACTTGCCACGCCGCCGCCGAAAACCCACACGCCGGCGTTCTTGGCCTCCTGGACCACCTTGTGCGCGGCCTCGGCCACGTCGGGCATCGCCTCTTCGGGGAAGGTCATCGCGCCGTCATCGAACGAGATCAGGTATCGCGTCATCCCATGGCTCCTTGTCCCGGCGACCTCTTACCCGGATATGGAGAGGCCGTGCAGGCAGGCCAGCGGCAAGACCTCGCTCACCTGCGCGGACTTGCGTGCCCAGGCCGGCAGGATCGCGCTGGAGAACCGCTTGCCCTCAGCCGTGACCTCATCGATGCGCCTGTCGTCAACCCGATGTTGTGTCGCTGCGCCGCGACGGCGGCGTCGCATCGGGCGCCAAGCGGAGCCAGCATGCGGGACCGATCGTTCGATGCTTGTCGCTTGGCCGGATGCTGCTTGCCGCGGTCGTGCCTAAGAGACGGCGCCATGGGGCCGAAATCGAGCAATGCGCCATCCCGTTGGGAAAGCATTGAGGCCGCGGGCGGCCGCCGCGCATGAAAGCACACCGCCGCCGGCATGCTTGTGGTGAGCGGCCGGCGCCGGCATCAGCCCCGTTCCCGGCGACGCTCGCCGCGATCGCGATCGCCGCGATCGCGCCGCGGCGGACGCCCGCCGCCCTCGAAGCGTTCCTCGGCCTCACCCTCCGCGCGCGGGATTTCCTTGCCCGTTGCCTGATCGACGACTTTCATGGAAAGGCGCACCTTGCCGCGATCATCGAAGCCCAGCAGTTTCACATAGACTTCCTGTCCCTCTTTCACCACCTCGCCAACGGTCTCGGGCCGACCCTGCGTGAGCTGGGAGATGTGTACGAGGCCGTCCTTGGCTCCGAAAAAGTTCACGAAGGCGCCAAATTCCATGATTTTGACGACCTTGCCCTTGTAGATCTGGCCCACCTCCGGTTCCGACGTGATGCCGCGAATGCGCGCCAGCGCCGCCTCGATGGCTTCGCGCTTGGCCGCCGCAATCTTGATGGTGCCGTCGTCCTCGATGTCGATCTTGGCGCCACTCTCGGCCACAATCTCGCGGATCACCGAGCCGCCCGATCCGATCACCTCGCGAATTTTGTCGACCGGGATTTTGATGGTCTCGATGCGCGGGGCGTGTTCACCGAGTTCGGTGCGCGCCGAATCCAGGGCCTTGGACATCTCGCCCAAGATGTGCATGCGGCCCTGGTGCGCCTGCTCCAGCGCCACCCGCATGATTTCCTCGGTGATGCCGGCAATTTTGATGTCCATCTGCAGCGAGGTCACACCCTTCTCGGTGCCCGCCACCTTGAAGTCCATGTCACCCAGATGGTCCTCATCGCCCAAGATGTCCGACAGCACGGCGTAGTCGTTGCCCTCCTTGATGAGCCCCATGGCGATGCCGGCTACCGGACGCTTGAGCGGCACGCCGGCATCCATCAGCGCCAA
>DASTMQ010000088.1:0-15477 GCA_035714005.1 Hyphomicrobiaceae bacterium
AATGCGCTGGCGTTGACCGCCGGAAAACTCGTGCGCGTAACGATCCTGCGAGTTGGGGTCGAGCCCGACCTCGGCGAGGGCGGCGCCGACCCGTTCTCGCCGCTCGTCGTAGCTCATGCCGGGGCTTTGGATGAGCAGGCCCTCCTCGATAATTTGGCTGACCGAGAGGCGCGGTGACAGCGAGCCATAAGGATCCTGGAAGACGACCTGCATCTGCTTGCGCAGCGGCCGCATGCGACGCGAATCGAAACATTCAATGCGGGTGCCGACGTAGGCGATCGGGCCCTTCGAGGAAATGAGCCGGAGCAGCGCCAGCCCCAGCGTGGTTTTTCCCGACCCCGATTCGCCGACCACACCCAAGGTTTCGCCGGCCCGCACCTTGAGGGAAAGTCCGTCGACCGCCTTGATATGATCGACGGTGCGGCGCAAAAACCCGCGCTTGATGGGAAACCACACCTTCAGGTCCTGGGCCTCCAGCACCACCGGTGCCTTTGGATTGGGCAGCGGCGGCCGTCCCTTTGGCTCGGCGGACATGAGGTGGCGCGTGTAGGCGTGTTTGGGCTGCGCGAACACTTCACTGGTCTTGCCCGCTTCCACGACCTTGCCCGCATTCATCACGTAAACCCGCTCTGCCATCTTGCGCACGACACCCAGATCGTGCGTGATCAGCAGCATTGCCATGCCGAGCTCGGCCTGCAGCGACTTCAGGAGTTCCAGAATCTGGGCCTGGATGGTGACGTCGAGGGCGGTGGTGGGCTCATCGGCGATCAACAGATCGGGTTCGTTGGCGAGCGCCATGGCGATCATCACGCGCTGGCGCTGTCCCCCCGACAGCTGGTGCGGAAAGGCACCAAGCCGCTGTTCGGGATTAGGCAGGCCGACCTTGCGCAATAGCTCAAGCACCCGGCCGCGCACGGTCCTATCATCGAGGCCGTGATGCAGTTTCATGATCTCGCCGACCTGCTTTTCGATGCTGTGCAGGGGGTTGAGCGAGGTCATCGGTTCTTGAAAAATGATGGAAATCTTCTCGCCGCGGATCTCACGCATCTCGTGCAGGGAGGCGCGCAGCAAATCCTTGCCGGCGAAGCGGATCTCGCCCGATGGATGCGATGCGGCCGGGTAAGGCAACAGGCGCATGATCGACAGCGCCGAGACGGTCTTGCCGGATCCCGACTCCCCCACCAGCGCCACCGTCTCGCCCTTGCCGATGCGGAAGGAGATGCCGTCGACCGCCCGTACGGTGTGGCCGCCGGAACGGAAATGCACCGACAGGTCGCTGACATCGACCAGGGGGGCTTGGTCCAGCATGCGCTCACCGAAAGGTTTTGCGCGGGTCCAGCGCGTCGCGCACGCCCTCGCCGATGAAGATAAGCAGGCTGAGCAGGCCGGCGATCGAGATGAAGGCGGTGATGCCGAGCCAAGGCGCCTGCAGGTTGGCCTTGCCCTGCGCCAGCAATTCGCCGAGCGACGGGGAGCCCGGCGGCAAGCCGAGGCCGAGGAAATCCAGCGCGGTGAGCGCCGTGATCGAGCCCGACAGCTTGAAGGGAAGGAAGGTGAGCGTCGCTACCATCGCGTTGGGCAAGAGGTGCTTGAACATGATCTTGCCGTTGGACAGACCGAGCGCGCGCGCCGCGGTGATGTATTCAAAATTGCGGCCACGGAGGAATTCGGCGCGCACGACGCCGACCAGATAGACCCAATGAAACAGCAAGAGCACGCCCAGTAGGGTCCAGAAGCCGGGGACCAGAACGGAGGAAACGATGATCAGCACGAACAGCGATGGGATCGACGACCAGATCTCGAGAAAACGTTGGAATATGAGATCCACCCGGCCCCCGAAGTAACCCTGCGTCGCACCCGCCGTGATGCCGATGAGAGAAGAAAAAATGGTGAGCAGGAGCCCGAACAGCACGGAGATGCGAAAGCCGTAGATCATCCGCGCCAGCACATCGCGGCCCTGATCGTCGGTGCCAAGCCAGTTGCGATTACCGATGGCATTATAGCGTGCCAACTGATCGGCGGGAGCGTCGCACAGCTGGGCACTGGACGCCCAGGGTGGCGGGCCCGGAAAGCCCAGGCACTGGCCCGTCACATTCTTGATGCGCGGATAGTCCTTGTTGATCGAATTGTACGAATAGCCGATCGGCGGCCAGATGGCCCAGCCGTGTTCGCTAAGCTCGTCGAGGATCACCTTGTCCTTGTAGTCGGTGACGGCCAGGAAACCGCCAAACTTGGATTCAGGGTAATCGACAAATACCGGAAACAGGAACTCGCCCTTATAGTAGGCGACAATCGGCTTGTCGTTGCTGATCACCTCGGCAAACAGGCTGAACAGGAAAAGTCCAAGAAACAGCCAGAGGCTCCAGTAGCCGCGCCGGTTGGCCTTGAAGTTGTGCCAGCGTCGCCGGTTGAGCGGGGTAAGCGAGAAGCCCGCCGCGATCGAGCGCAGCGGCAGGAAGCCGCGACCGATCTGATGGCTCGGCACCGGCGGCGGCGCAGGCTCGGCGGGCTCGCCCGGTTTCACGATCGGTTTGTCTTCGACGCGCGTATCCAAGCGAGTCAGACCTCCCGCGTCTCGAAATCAATGCGCGGATCGACCAAGGTGTAGATGAAGTCGGACAACAAATTGATGGCCAAGCCTAGCAGGGCAAAAATGTAAATATTGGCAAAAACCACCGGATAGTCGCGGTTGATGACGCTTTCGAAGCTCAAAAGCCCGAGGCCATCAAGCGAGAAGATGGTTTCAATCAGCAGGGCGCCGGAAAAGAAGGCGTGAATGAAAGCCCCGGGGAAACCGGCGATGATCAGCAGCATGGCGTTGCGGAAGACGTGGCCGTAAAGAACCTGGCGCTGGCCCAGGCCCTTGGCTTGTGCGGTCAGCACGTACTGCTTGCGGATCTCATCCAGAAATGAGTTGCGGGTGAGAAAGGTCATGGTCGTGAAAGCGCCCAGCGACATGGCGATCAACGGCAGGGTCAGATGCCAGGCATAGTCGGCGACCTTGCCCACCAATGATAGCTGGTTCCAATAATCGGAGGTGAGCCCGCGCGACGGGAACCACTGAAAGAAGGAGCCGCCTGCAAACAGCACGAGCAGCAGCACGGCGAACAGGAAGCCGGGGATGGCATAGCCGATGACGAGGACGCCTGAGGTCCAGGTGTCGAACCTCTCGCCGTCGTGCACCGCCTTGCGCACGCCGAGCGGGATCGAGATCAGATAGGTGATGAGCGTCATCCACAGGCCAAGCGAGATCGAGACCGGCAGCTTCTCCTTGATGAGTTGAAGCACGCTCACGTCGCGGAAATAGCTCTTGCCGAAATCAAACAACAGGTAGTTCTTGAGCATCAGCAAAAAGCGTTCGTAAGCGGGTTTGTCGAAGCCGAATTGCTTCTCGAGCTGGCGGATAAAGTCTGGATCCAGACCTTGAGCGCCACGATACTTGGAGCCGCTCTCGCCAGGACTTTGGCTGGTTTGCCGGTTCGTCGCCCCGGCCAAGCCGTCGCCTTGGCTGCCGCCGATGCGGGCGGTGGCGGCAACGTCGGTACCGGTGATCTGCGCAATCACGCGCTCGACTGGTCCGCCCGGTGCGAATTGAATGACGGCAAAGCTGATCAGCATGATCCCGAACATCGTCGGGATGATCAAAAGCAGTCGTTTCAGTAGATAGCTTGCCATCAGACCTGAGTGCCGCGCGGGGTCAGTTGATCGTCTTCAGTTTGGCCGCCTTGTCGGCATCATACCACCAGCTGTCGATGATGCCGCGATCATAACGTGGTTTGATGGCCGGACGTTGAAACTTGTCCCAGTGGGCGATGTTGTGCGCCGCCTTGTACCATTGCGGAACCCAGTAGTGTCCAGCCCGCAGCACGCGATCGAGCGCCCGCGTCGCCGTCAGCAGTTCTTCCCGACTTTTGGCCTCGACGGCCTTGGCGATCAAGGCGTCGACCGCCGGCTGGCTGATACCGGCTAGGTTGAAGCTGCCCTCGGTCTTGGCCGCCTCACTGCCCCAAAAGTTGCGCATCTCGGTGCCGGGCGTCAGGCGCAGCACATAGCGCGTCGTCACCACATCGAAATCGAACGATTTGACGCGGCGTTCGTATTGGGCCGGATCGATGCGGCGCACGGAGGCGCTAATGCCGAGCGCCTCGAGGTTCTTGACGTAAGGGAGCAGGATCCGCTCGCTGACGGGGTCGGTAATCAGAAACTCCAGGCTCAAGGCTTCGCCGCGGGCATCGACCCGCTTGCCGCCTTTAACCTCATAGCCGGCTTCGCTCAACAGGCGCGCCGCCTCGCGCAGCAACTTGCGGTCCTGGCCCGAGCCGTCGGATACCGGTGCCGTGTAGGGACTTTCAAACACCTCGGCGGGCAACTGAGCCCTGAACGGCTCGAGCAGCGCCAGCTCGGCCGCGCTCGGTTTGCCCGCCGCTTTCATCTCGGAGTTCTCAAAGAAGCTCTCGGTGCGTTTGTAGAGCCCATAAAAGATGTTCTTGTTGGTCCATTCGAAATCGAAAGCGTAGTCGAGCGCCCTGCGCACGCGTGCATCGGCGAGCTTCGCCCGCCGGGTGTTGAGAAAGAAGCCTTGCGCGCCGGAGGGGTTTTCATCGGGCAAGGTGAGCAGCACGATCCGTCCCTGCCGCACGGCCGGCACATCGTAGCCCGTGGCCCAGTCGCGCGAGGTAAATTCCTCGCGCAGGTCGTAGGCACCGGCCTTGAAGCTCTCCAGCGCGGCGGTACGGTCGCGATAGTATTCGTAGCGTACTTCATCGAAGTTGAAGCGGCCGCGCGTGACGGGCAGATCCTTTGCCCAATAGTCGGGGCGACGCCGGTAGCTGACGAACGTGCCCTGCTTGAAATCGCCGAGCTTGTAGGGTCCTGAGCCCAGGGGTGGTTCGAGCGTCGTCTGTTCGAAGTCCCGGCTGCCATAGTAGGCCTTGGACAGAACCGGCAAACCGGCAACCGTCAGGGGCAAATCGCGGATCTGCGTGCCGGTGAACACGTAGCGCACGGTCGCCGGGTCGGGCGCTTGCGCCTCCACGACATCCCGCAGCAGGACGCGATAGCTCGGATGGCCCTTTTCCTTCAAGGTCGTAAAGGTAAAGACGACGTCGTCTGCCGTGAGCGGCGAGCCATCGGCAAATTTCGCCTCGGGGCGCAAGCGAAAGGTGACCGATTTGCCGTCGGCGGCCAGCTCGGCGCTGCGTGCGATAAGGCCGTAGACGGCATCGGGCTCATCCGTGGCCCGCGTCATCAGCGAATCGAATAACAACTCAAGACCCTGCGCGGCGTCGCCCTTGAGGATGAAACTGTTGAAGCTGTCGAAGGTGGTGAGCGCGCCGGTACCGATGGTGGCGATGCGACCGCCCTTTGGAGCATCGGGGTTCACCCAGCCGAAATGCGGAAAATCGGCGGGATATTTCAGGTCGCCGAAGGCCGACAAGCCGTGCCGGCCGCCGTCCGCGGCCGCGCCCGTCGACAGGCAGGCGCAGAAGGCCACGGAAGTAAAGAAGCGCAATCGCTTCGACATGAGCTGATCCGCCTCCCTGGCGAGGTTGGTTAACCGCGGGCGTCGGCCAGTCTTTTGGCGGCGGCGTCGTCATACCACCACACCCGCAGAAACGAGGTGTTGCGGGAGGGGAGCTTGCCGGGTCGACCGAACATGTCCCACATCGCCAGCCGATCGAAAGGCATATGCCATTGCGGCACGACGTAGTGGTGCCAGAGCAGCACGCGATCGAGCGCACGCGTTGCCGCCACTAGGCTGTCCCGGTCGGGAGCCAAGATGATCTTGTCGACGAGGGCGTCGATTGCAGGGTCTTTGATGCCGATCAGGTTGCGGCTGCCTTCCCTGTCGGCGGCCTCCGAGCCCCAGAAGTCGCGCTGCTCGTTACCGGGCGAAACCGACTGTGGGAAGCTGCCGACGAGGATGTCGAAATCGAACACGTCGCGCCGACGCTGGTACTGCGATGTGTCAACGATGCGCACGGTGGCCTTGACACCGAGCTTTTCCAGCGCCGACTTGAAGGGCAGCACGATGCGCTCGAAGTCGGGCTGCACCAGCAGGAATTCGGCCGTCAGCTGCACGCCGTCCTTGTTGGTCAGCACGCCGTCCTTGGCCTTCCAGCCGGCCTCGGCGAGCAGCTTGGCCGCCTCCGACATGTGTTTGCGCGCATCGTGCGGCGAGGCATTGACGGGGTTCTTCCACTCGGTGGTGAAGACCTCCGCGGGAACCTTCGAACGGACTTCTTCAAGGATGGCGAGCTCGCGCCCCTGCGGTAGCCCGGTCGCTTTCAATTCTGAGTTGTCGAAGTAGCTGCCGAGCCTGATGTATTGATCGTAGAACAGGTTCTTGTTGATCCACTCGAAATCCAGCGCCAGGTTGAAGGCGCGACGCACGCGTGCATCCTGGAACTGCGGCCGGCGAATGTTGAACACGAAGGCCTGCATTGGCGCGACGCTGGCGATCGGCAGCGTGTCGAGTTTTACCAGCCCGCGCTTGACCGCGTCGAAGTCGAACGCGGTGGCCCAGGCCTTGGCGCTGCTCTCGCGCCAAAAATCGAGCTGAGCCGACTTGAACGCCTCGAAGGCTGGCACGCGATCACGGAAATAGACGTACTTTATCTCCTCGAAGTTCCACTGCCCCTTGGCGACCGGCAAATCCTTAGCCCACCAATCCTTGACGCGCTCAAAGGTGATCGAGCGAGTGGCGTCGACTTCCTTGATGCGGTAGGGGCCGGAACCAAGCGGGACCTCGAGCGTCGATTTGCCGAGGTCGCGCGGCTCGCCGTTGGCCCCGGTGCCTTCCCAGAAGTGCTTGGGCAAGATCGGCAGCTCACCGACAATCACCGGCAGCTCGCGGTTGCCCTTGACGTCAAATCGGAAGGTGACCTGATGCTCGCCGGTTTTCTCGGCCTTTGTCACGTTCTTGTAATAGAAGGCGTAGTTGGGAGAAGCCTTCTTGATGGCGTCGAGCGAAAAGATCACGTCCTCGGGCGTAATTGGCTTGCCATCGTGGAAGCGCGCCTCCGGGCGAAGCTGAAACGTTGCCGAGGAGTAATCGTCCGCATGCGTCGTCCATTCGGCAATGAGACCGTAGGCGGTGGTTTCCTCGTCGGGGCTTCCCGACATCAGTTGGTCGTAGATGAGGGTGACCCCGGCCGCCACCGAACCCTTGACGGGGAAGGGATTGAGCGAATCGAAGCTGCCGAGCGCCCATTGGCGCACGCGCCCGCCCTTTGGTGCATTCGGATTGACCCAGTCGAAGTGCTGGAAATCCGGGCCAAATTTCGGCGTGCCGACCAGCGAAACGGCATGCTGGCGGGTGTCGGCATCCGCGGCAAAAGTCGGCACCTCGGTTGAGACGAGCAGGACGAAAAAAGCCGCCGCGGCACTTCCCAACCCGTATTTCCGAGCCATAGGCGCGCCCGTCCTTCGCCAGTAAGGTTCCACCATCATATCATCAAACCCGAGATATATGGCCGCCGCTGGGCCAGGCGCCAAGTTAATCCTTGTCCATTCGCCGGCGCTCCGGCGCAAGCGTGGCCATCGGCCCCGATCGCCGCCGTCGGCAGCCCCCAACGCAGGCTCCGCTTAGTAGCCGAGCCAGGCCTCGAGGGGACCTTTCGGCAAGGGTACCAGGAACCAGCGCTCGAACATAAAGAACAAGGCGACGGCTATGATCGAACCGGCCAAGGCGCCCTTCCAGATCGCGTATTTTCCAAAATACCACATAAATAGGGCAATATAGATCGCGCTCGCCGCGTAGATGCCGATGTAGCCAATGGCGCCGACGTAAAGCAGTAACGGCACCAGGACGGTGATGATCTTGAGGAAGGCCGAGCGACTGACGAAGGCAATGCCGGCCCCCGCCCCCCGGAACAGGGCGCGATAGAGGTTAACCAGGCTTGCGGCCGACATGGCAAGGGCGATGTAGAAGGGAAAATAGCCGGGTTGCGGACCATCGGACTCCCAGCCGACGCCAAGCCGCATGCTGTCGCCGATGACCACCGCGCCGGCGGCCAAAAACAAAAGCGCCACCACGATTTCCATGGTCCGCTTACTGATAAGACTTGAGCTTGGCTGGTGGTCGGCGTCGTTCATTGTCGATGTCTAGCTGTCGATGTCGAGCTGTCGATGTCGAGCTGTCGATGGCGAGCTACAGGGGGCCGATCCTCGCCGCACGCCAAGACCCCGACCCGAACCTGGGTTCGGGCCGGGGTCGACGCATCATTTTTTGGCCAGGAAACCCGCCTCCGCCATCAGGTCGCGGTGCGTCTTTTCTGCGCTTTCCAACCAGGTCACGAACTGGTCGCCCGACATCATGGTTTGATTGTAGGCGCCCTTTTCCATGTACTCCTTCCAATCCTCGGTGGCGGCGACCTTCTTGAACAGGTCGACATAGAAGGCGACCTGCTCCTTGCTAATCCCCGGGGCGCCGAAGACGCCGCGCAACATTTGGTACTCAACGTCGATGCCCGCCTCCTTGCAGGTGGGAATATCCGACCAGGCCATGTCCTTGGTGACCTTCTCGGTGTAGGTCGAGCGTTTGGCGTCGAATAGGCACAAAGGCCGCAGGGATCCGGCGCGCCATTGGGCAACCGCCTCGATGGGATTGTTGACGCTGGAGTCGATGTGTTTGCCGACGAGCTGAACGGCCACATCGCCGCCGCCCTTGAAGGGCACGTACGTCAGTTTCCGGGGCGCCGTGATCCGCTCCAGCGCCACGGTGATGATCTGGTCTTCCTGCTTGGAGCCGGTGCCGCCCATCTTGAACTTGCGATCGTCGCCGGCCTTGATGGCCTCGATGTAGTCCTTGGCCGACTTGAACTCGGTCTCGCTGTTCACCCACAGCACGAACTGATCGAGTGCCAGCATGCCGATGGGCGTCAATTCTTTCCAATTGAAGGGCACTCCCGTCCCGAGCGGGGTGGTGAACAGGTTTGAAAGCGTGATGACGATCTTGTGGGGATCCTTGTTGGCCCCCTTGAGCTCGAGGAAGCCCTCCGCACCAGCGCCGCCGGGTTTGTTGATCACCACCATGGGCTGTTTCATCAGGCTGTGCTTGGCGACCACGCCTTGGACGAAACGGGCCATCTGGTCGGCACCGCCGCCGGTGCCGGCCGGGACGATGAACTCGACGGGCTTGGTCGGCTCCCAACCTTGCGCCGCGACCGGCATCGATACCGCAGCGAGCACCGCAACCGCTGTGCTTGCGCTTGCCAGTCCTGACTTGGCGTATCGCAACATCGTTTCCTCCTCGTGTTTTTGCCTAACCGGCAACTTTGCGGGGATCGCTGCGCATGGCTCCGAGCAGGGACCCGAACAGTGGCCACAACAACATCAATAGGCCAAGCGCCATGATGGTACCGACCAGCGCATTTGAGAAAAAGATCGTCACGCTTCCCTGCGAAATCAACATTGCCTGCCGGAAGGAGCTTTCCGCTTGGTCGCCCAGAACGAGCGCCAGCACCATCGGCGCGAGCGGATAGCCAAGCTTGTTGAAGGTGTAGCCGACGACGCCGAATACCACCATCACCCATACGTCAAACATGGCATTGTTCACGGTGTAGGCGCCAACCGCACAGATCACCATGATGGCCGGCGCGATGATCGAGAATGGCACCCGCAGGATGGCGGCAAACAGCGGCACGCAGGTCAGCACCACGATCAGGCCGGCAATATTGCCGAGGTACATGCTGGCGATCAGCCCCCAAACAAAGTCTTTCTGCTCCACGAACAGGAGGGGACCGGGCTGCAGGCCCCAGATCAGCAGACCACCGAGCAGCACCGCCGCGGTGGGCGATCCGGGAATGCCGAGGGTCAGCATGGGCAACAGCGCGCTGGTGCCGGCGGCGTGGGCGGCGGTTTCGGGCGCAACCACCCCCTCGATGGTGCCCTTGCCGAAGGCATCACCCTGCTTGGAAAAGCGCTTGGCCAGGCCGTAGCTCATGAACGAGGCCGGTGTCGCTCCGCCGGGGGTGATGCCCATCCAGCAGCCGATCAGACAGCTGCGCAGCGAGGTGATCCAATAGCGCGGCAACTGCGCCCAGGTTCGCAACACCGCATCGAGCCGCAACTTGCCGTCGGCACCCCTGAATTCCAGGCCTTCCTCGATGGAATTCAGCATTTCGCCAATGCCGAACAGGCCGATCACGGCGATCAGGAAGCCGAAGCCTTTCAGCAAATCGGTAAAGCCGAAGGTCATGCGCAGCTGGCCCGTCACACTATCGAGCCCGACGGCGGCCAGCGCGAAACCAAGACACATGGAGGCGATGGTTTTGCTGGGGCTGCCTCGCCCCATGCCAATGAAGCTGGCGAAGGTCAAAAACTGCACGGCAAAGAATTCGGCCGGTCCGAAGCGCAAGGCGAACTTGGCGACCAGAGGGGCGAGGAAGGTGATGACAACGACGGCGAACAGCGCGCCCACAAATGACGAGGTGAACGCCGCGGTCAAGGCTTCGTCGGCCCTGCCTTTCTGGGCCATCGGATGGCCGTCGAAGGTGGTAGCGACGGACCAGGGTTCGCCCGGAATATTGAAGAGGATCGAGGTGATGGCGCCGCCGAACAATGCCCCCCAATAAATGCAGGACAGCATGATGATGGCCGACGTCGGCGGCATGGAGAAGGTCAGCGGCAGGAGAATTGCTACGCCGTTGGCGCCGCCGAGCCCGGGCAGCACGCCGATGATGACGCCCAACAGAATGCCGATCATCATCAGCAAGACGTTGTACCAGCTGAGCGCGACTGCGAAGCCACCCATCAGCGAGGCGATCTCGTCCACTGGCGTCTCTTTCTCGGCCGTTTCCTGGGTGTGGTGGTCTACCTGGCGCGGTACCGGAGCGCTGGTGCCCCCTTTTGTCTGGTATACCATGTGCCAATTAACCCGACGACGCAACTCCCTGTTTGTGGCGGCGGATGAGAAATTTATTTGCGAATCGTTGGCAAGAAGCCATTTTCCTGCTAAGCGCATCCGGCTTGTCCGGTGCGACAGGCGTGGTGTATGGTATACCAGAAACCACCGGCAACGGCCGGTTGGGTGGGGTGCAGCGCGTGGCCGATACGCAGCTCAAAATCGCTCCCATAGGCGAGGGGATTAGCCTCAAGGCCCGTGCCTACGAGGCCTTAAAGTCGGCAATCCTCAACATGAACATCTATGCCGACGAGGCCGAGCTGCGCCTCGATGAGCGCGATTTGTCGCAACGCTTCGGCGTCAGCCGCACGCCGCTGCGCGAAGCGCTGGCCCAGCTCGATCAGGAGGGCCTGGTGCGCATCGTTGCCCGGCGCGGCATCTTTATCGTGCGCAAGACCAAGGCCGAGATCCTCGATATGATCACGGTCTGGGCCGCCCTGGAGAGCATGGCGGCGCGGCTTGCCACCGAACAGGCCGCGGGCGATGAGATCGCGCAGTTGCACGCTCTGGTCGATCAGTTCTCCCAGGACGAGATCGCCCGCAAGATGGGCGAATACTCCGACGCCAATATCAAGTTTCATCAAGCCATCATCGGCCTCGGCAAATGCCGGCTGATCGTGGAGATGAGCAACGATCTCTTTTTCCACATGCGCGCGATCCGGCAACGAACGATCTTCGAGCAAGATCGGGCCAAGCGGTCGATCGTCGACCATAAGGAAATCGTTGCGGCGCTGGAGGCGCGCGATACCGAAAAGGCGGAGCGATTGGTGCGCCAGCACACTCTGCGCCTGCGCGATCATGTCGACCGTTACGTCAATCTCGACTGACAGAAACAGCCGGTGGCCGATCCCGATGTGCTGCCGAGTAGAGGAGACAACCCATGGCGGCTGCAGCGGCAGCAAGGAAGGCCGCGAGCGCCGAGCCCTTTCGGTGCCGCATTGCCAATCGCGCCAATGTGCGCGGGCGGCTCGGCATGGCAGCCCCGGCGCTCCAATCGAGATACCGGGCGCAATAAACGCAAATTTTTGAGGGAGGACAGGTGATGTCCGCAGCAGACGCCAAGGCAGTCGAATCCGAGCGGGAGCTGACCGACGGCTTTCACCTCGTGATCGACGCGCTCAAGCTCAACGGTGTGAAGACGATCTATGGTGTTCCCGGAATTCCGATTACGGACTTTGGCCGCATGGCGCAGGCCGCAGGCATTCGCGTGCTGTCGTTCCGGCACGAGCAAAACGCCGGCAATGCGGCGGCGATCGCCGGCTTTCTCACCAAGCAGCCCGGCATCTGCCTAACCGTATCGGCGCCGGGCTTTCTCAATGGCCTGACGGCCCTGGCCAATGCCACCACCAACTGCTTTCCGATGATCCTGATCTCGGGATCCTCCGAGCGCGAGATCGTCGACCTGCAGCAAGGTGACTACGAAGAAATGGACCAGCTGGCGATTGCCAAGCCGCTCTGCAAGGCGGCGTTTCGCGTGTTACACGCCGCCGATATCGGCATCGGTGTGGCCCGCGCCATCCGCGCCGCCGTGTCCGGTCGGCCAGGCGGCGTCTACCTCGATTTGCCGGCCAAGCTGTTCTCGCAAGTCATCGATGCGGCAGCGGGCGAGAAATCCCTGGTTAAGGTGGTCGATCCGGCGCCGGCGCAGATCCCGGCCCCGGCGGCCGTGAAACGCGCACTCGAGGTGCTCAAGGGCGCCAAGCGCCCCTTGATTATTCTGGGCAAGGGTGCCGCCTACGCGCAGGCCGATGAGCAAATCCGCGCGGTGGTGGAAAAGACCGGCATCCCGTTTCTGCCGATGAGCATGGCGAAGGGGCTGCTGCCCGACACGCATCCACTGTGCGCGGGGGCCGCGCGCTCGACGGTGCTCAGGGACTGCGACGTCGTGATGCTGGTGGGTGCGCGCCTGAATTGGCTGTTGTCACACGGCAAAGGTAGGTCCTGGGGTGCGCCGGGTTCGAAGAAATTCATTCAAATCGACATCGAGCCCAAGGAGATGGACAGCAATGTCGAGATCGTCGCGCCCGTGGTCGGCGACATCGGCTCTGTCATCTCGGCCCTGCTGGAAGGCATCGATGCCAAGTGGTCGGCGCCGCCGGCCGACTGGATCGCCGCCGTCAAGGCGAAGCGGGAAGAGAACGTCGCCAAGATGGCGCCGCGGCTCATGAACAATTCGGCGCCCATGGATTTCCATGCTGCGCTCGGGGCCTTGCGCACCGTCATCAAAGAGCGGCCCGATGCCATTCTCGTCAACGAAGGTGCCAACACGCTCGATCTGGCGCGCGGCGTCATCGACATGTATCAGCCGCGCAAGCGGCTCGACGTCGGCACCTGGGGCGTTATGGGCATAGGCATGGGCTTTGCCATCGCCGCCGCGATTGAAACCGGAAAGCCCGTGCTTGCCGTCGAGGGCGACAGCGCCTTCGGTTTTTCCGGCATGGAGGTGGAAACGATCTGCCGCTACAACCTGCCGGTCTGCGTCGTCATCTTCAACAACAACGGCATCTACCGCGGCACCGACGTCAACTCGGTCGGCGGCGATCCGGCAACGACCGTCTTCGTCAAGAATTCGCGCTACGACAAGATGATGGAAGCGTTCGGCGGCATCGGCGTTCATGCCGCGACGCCGGACGAACTGAAGCGCGCCGTCGACCAGGCGATGGATTGCGGCAAGCCAACCCTCATCAACGCGGTGATCGATCCGGCCGCCGGCAGCGAAAGCGGCCGCATCGGCAATCTCAACCCGCAGAGCGTGGTGAAAAAGAAATAGTGGAGCAAGCAATGGGTAAGGCACTCGAAGGCGTCCGCATTCTCGATTTCACGCACGTGCAGTCGGGTCCGACCTGCACACAACTGCTGGCCTGGTTCGGCGCGGACGTAATCAAAGTGGAGCGGCCGGGAATTGGCGATATCACGCGCGGCCAACTGATCGACGTGAAGGGTGCAGATTCGCTCTACTTCACCATGCTCAACCACAACAAGCGTTCGATTACGATCGACAGCAAAAACAAGAAGGGCATGGAGATCCTGGAACGGCTGGTCAAGACCTGCGACGTGCTGGTCGAGAATTTCGCCCCGGGTGCGCTCGATCGCATGGGCTTGACCTGGGAGCGCATCCAGGAGCTCAATCCGCGCATGATCTATGCGTCCGTGAAGGGCTTCGGTCCGGGGCCCTATGAGGACTGCAAGGTCTATGAAAACGTGGCCCAGTGCACGGGTGGCGCGGCGTCGACGACCGGCTTCCGGGATGGACTGCCGCTGGTGACGGGCGCACAAATCGGTGATAGCGGCACCGGCCTGCATCTGGCGCTCGGCATCGTCACGGCGCTTTATCACCGCACCATGACCGGCAAAGGCCAGCGGGTCACCTGCGCCATGCAGGATGGCGTGCTCAACCTTGCGCGCGTGAAGATGCGCGATCAGCAGCGCCTCGCGCACGGGCCGCTGACGGAATACAGCCAATTCGGGGAGGGCATTCCGTTCGGCGATGCCGTGCCGCGTGCGGGCAACGACTCCGGTGGCGGCCAGCCCGGCCGCATCCTCAAATGCAAAGGCTGGGAGACCGATCCCAACGCCTACATCTACTTCATCACGCAGGCGCCCGTCTGGGAGGCGATTTGCGATGTGATCGGTGAACCGAGCTGGAAGACGCATCCCGACTACGCCAAGCCGGCGGCGCGGCTGCCTCGCCTCAACGAGATTTTCGGGCGCATCGAACAGTGGACGATGACGAAAAGCAAATTCGAGGCCATGGAGATTCTGAACAAATACGACATCCCATGCGGGCCGATCCTGTCCATGAAGGAGTTGGCGGAGGACCAATCGCTGCGCGCGACCGGTACCATCGTCGAGGTAGACCATCCCACCCGCGGCACGTACTTGTCGGTCGGCAATCCGATCAAGCTGTCGGCGTCGCCGGCGGACGTGAAGCGCTCACCGCTGTTGGGCGAGCATACCGATCAGGTGCTCGCCGAACTGGGCTACTCGTCCGATGAGATCGCGGCGCTGGCGCAAGCTGGCGCGACGGCCGCGCTGAAAAAACAGGCAGCGGAGTAGCTATTCCGACCCTCGCCGCGACCGCGGCAGAGGTCAACCAAGCGGAGGCATGGTGATGCGGATCGTGGTACATGGGCAGGAAGCCTTCGGCAAGGCCGTGCTCGAGAAGCTGCTCGAGCGCAAGGAAAACGTGGTGGCGGTGTTCTGCGCGCCCGACAAGGCGGGTCGTGCCGAGGATCCCCTCAAGGTGTTTGCCAAGGAGAAGGGCTTGCCCGTGCACCAGCCCAAGAGCTGGAAAACGCCGGAGGCTCTCGAACTCATGAAGTCGGCCAATGCCGACCTGTGCGTGATGGCCTACGTGACGCTGTTCGTGCCGCAACCGGTGCTCGATGCTCCCAAGCTGGGTACCATCCAATATCATCCCTCGCTCTTGCCGCTGCACCGCGGTCCCTCCTCGATCAACTGGCCGATCGCCATGGGCCGGACCGAAACTGGCCTATCGATCTTCTGGCCCGACGAGGGATTGGATGAAGGTCCGATCTTGCTGCAAAAGAAGGTCGAGATTGGTGCCGACG
>DASTMQ010000089.1:0-3429 GCA_035714005.1 Hyphomicrobiaceae bacterium
GCCAGCCCGCTTTGATGGGTCGAGCCGGCCCGCCGCTGCAGCCGCGGCGACTGGCGCGGGCGGCTTGGGCCCGCGCTTTGCTTTTGCAGGCTTGATGTGTCTCCTCGAGCCTAGGCCAAAAAAAGCATCTCGCGGACAATGGGCGAAGCTGATTCGCTCATGGACCGAGACCTCCGATGACAATGCGCATCCTCAGGCCTCAGCGGTACCTACCTGCGGTTTTTGCTGTCCTTGCCATGTCCTCGGGCTGGGCCAGCCCGGCTTCGGCCCAGGGCTTTTTATCATTCCTGTGGGGTGGCGGCTCGCGCGAGGTCGTCGCCTTTCATCCCGAGCACCCGGCGGGGCAGATCATCGTGAGTTTTGGCGACAGGCGGCTTTACTGGGTCCATCGCCGGGGAGAGGCCATCAGCTATCCGATCGCAATTCCGCGGGACAAGAGCCGCTGGCAGGGTGTCACCACCGTCTCCGACAAGCGGGTCAATCCCGACTGGACACCAACCGCGGAGATGCGTCGAGAAAATCCACGGCTGCCGCCGCACGTCCCCGGCGGCCACCCGCGCAATCCTCTGGGCGTGCGCGCGCTCTATCTCGGCTCCAGCATGTACCGGATTCACGGCACCGATGCGCCCTGGACGATCGGCGATGCCGTCTCCAAGGGATGCATCAGGCTCTACAACGAGGACGTGCTCGACCTTTATCGGCGCGTTCCCGTCGGCACGCGCGTCACCGTGACCTGGCGACGCTTCCGGGCTTGAGCCGGTCGCGGCGCACGCCCGTTCAAAACATCGTATTGCCGTTCTTGCTCACCGCGGGCACGATTTGCAGCACGTCCCAGTGCTCGACAATCTTGCCGTCGGCATCGAGCCGGAAGATGTCGATGCCGGCCCAGGTGTGATCGCCGGGCCAATCCTGCCGGCAATGCAGGACCACGAAATCGCCTTCGGCGATCACGCGCACGAACTCGACGCGCTTGCCCGGGTACTCGCGCGCCGCCGCCTCGAAGTAATCGATGAAGGCCTGCTTGCCGTCGCCAACCCCCGGATTGTGCTGGATGTAGTGCGCCCCCACGTAGCGCTCGATGGCCTCGCGCGGGCGGCCCTGATTGAACATCAGGTCATAGAAGGCCGTCACGGTCCGCTTGTTGCGTTGCAAATCGTCGGTCATGGCACGACGGAAGGCCCCAAGCCCCTCCTTGTCAAGGTGAACGCCGGCACGCCCAGCGCTTGGCTTGCGTGCCGGCGGTGGCAAGCGGCGGCTGCGTTTGCCCCGCGGCTGGGATATCCTCAGGCCTGCGTGCGGCTCGTTGCAAGGAACAGGTTTGGTCAGGCGGCAAGGAGAGCTCCGGATGATCGAGGTATTTTATTGGCCCACCCCCAATGGCAAGAAGGTCACCATCCTGCTGGAGGAATGTGGCCTCGCCTACAAAATCACGCCGGTCAACATCCAGCGCGGTGATCAATTCGCGCCGGAATTCCTGCGCCTGAACCCGAACCACCGCATGCCCGCCATTGTCGACCATGCTCCCGCCAGCGGCTCCAAGCCCATCGGCATCTTCGAGTCGGGTGCCATCATGATGTACATCGCCGAAAAGGTCGGGCGGTTTTGGCCGCAGGACATCCCCGGCAAATACGAGGTTACCCAATGGGTGATGTGGCAGATGGCCAATCAGGGACCCAAACTCGGCGAGTGCGGACACTTTCGCCGCCTGGGCGATCGGGAAGGGGATCAATCCTACGCCAATCGCCGCTTCGGCGACGAGGCCAATCGCCTCTATGGCGTCCTCAACAACCGCCTGGCCGACCGCCCCTATCTGGCCGGCGACGCCTACACCATCGCCGACATGATCTGTTACCCGTGGACGGTGAACTGGAAATTGCAAGGGCAAGACATCGAGGAGTTCAAGTATTTCAAACGCTGGTTTGAGGCGATCGGTCAGCGTGCCGCCGTCCAGCGTGGCATGGCCGTCGGCAGCGAGCTGTCGACGGACGTCACCAAACTGCCGCCGGAGGAGCAGGCCCGGATCAGAAAGCTGCTCTACAATCAGCGGGCCATTCCGGTGCCCTAAGGCTGGGCCAGGCTGGGGCGCGCGCCGCCCAAAGCTCGGGGGGGCGCGCGCGGCGGCTGTATGGCGGGCCCGCGGGTCTTGGCATCGACGCCACGGGCTTCGCCGCAGCGATGAGGGAGCTCAATATGCTTGGCCGGCGCCACGGGCGCAAAACCCGATGACCTTCAAGGATAGGATCGGTATTGATCTGGGCCGCAGCATTGCGCTCGAGGACGGCATCGCCTGGGCGGCCCGCCATGGCGTCTACTATTTCGATGCCCAGACGGACATCGCTCCCAACGCCATGGAAAGCTTCGATGATCGAAGCTGCGCGCGCATTGCCGCCGCCTGCGAGCGCCATGGCCTGCACCTTGGCCTGCATACCTTGTCCGCGGTCAATGTGGCGGAGATTTCACCGTTCTTGCGGGAAGCCGCCGATCAATACTTGCGCGCCTATATCGATCTGGCGGCGCGCCTCAAGGCGGAGTGGGTGGTCGTGCACGGCGGCTACCATTTCACGTCCGACGTTGGCCTTCGCCGGCAGGCCTCGATCGATCGCTTGCGGCGGGCCGTCGCCTATGCCGAGGAGCGCCAGGTGCTGCTGCTGCTGGAGAACCTCAACGGCGAGCCGGAGCGGGCCGAGGTCCACTACCTGCCCGACACGCTTGCCGATACCATCCACTATTTTGAGCAAATCCGCTCCCCGCAGCTCAAATGGGCCTTCACCATCAACCATGCACACTATGATCCGATCGGCATCAAGGGCTTCATCGAAGGCATGGACATGAGCCGCTGCGAGGAGGTACGTGTGGCCGACAACAACGGGCTTTACGAGCTGCACATGCCGCCCGGGTCCGGTACGGTAGATTTCGTCGACATGTTCCGCCGGCTCGAGGCGGCGGGCTTCAGCGGCCATTACATGTGCGGCTGGGGCAGCCCTGATGACATGCTCTTGGGGCGTGACTATCTCATTGCCTGTGCCAGGACGGCAGGCGTTGCCGAGACCTGAAGCGCCTTGTGGCGTCGGCCGCGGGCGCCAGGCGGCGCGCCAGGTTAGGAGACGCACGCGTTGATCCGCGTCATCGACATAGAAACGACGGGGACCGACCCCGGTTCGGACTCGATCATTGAAATCGCCAGCGTCGACATGGTGCGCGGCGGCGGCATCACCAACGCCATGGATACCCTGGTGCGCCCGGCAAAATCCATTCCGCCCGGAGCCTCCGCCATCCATCACCTCGTCGATGATGACGTTGAGGGCGCGCCGTTGCTGGGCGAGGTCGTTGAGCGGTTCAAGGGGGCGGATGTCTACGTCGCCCACAACTGCGAATTTGAGAAGAGTTTTTTCGCAGCCCAAGGTATCGAGCTCGGCCCGTGGATCTGCA
>DASTMQ010000090.1:0-6403 GCA_035714005.1 Hyphomicrobiaceae bacterium
CGCGGCCGGTATCGCTCGCAAAGAACGCGCGGTTGAGGTCGGTTTCGATATAGCCGGGGCAAAGCGCATTGACCCTGATGCGATGGCGCGCCAGTTCGAGCGCCATACCCTTGGTCAGATGCACGAGGCCCGCCTTCGAGGTCAGGTAGGCGGGCACCTGTCCCGCGACCCTGAGGCCCAAAATGGAGGCAATATTGACGATGGCACCGCCCGTGCCTTGATCGCGCATGCGCCTGGCGGCGGCCTGCGCCACCAGAAAGGCACCCTTGAGGTTGGTATCGAGCTGCCGGTCCCACTCCGCCTCGGCGATCTCCAGCACCGGCTTGGTCAGCGTAACGCCGGCATTATTCACTAGAATATCGAGCTTACCCAAGCCAGTGGCGGCCGCTCCGACGGCCGCCTCGACGGAGCCGGCGTTGGTGACGTCCATGCTGACGGCGATGGCCCTGCCACCGGTGCGTTCGATATCTTGGCGCACCTCATCAAGACTGTCCCGCCGCCGCCCGGCGAGCGCGACGGCGGCACCGGCGCGGGCGAGCATGCCGGCAAAGGCGCGCCCGAGGCCGCTCGAGGCCCCGGTGACGAGGGCGCTTAGCCCGTGCAGGGATATGACATAGCTCATGTGAGCGCCGCTCCTCATAGTGCCCTTGCGGGCGAGATCCACCCCTCAGGACAGCCCAAAGCAGGGATTTGCCGGGCACCGGTTTATTCGCCGCCTAGAGCCCACGCGGCGCCGCCCGTGCTGTGGTCTTACGGTTCGACGCCATTGATGCGACGCCCTCAAAGCTGCTTGGCCCTCTCGCGCAGGACAAACTTCTGGATTTTGCCGGTCGAGGTTTTCGGCAACTCCCCGAACACCACCGTCTTGGGTACCTTGAAGCCGGCCATGTGTTGGCGACAGAAATCGACGACGTCAGCCGCCGTCAGCGTCGGTGTGTTTGCCTTGAGTTCGACGAAGGCGCAGGGCGTCTCTCCCCATTTTGCGTCGGGCCGGGCAACCACGGCGGCTGCCAGCACGGCCGGTAGCCGGTAGAGCACCTCCTCGACCTCGAGGCTCGAAATATTCTCGCCGCCGGAAATTATGATGTCCTTGGCACGGTCCTTGATCTCGATGTAGCCGTCGGGATGCCAGACCGCCAAATCACCGGAGACGTACCAATCGCCGAGCAGGGTTGAAAGCGTCGCTTTGCGGTTGCCGAGATAGCCCTTCATGACGGTGTTGCCACGCATCATGATCTCGCCCAGGGTCTTGCCGTCGCGAGGCACCCTCCGCATGGTCGTGCGATCGGCCACCATCACGCCTTCGACCATCGGGTAGGCGATGCCTTGGCGCGCCATGTTGGCGTGGCGCCGCTCGGCAGGAAGCGCGTTCCATTCGGGGTTGAACAGGCAGAAGGTGCCGGGTCCATAGGTTTCCGTCGCACCATAGAGGTGGATCACCTCGAAGCCGAGCGCTTCCATGGCCCGAAACACGCTGGAGGGCGGTGCGGCGCCGCCCGTCGCGCAGCGCACCTTATGGCTAAACGGCACGCGCTGGTCCGCGGGCGCGCTGGCAATCATGTTGAGCACGATCGGGGCGCCGCAAAGGTGGGTAACCCTGTGCTTGGCGATCAGGTGGAAAATCTGTGCCGGCTCGAGCTTGCGCAAGCACACCTGCGTGCCGCCGGCGGCCACGACCGCCCATGGAAAGGACCAACCATTGCAATGAAACATCGGCAAGGTCCACAGATAGACGCTATCCGGGCTTAGCCCAAAGGTGAGGGCGTTACCCATTGCCGACAAATAGGCGCCGCGGTGACTGTATACCGCCCCCTTGGGATCACCCGTTGTACCCGAGGTATAGAGCAGGCACAGGGACTGCCATTCATCGGTCGGTTGATTGAGCGCGAAGTCGGGGTCGCCGGTCGTGAGCAGCGCTTCGTAGCCGATATGTCCAAGCGGACTGGCGGCTTGCCCGGGCACGCCAATATCGATCACGTCGATGGCCTGGCGAACTTGAGCCAAGGCGGCCTTGGCAACGGCTGCGTGCTCGCCATCGACAATAAAGACCTTGGCTTGGCCATGGTTCAGGGAGAAGGCGATGGTCGCAGCGTCCAGTCGGGTGTTGATCGGGTTGAGGACCGCACCCAACATCGGCACGGCAAAATGTGCCTCGATCATCTCGGGAATGTTGGAAGCAATGATGGCCACCGTATCGAGCGGCTTGACGCCACGTTTGGCGAGCGCGGAAGCCAAACGCTTGGCGCGTTCGAATAGCTCCCCGTAGCTGACCATCCGCTCGCCATCGATCACGGCGGTTTTGTCGGCAAAGCCAGTGGCGGCTCGCAGCAAAAAGCTCACCGGCGTCAGCGGCACAAAGTTGGCGCCCGTCCGATCCAGATCGGTTTCGAACGGATGGGCAGCTGGCATGTTCGTTCCCCGTACTATTCGGCGTCTCGACAGCGTCGACACTAGCGCCACCAACAGCACGACTTCCACTCAATTTCTGCGGGGGGTGGCGAACCCGGTAGCGCGCCCGAAGCTGGGGCGGCGCATTGGCGCTGGCTCGCCAGAAAGCGCTCCCTTATCCTATTGCCGACCACAGCCGATGACGGCCTCGCGCGGGCGTCGTGACTGGAGACGACCATGATCAGCGGCACCACGAGCTTGATCGCACATCTTGGCTACCCCACGGAGGCCTTCAAGGCGCCGATGATCTACAATCCCTATTTCGAGAAGAAGGGGATCGATGCCGTGGTCGTGCCGATGGGCGTCAAGGCGCAGGACTATCCGCCTTTCCTCAAGTCGCTCTTTCGCATGACCAATATTCACGGCGCCCTGGTGACGATGCCGCACAAGGTGACGACGCTGGCCCTGCTTGATGAGGTTACGCCGACGGCAAGAATTGCGGGCTCGTGCAATGCCATTTTGCGACGCAGCGACGGCACCCTGCTGGGCGACATGTTCGACGGCGCGGGTTTTGTGCGCGGTATCGAGCGCTCCGGCCGCAGCCCCGCCGGCAAACGGGCGCTGGTCGTCGGCTGCGGTGGCGTCGGTTCGGCAATCGCGGCTTCCCTGGCAGCCGCCCAAGTCGGCATGCTCGGCCTGTTTGATGCCAATGCGGCGGCCGCCGCGGCGTTGGCCGACCGGCTCGGCGCGCACTATCGCCATCTCGAAGTAAAGACCGGCGCCAAGGATCCGGCCGGCTACGAGATCGTTGTCAATGCCACGCCACTGGGCATGCAGGATGGCGATCCGCTGCCGATGGACGTGTCTCGGATCGATCCGGGGACGTTGGTGGGGGAAGTGGTGATGAAGCAAGAGCACACCCCCTTTCTGCGCTTGGCCAAGGCAAGGGGCTGCGCCATCCAGGTTGGCACCGAAATGCTATTTGAACAGATTCCGGCCTATCTCGAGTTCTTTGGTTTCGGTACCACGACCTCCGAAGAACTGCGCGCGATCGCCAAAATCACCTACTGAGATCGCCCGAGCCGTTCGGGTTCGAGACGCTTGGCCGACAGTCTCACGGCTTGCCGTGCTTCAGCAGGTGGGCGGCATGCCGCACCGCAAGTTGATAACCGTGCGTACCGAAACCGGCCATGACCCCGGTCGCCGTCAGTGAAACATAGGAACGGTGACGGAAGGACTCTCGCCTGTGCACGTTGGAGATGTGCACCTCAATAATCGGGCACGTGCAGGCGTTGAGCGCGTCCATGATGGCAATCGAGGTGTGGGTGAAGGCGCCCGGATTGATGATGATGGCGCTGGCGCCGTGGCGCGCTTCATGAATCCAATCGATCAACTGGAATTCTGCATTGCTTTGCCGAAACGTGATCGCAAGCCCGGATTCTGCGGCCACGCGCCGGCAATCCGCCTCAACGTCGGCCAGAGTTTCGTGGCCGTAAATGTGGGGTTCACGGGAACCAAGCAAGTTCAAATTCGGCCCGTTGAGGATGTAGATGCTACCGCTCATGGCCCCACTCCGTTGGATTTCGAGATGCCTGCGTGACCGATGCTTCCCTTGCCGACCGCCGGCGATGCTCGGGGAGACGTGCCGTAGCAAACATAGGCTCGCGGCCTTTGCAAAGCGAATTCTAGCGAGAGTTTCCCCGTTCAAGGTCGGACGGCGTGAGCCGACTGCTGGCGCAAAGGCAGGGGATCTGGCGGGACCACCACTATTTCCGCGCGTCGGCGCGGCCCGGGGCCGATTGGGCCGCCGTCAAGGCGTGCCCCGCCCGTCAAGGTCCTTGTTTGGACGCCGCCGCGGCGAAACAACGATTAAGATTGCTTCGGGACCCGGAGGGATGCGTGGCGGTGGCCGGCGCATTGCCAAAAGACTTGCAGATCTGCGCCAGACCCGCACGATCGAGCCAACCCTCCTGCACGCCACGACGAACGGCCCAACAGTCCGCAGCAAGCTCGCCAGCGCCGACGTGGTGATGCCCACACTCGTGATGATAAACGAACAAACCCACCGTTCCCGGCTGGCGCGCAACCAGGGCGGGATTGATTACCAAGAGCTTCGCATCCGGTACGGAGATGCCGAGATTGAGCAAGCGCGGGTCCAACACATTGCGGACATCGCCGCAGCGCAGTGTGCGGGTGGCAATCTTAAGGCTGCCGTCGGGTTGCAGGCTAATGGGCGGCGCGGCCCCGACGAAACCGCTACTCATTGCCCAAGAGATCAGCGCGGTGGCGGCCGCCACCGACAAGCGCCCCAAACGCATATTGCAAGCTTCCCTCGTTTGCCCATTCCTGCCGCCGGCCATGCCGCCTTAAAAATCTGCGGCAAGCGGGACAGGGCTGATTGGCAGATGCAGCTGGCTGCGCTCAAGCCCGTTTTGGGGGAGATCCGCGCAAGAAATGCACAAGCTGGGCGGCCGGCGCGGATCGCGCGAGGCTCAGTTCGACCTTGGGCGGTCCGCCCGCGTTTCGAACTTGATCAGACTGCGTTCCCCCTTTGCCTTCAATTCCGCCCGCAGCCTTGCCAGCGCGGCCAATGCCCCGCGTCGGGAGGGGTAGATGCGCAGCAAGACATCGTCCCGGTGGATTTCCCACCCCTTGTCGGTCGCTTTGACGATGAATTTTGCCACTCGGGTGCCCTCACTGCGCCCGAGCCACCATGGCCGCCAGGCCTGCGGCTGCCTAGCACGCCATTTGGGCCGCCGCGGTAGGCTTCCTTACGCGCTTCTGGCGCGCTTCTGGCGCGCTTTTAATGCCCTTCTAATGTTCTTGGGCCGCGCAATGGTTCTGCAAAGCCGCCCCTTTCATTTGTCGACCAAACCTCGACCCGCATCGAGCCCCTCCTTGGTGGTGCAAACAGCGCGAGGCCCCACGCCCGCGCGCCACCAACTCGGCCGGCCCGAATTTGGCGGCACCCATCCTGCTCGAGCCTTGCCAAAGCGTGGGGCAAGCCCTGCGGTTCCGGAACGCGTGAGGCGAGTGAGCGTTAAATTCCTGTATGCCTGGTGACGGGGCGGCACTTCAAAAACAAGGAGCCGTCCATGAAGGTAAAACAGGCCATGCACAAGGGTGTGCGGTGGGTCGATCCCGGCACGCCCATTGTCGAGCTCGCACGACTGATGCGCGAGCATGACATCGATGCCATTCCGATCGGCGAAAACGACAGGTTGGTCGGCATGGTGACCGACCGTGACATCGTGTGCCGATGCATCGCCGCGGGCCTTGATCCAAAGACGCAATGCGCCCGCGAGGTGATGACGGAAGGCATCGTGTTCTGCCTGGAGCGACAGGAACTCGATGACGCCGCACGTCTGATGCAGAGCCGGCACGTGCGCCGCCTGCCCGTGATCAATGCCAACAAGCGCATGACAGGAATATTGAGCCTCGGCGATCTTTATAATGCGGCGCCGCAGAACCTGAGTAAGGAGGCGATGCAGGCCGTCTCCGCACATCACAAATAGGAGGTCCACCATGGTCAACAAATCGTGGTTCCCGGCGTGGGGCGATCGGCACCGTGAGGCCGAACAGTTCCGGGGATTCAAAAGCCAAATCGACTCGCTGTTCGAGGACTGGTTCGGGCGCAGCATGGGTGGTGTGCTGGCCCCGCGCGTCGACATCGCCGAGGACGACAAGGCCGTGACACTCACCGCCGAATTGCCCGGTGTGAAGGAAGCCGACATCGAGGTATCGTTGGTGGGTGACCAGCTCACCATCAAGGGTGAAAAACGTTCCGAGCACGACGAAAAGAAAGATCTGGAGGGCCGGACGCTTCACCGCATGGAGCGCTCCTACGGAGCGTTCCAACGCACGCTGACGCTGCCCTACCAGGTCGATCCGGCCCAGGTTTCCGCGCAATTTCGCGACGGCGTGCTGACCATTAGCGTGCCAAAGCCGGCAGATGCGGGGCAACAAAAGCAAGGCCACAAGATCGCGATCAGCACCACGCCCGGACCGACGGGCT
>DASTMQ010000091.1:0-5365 GCA_035714005.1 Hyphomicrobiaceae bacterium
CGATGCCGCCAATATCTCCTATAATCTTTTGAAAATTGCCGCCGGCAGCGGCATTACGGTCGGCCCGATTTTGCTCGGCACCGCCAAGCCCGCCCACATTCTCGAACCGGCCGTCAGCGTGCGGCGCATCGTCAACATGACAGCGCTCGCCGTGGTCGACGCCAATACCCAACGCTAAACTCGATAGGAGAGGTCGGCAAGTACGGCCTGGTGACCTTGGTTTCGCTCGCGCATCTCATGATTGCCTGTGGCCACGTTGGTTGTTTCGCGCTGGGAAGGCGCGCTCGACAATGGCCGCATGCGCCGGCTGCTCGACAGCGAGAGGGATGCCGACGCCGAGGAGCCGGAACGCGTGCTCGACGTGCTGAGCCCGCCGGCGGCAGTGCGTTGAGTTTGAGGCACAAGGAGAGCAGCAGATGTCCAAGCGCGTTGCCGTAATAACCGGTGGCATGGGCGGTCTCGGCGAGACCATCAGCACCAAGATGGCGGATGCGGGCTATCGGGTGGTCGTCACCTATTCGCCGTCGAACAAGACCTCCGATCACTGGCTCGCCGCCATGCAGGAGAAAGGTTACCGCTTCAATGCCTATGCCTGCGATGTCACCGACTTCGGTTCGAGCAAAGCCTGCATCGAGCGGGTGGTCGCCGAGGTCGGTGCGGTCGACATCCTGGTCAACAACGCCGGCATCACCAAGGACATGACCTTCCGCAAAATGGGCAAGGCCGATTGGGACGCGGTCATCAAGACCAATCTCGACTCGGTCTTCAACATGACCAAGCAGGTCTACGACGGCATGCTGGATCGCGGCTGGGGTCGGATCATCAACGTCTCCTCGGTCAACGGCTCCAAGGGCGCCTTCGGGCAGACCAACTATGCCGCCGCCAAAGCCGGCATGCACGGCTTCACCAAGTCGCTGGCCTTGGAGTCGGCGCGCAAGGGCGTGACCGTCAATACCATTTCGCCGGGCTACATCGGCACCAAAATGGTCACCGCCATCCCCAAGGAGGTGCTCGACAGCAAGATCCTGCCGCAGATCCCGATCTCGCGGCTCGGCAAACCCGAAGAGGTCGCGGGCTTGATCATCTATTTGTGCTCGCAAGAGGCAGCCTTCGTCACCGGCGCCAACATCGCCATCAATGGCGGCCAGCACATGCAATAGGGGCGGCGGCCGATAGCGGCGGCGCCTGGTTACAAAAAGCCAGTGGAGAAACCCATGCATTGCCTTGGCCTTCGCTTGGCCGCCCTCATCGGCGCCGTGCTGCTCGCCGCGACGGGCGCCGTGGCCCGGGAGCCCCATTGGCCCGCAACCCTCAGCATCGGCACCGCCTCGGCGGGAGGCACCTACTTCGTCTACGGCGAGGGGGCCGCCCGCATCCTCACGCGCGAGCTCAAAAGCACGGTTTGGGCCAGACCGACCGAGGGCCCCAGCGAAAACATCAAACTGCTCGAAGGCGGCGAGATCGATCTCGCCTTTGTGACGCTGGGCGTCGCGCGACAAGCCTGGAACGGCGCCGGCGATTGGACCGAGGGCAAACGCTGGCGGCAAAATGCCAGGCCAAGGCTTGCGCGTCTTACCGTTGTGGGGGAGAGGAGGGCGCCGTCGCGCCGCCGCAATGACAGCAATGGGTCTCGATCCCCCGCCGTTAAGTTGCGCGCCCGCCAGACCCTTGCGTTGAAAGCCACGGTACCATGATCCAACCCCTCAGCGGCATTCGCGTCATCGACCTCACGCGCGTGCTGTCCGGTCCTTTCTCAACCATGCTGCTCGCTGACATGGGCGCCGATGTCGTCAAGATCGAGACGCCGCAAGGCGACACCGTGCGCGACCAGGGGACGGTGGTCAACGGGCTCTCTTGCTACTTCGCGAGCTTCAATCGAAATAAGCGTTCCGTGGTACTCGATCTGCGAAAGGACGAAGGCAAGGCCGTCCTCGCAAAGCTGCTCGAGCACGCCGATGTGCTGGTTGAGAACTTTCGACCGGGCGTGCTCGCCGAGATGGGGTTTGACGAGGCGCGACTCAACGAAATTAACCGCCGGCTCATCGTCGCCTCGATCAACGGCTACGGCTCAATCGGCCCCTACGTCGAGCGACCATCGTTCGACTTCATCGCGCAGGCAATGTCCGGATTTATGGCGACGACAGGCGCCAAGGACGGCCCACCCATGCGGGCCGGTGCGCCGATCACCGATCTCGTCGCCGGCCTTTACTGCGCCTTTGGCGTCGTCAATGCCATTCGCGCTCGGGAACTGACAGGGCGCGGGCAGCGCGTCGAGGCCGCGATGGTCAACGGCATGGTGTCCATGCTCGCATACCTTGCGTCCGAATACTTGTCGACAGGCCGGTCGCCGGAGCGCAACGGCAACGATCACCCGATCGCCTCGCCCTATGGCCTGTTCCAGGCCAACGACGGCGACATTGCGATCGCGCCGGCAACGCCCGAGATTTTGCAGCGCTTCATGCGCGAGCTCAATCTCGCTGACGTCCTCGATAGGCCCGACATGAAAACGGCCGAGCAACGGCGCGCGGCTCGGCCCGAGCTCAATGCACGCATCAACGAGAAGCTATCCAGCAATACCCAAGAGCACTGGATCGAACGCCTCAACGCGGTGGGGGTACCCTGCGGCAAGGTACTTTCCGTTGCCGAGGTGCTTCAAGACCCGCAAGTGCTAACGCAGGACATGGTCATCGAGGTCGATCACGGGCCGCGAGGCGTCGTGCGCATGGTGGGATTTCCGGTGAAGCTCTCCGACACGCCGGCGCGGGTGCGCCATCCAGCGCCGGAGCTCGGCGCCCATACCGACGAGGTGCTGGCGCAAGCCGGATACTCCGAACAGGAGATCTCAGGGCTACGCCTGCGGCAAGTGGTCGGCTGAGCAAGCCCCAAGACCGATGCGGTTCCCAGCAACCGGAAGCGCTTGCCCGCTAGCGGCCGCGGGAAATTGCGTTGGACCAGGGGCGCCCTCTTTATTCGGCCCGCACCCACAGGACCTTGCAATGCCGCAAGCATTTGAGCGGTGCAACGCTGGACTTGGGTGGGCGCGCGAGGCGTGGAGCTGTTCGGCTCGGAGCCCTGCCTGCGATCGCCGCAACCGGCGCGCCTTTGCCGAACTGACGGAGAAGGGCTGCCAGTTGGTCCGGCAGCCCTTCATCAACGCTTCCCTCAGGCATCTCGCGGGGCGCGAGCCTTTCTCACCCTGGGTTCGGAGAAAGACGTCTCAGCATATCGCCGTCAATGCGCGAAATATCGTAGCCCGCGCCGCCGCTTCCATCACCAATCCGGGGGAGATCTTGCCTGAGCCCAGTCTTGCCCGAGCCAGTCTTGCCCGAGCCAGTCTTGCCCAAACCAGTCTTGCCTGAGCCCAGTCTCGGCGTCGCTGCTGGCTGTCCACAAAGCCAAGCCAACGCCTGGCCGTCAGGAGGCCTTGAGTACGCCGCGGCGGATCTGATCCTCTTCGATCGATTGAAACAGGGCCTTGAAGTTGCCCTCGCCAAAGCCCTCATCGCCCTTGCGCTGGATGAACTCGAAAAAGATCGGGCCGATCACGGTCTTGGAGAAGATCTGCAGCAGCACCCGCGTCTGGCCGCCGTCAACCACGCCTTCGCCGTCGATCAAAATGCCGTGCTTTTCCAGACGCGCGATCGGCTCGGTGTGGCCGTTGACGCGCGTGCGCGAGCGCTCATAGTAGACGGCGGGCGGCCCCGGCATGAATTTTAAGCCCCGCGCCGCAAGCGCATCGGTGGCGGCGTAGATGTCGTTGCAGCCGACGGCGATGTGCTGGATGCCCTCGCCCTTGTATTGGCGCAGATACTCTTCGATCTGGCTCTTGTCGTCGGCGCTCTCGTTGATCGGGATGCGGATCTTGCCGCAGGGCGAGGTCAACGCCCGGCTGGTGAGACCCGTCAGCTTGCCCTCGATGTTGAAAAAGCGGATCTCGTGGAACTTGAAGGTTTCGGCATAGAAGCGGTACCAGGTGTTCATGTTGCCGCGCCGGACATTGTGCGTCAGGTGATCGAGATAGTGAAATCCGACCCCCTGCGGCTTGGGATCGCGCGCGCCGAGCCAGTGAAACTCCCGATCATAGGGCGAAGCCTGCGCGGCAGGGCGCTCGACCAGGTAGAGCAGGGAGCCGCCGATGCCGATCACCGCGGGCACGTCGAGGGATGTGTCGGAGCCCCGGTACTCGGTGCCGCCGCAGGCGAGCACGCGCTCGAGCGCCTGCCTGGCATTGACCACGCGCCAGGCCATGGCTGGCGCCGAGGGTCCGTGCTCGGCCACAAACCGTGCCGCGTGCGCCCCGGGCTCCCGGTTGAGGAGGTAGTTGATGCCGCCCTGGCGATAGAGCGAAATGTTCTTGTGCTTGTGCCGGGCAACCTCGACGTAGCCCATTTGCTGGAACAGGCGCTCGAGTTCCAGCGGTCGAGGATGGGCAAACTCCACGAATTCAAAGCCGTCCGTGCCGGCGGGATTGGCCGGGCTGATGCGCGCCGGCGCTGCATCGTGCGGGTAGGGACCCATGGGCGCTCTCCCTGATTAATTGGCGATGCACAATCCTACCCGCAGCAGCGCGCATGGTGCTTGCGTAAAGCCGGCCTTGTCGGTCCTCATTGCGGAAACCTTGCAACTCGGTCGGCAAGCGTGCAAAGATCGTGCATGGATGCCTTCGACCGCAAGTTGCTGGCGGCCCTGCAGGAGGATGGCCGGCTGACCAATCAGGAGCTCGCCGATCGGGTCGGGCTCTCCTCATCGCAATGCTCGCGCCGCCGCGCCGCGCTCGAGGCCGCCGGCATTATCGAGAGCTATCATGCGCACCTCTCGGCCGAGGCGCTGGGGCTGGGCGTCGTCGTGTTCGTGGCGGTCACGCTCGCCACGCATTCGCCCGACACCTCCAAACTTTTCCGGCGGCTCATCGACGGCCTCGAGGAGGTGCAGGAGGCCTATGCCTTGACGGGTACGGCGGACTATCTCGTCAAACTGGTGGTGCCGGACCTCAAGGCGCTCGCCAACATTCTCAACGACGTGTTCTTGCCGCACGCCTCTATCCAACACCTGCACTCATCCATCGTCCTCGATCGCCTGAAGCAAACCTCGCGCCTGCCGCTCGGCCACAGTCCCCGGCTCTGAAACGCGACCGCGGCGCTAGGCGAGCTTGCCGCCCTCAGTTGCAGCCTCGGCAGCCCCCAATGTCCGCAACACGTTCAAGTCCGCGCTGGGATTGACCAAACGCACAACCTCAGTTTCGAGCGTGAACTCAATGATGCAGGCCACGCCGCTCGGGCTGAAGTTGAGCTCCACCGAGCCGCCCAGTTCGTAGGGGATGAGATCGCGGATCACACTGGTGCCGTAGCCCGCTTCCGCCGGGCGC
>DASTMQ010000092.1:0-1748 GCA_035714005.1 Hyphomicrobiaceae bacterium
ATCTATCTCGGCACCGCCTGAGCCATGACACTCCTCGAACTCGTCGACATCCACACCTATTACGGCGACGCCTATGTGCTGCAGGGGCTGTCGCTGAGTTTGGAGCAAGGTCAGATCCTTGGGCTGCTCGGGCGCAACGGCGTCGGCAAAACGACCTTGGTCAACTCGATCATCGGCTTCGCGCCGCCGCGCCGAGGTCGTGTCCTGTTCAAGGGCGTTGACATCACTGCGGCCCCCTCCTTTGCGACCGTGCGCGCCGGCATGGGGCTGGTCCCGCAAGGCCGGCGCGTCTTCCCAACCCTGACGGTCGCTGAGAATCTGCAGGTCGCCGAGCGCGGCGCCCGCCGCCACGGATGGACTCTGGCGCGGGTCTATGCGCTGTTCCCGCGGCTGGCCGAACGCCGCCACCAGCGCGCCCGCACGCTGTCGGGCGGCGAGCAGCAGATGCTGGCGATCGGGCGCGGCCTGATGACCAATCCGGATTGCCTGATCATGGACGAGCCCTCCGAGGGGCTGGCGCCGATCATCATCCAAGGGGTATGGGAGGCGATTGGCAAGCTGCGGCAAGAGGGGCTGTCAATCCTGCTGGTCGAGCAAAACGCCTCGCTCGCGATCCAGCTGGTCGATTATGTGCACGTCCTCGAAAAGGGACGGATCGTCTATTCCGCTGCCCCGCAGGAGCTGTGGGCAAACGAGGAGGTCAAGTCGAGCTATCTCGGCATCTGAGGGCCGCCGTCGCCGCGGCTCTTCGCTCGTTGAGCTTCAACTTTCCGGCACGCCGGCCTTGCGTAGGCCGGCGAAATAAGTGGCTTCGGTCAGGGCGCGGACCTTGGGGACACCTCCCAATTCTACGGCCCGCAGGCGGGCAATGCTGGAGTAGCGACCGTCCCCGGCCAGCCTGCGCGCCTCGGCCAGCTCGGCGACGGCACGCTCGATTTCGCCGTCAAGGGCATAAGCAGAAGACAAGCGAGACCGAAGGTACGGCAGCGCCGCGGCGGCGGCGCGTGCCCTTTCGAGCCAGAGGATCGCTTCGAGCGTGCGTGACCGCAACAGATGCGCGAGGCCAATGCGCCCGTAGTAGAGGGCGATTTGGGGATCGCGGGGACTGAGCCGGATGGCTCGCTCCTGGGCCGGGATCAGATCCTCGATCGAGCCGGTCATGAACTTGCACAAGCCAAGATGGGAGTACGCATTGGCCCAGTTGCGGTTGAGCGCGATGGCTGTCTCGTATTCGAGAATGGCCTCGTCGTACCGGTGCTGCGCGCGCAATACTTGGCCTTTGGCGAAACGCCCGAGCGGGCTCCGGGGCGACGCGGCCAAAGCCCGCTCTGCCAAGCCTTCCGCGCGCGCAATATCGGCTTCAGCAGCGTCCGCCATAAAATCAAGCACGCGGGCAGTCAGCGCAATCGCCAGCCAGCTCTGCGCCGCAACCGAGCTTTGATCGAGCGCCAGCGCCCGCTCGAACAGATCAATTGCCTCCGCACGGTTCTGACGCGAGGGCGGCTTTAAACGTGCCGCGCGTCCGCGCAAAATGTAATCGCGCGTGTCGGGGCGCTCGATCGGCCGGGCGGCCGCGGCATCGACCAGCTCGAGGTCGAGCGCTGCCGCGATGCGGTTGGTAATCTCGTCCTGCAAGGCGAACAGATCGCCGGCGTCGCCGTCGAACCGCTCCGCCCACAGATGCGCGTCGGTTTCGGCGTCGATCAGCTGGGCAGTGACACGGACCCGGTTTCCCGACCGCTGCACGT
>DASTMQ010000093.1:0-18715 GCA_035714005.1 Hyphomicrobiaceae bacterium
CCATCCTCGGCGCCTTCGAGGTGGCAAGCAACGGCGACCTCGCCAATTGGGACATGCGCTCGACGAGCAAAGGCCCGCTGGTTGGCGGCGCCATGGACTTGGCGGCGGGCGCCCGGCAGGTCTGGGTGATGATGGAACACGTCACGCGCCGCGGCACGCCGCGGTTGCTCGAGCACTGTACGCTGCCCTTGACGGCCGTGCGCTGCGTCACCCGCGTTTATACCGATCTCGCGGTCGTCGACATCACGCCGGCGGGCCTGCTGGTGCGCGAAATGCTGGCGGGTATGAACCAAGCCGAGCTGCAGGCGCGCACGGGGGCACCCCTGGCATTCGCCGGCGATTGCGGGACGCTGCGCGCCCCAGCATTGGGCTAGGGATCGACGCCCACCATGGATTTTATCGAGGTCAACGGCCGCGGTCGTGGCCAGCAGTCCCGCAACTGGCATTGCTGCAGATCGTCGCGCCGCCGTGCTGGCACGCGTCGAGCGCATGGAACGTGAAGGCCTGCGCGCGGTGCTCGACGGTCTCGACAACGGCTACCCCGCCGAGCTGCGCGGCGATTGGCCTCGCTTTGCCGCCTTCCGGGCGCGCTGGCTGGGCAGCGACCCCGCCAGTTTTGCCGCGATTTATCGCATGCTGCTGCGAACCGACCTTACGAGCGAACTTGCGCGCATAACCTGCCCGGTACTCTTGATCGCCGGCGCGCTCGACGCCACGCGCCCGCCCGCCGCGGTCGAGGCGGTCGCGGCCAGCATGCCCAGTGCGCGCTATCTGCTGTTGCCCACAGGCCATTATGCCGCGGTCCAGACACCGGAAATTCTGCTGCGTGCCGTTCTGGAGTTTATGGCCTGCTCGGCCATCTGAATGTGCCTGCCGCGCGCCGCCGCGACCCGGTGGCTGCCGCCATCAAGCCGCCTCCCGGTGGCCCCGGCGCCGGCCGCCGCGGGCCTCACGGGCGATTGCTCACGTAAAAGCGCAACGGACGCTGGAGCCGGGCGCGCAGCTGCCAGGGCAACAGCCAACCCAGGCGAATGAGCCAGGCCAGCCGTCTTGGGAAGACAATCAGGCCGCGGCGCCGGGCAAGGCCGGCGGTGATCTTCTGGGCCGCCTCGTCGGGCAGCATCAGGAGGGGCAAGGGTCCGATCTGGACGTCGGTCTGATCGGTGTCGATATGGCCGGGGCAGACGATCGAGACGGTGACGCCCTCCGGGGCCAGCATCTCGCGGAGCGCCGCCCCATAGGCCGCCAGGCCCGCCTTCGAGGCACTGTAGGCAGGAGCGTCGGCGAGCGGATGCAGGGCCGCCAGGCAGGCTATCAGGGCGATTTGTCCCTGCTTGCGCGCCCGCATGCGCGTCAGCACGGCATTGACGGTGACGATGGTGCCGTCAAGATTGACCTTGATGAGGCCGAGCGCGCGCGCCAGCGGCTCGAGCGCACCGTTGGGCCCATTGCCCCAGAAGTCGCCCGCATTGGCGATGGCAAGGTCGATTGGTCCTTCCGCTTCCACCGCCGCCACGAAGGCATCCATCGCCGCTTGATCGGTGACATCACAGGTCTTTTGCAAGACCTGCGCGCCGCGCATTTCGCAGAGCCTTGCCGTGTAGCTCAGCAAGTCCTGGTTGCGGGCGAGCAGCGCCAGCCGGCGCCCCGGCGCGGCGTAGGCAAGCGCCAGCGCCCGCCCGAGGCCGCGGCTTGCCCCGGTGATGATGACGGTTTTGGGCGCCGCGGCCTGCGCAAACATCGCTCAAAGCGCGTGGTTGCGGATGGCATGCACCATCGTTAGGGCAGGCGTTACAGCAGGCCCCAAGGCCCCGGCAGATCGGCGCCATTGCGGCGGCGGCCGGCGCCGACCCCGAGGCAGTGCCAGCGCAAAAACCAAGGCCGGCTCAGGCAGAAACGGCAGCCTCAAGACGCGCCTCCGTGGCACTGGCTTGTCCGGTCTGAGATCCGGTCCGCGCAAGGACTTTGACCCAATGGCCGGGCCTATCACTCGACGGCCTCCAAGTCAGCATCCGCAATTATCCGCGGGCCCCGAATGGGCTCCACTTGCCCCCGACTGCGCGGGGTAGAGAGCGACCCCACGGTCAGCGCAAAGCGCCGCCAATATCCCAGTATTCGCCCAATGTGGCAAACGCGGGCGACAGCGCGCTGGGGCGCGCGGCGCCTCCTTTGCCTCACCGTCGCCTCCCCTGCTTTTGGCCCGCGCCGCGCCCGAGGCGGCAAATCCTCGCCGAGGACATTGGACCCAGTTGGCCCAGCCTTTGCGGACGTGCCGTACGCCGAGGGGCGGCGGGCTCATACCAGGGCAAGGCAGCCGACGGGCCGCGGGGAGTGATGGACACGCCACAGCCGGTGGCGCAGGGCCGAGGTATGCCTCGACGTGCGGGTCGCCGCGGCCCATACTGGCCGCGGGCCGCAGCCGTTGCCGACGAGCGACCGGCGCCCGGAAGCGGCCAAGGGCGCAAGCAATTGGGGGGAACCGTGGCCGACAACAGTGGCCTGCTGGTGGTCCGGGAAGACACCATCATCAAGGGTGAAGTGCGCAATTGCCGCCAGATCGAGGTGTTCGGCTACGTCGAAGGCAAGGTGGCGGCCGATACCGCCGTCATCCATCAGGGTGGCCGCTGCTACGGGACGCTCAGGTCGCAAACCGCCGAGGTCAGCGGCACGCTGCAGGGAAACGTGTTCGTCAAGAACTTGATCAATATCCGCAGCTCCGCGGAAGTGAGCGGCAACGTGCAGTATGGCGCCCTGGCGATGGAGGTCGGCGGCAATCTCAGCGCCGAGGTGCGCAACGTCCCGCCGACGCTGGCTGGCGACTTCACCATCACCGTGCAACGCGGCCGCTCAGTGCGCATTGAGTTGGAAGACCTCAATGCCGTCGATCCCGACGATGCGGCAACCGACCTCATCTTCAAGGTCGGCAATGCGACGAACGGGTTTGTCGCCTTGGCGAGCGCGCCACGTCAACCGGTGACCCAATTCACCCAGGCCGACCTTGCCGCGGGCCATGTCGTTTTCACGCACAGCGGTGCGCCCGGCAAGACCGCCGGCTTCAATGTGGTGGTAAGCGACCATACGGGCGCCAGTTCCGGCGCGCCCCAGCAAGTGTCGGTGATCGTGCGCGGCTGATCGGTCGCGTCCGCCGCAAAAGGGACGTTTGAGACCAAAGCGTAGGGCGTCTGGATGGGGGTTATCCAGACGCCCAGGCTTGGGATCAGGGAGACCGCAGGGAGGACGCGGCCGTCCGATCCAGTAACGTTAACGTGCCGGCCAACGCGTTCCGTCGGCTTAACGTTGCATGGCCCAGCGGTGGCCATGACCTCTATGGCCGGCCCGCGCCTGCCTGAGCACGATGCCCGCCACCGCCTTTTGCTCGTCATCGAGCGATGCGTAGAACGGCTTGAAGACCTCGGCGAAGGCTTTCATTTGCGCGGCCCGCTTGGCCATGCGTTCGCTGGCGCGGTCAAGCCGCTCGGGCAGCGAAGGTCGCGCGCTATTCTGCTTGCGCGCCTCCTGGCGCTCCTCGCGCAGCTTTTGGCGCTCGGCCATGCTTGCGCGCAGCTGCGCCTCGACCGGCTCCCAGAGTTTGCGCTGGGCGTCGTTGAGCTTCAGCGTTTCCTTGATCATGGCAAAGCGGCCTTCCTGTAGCCGGGCTCGCGCCTGCGGGGAAAGCTGCGGCCGCTGAGCCTGCCGCTCGGATCGGGTTTGGGCATCTTGCGGCGGCTGGCTCTGGGCCAGAACGATTGAGGGGATGGCCGCTGCCGCCAAGAGCGCCGGGGCCACGTATCGGGCTCGCATCTTCATTTCGGTTTATCTCCGTTGAGGGCTTGCGCCCGGCTCGTGATCTGTTCTTGGCTGAACGGCCGAAGGCTCCGGGCCCCGTCGCGGCCGAACATTAAGAAGCGTTCATTAAATGCTGAAGGCAGCGCCCCGACGGCGGGGCCGGCCATCCCTCGCTAGCATTGCTCGCTAGAATTGGTAGCGCCGCAGTCCGCCGTCGACCGGGATCACGGTACCGGTAATGTAGGCCGCCAGCGGGGAGGCCAGGAAGCAGACGAGGTTGGCCACGTCTTCGGGCTCACCATAGCGGCCAACGGGGATCTCGTGGTCCGCCTGCCATTGCCGATATTCGGGCGCGTAGTTGCGGCGAATCTGTTCCGACATGATGCGACCGGGCGGGATGCAATTGACCGTAATGCCGTGCTTGCCCACCTCGCGCGAGAGGCCTTTGGCCCACGCATGCACGGCGGCCTTGGCGGAGAAGGCACCGTTGATGCCCTCGGGTTCGGACTTGCCGGTCATGGTGATGATGCGCCCCCAATTGGCGTCGATCATCTGCTGAAGCAGGCAGTGCGTCAGCTGGCGCTGGCGCGTAAAGTTCAGGGTCATCGCCTCGTGCCACTGCTCCTCGCTGGCGTCGAGCTTGAAGGGCCGGCTGCCACCCGCATTGTTGATCAGGATACTGACGGAACCCAACCCGGCCAGTGCCTGCTTGGCGATGCGCGCCGGCGCGCCCTCTTGCACTAGGTCGACGGAGATCAGCACGGGCTGGTCGGCACCCAGTGCCACCACCTCGGTGGCAACCTCATCGAGCAGCTCGGCGCGGCGCGCAACGAGCGCCAGCCTAACCCCCTCGCGCGCCAGCGCCAGCGCGACACCGCGGCCGATGCCGATGCTGGCGCCGGTTACGAGCGCGGTCTTACCTCGAATCTTGAGGTCCATGGGGCCTTAATCCCTGAGCAACGCCGCCAGCCGACGCACGGCCTCGCGGATGTTCTCCACCGAATTGGCGTAGGAAAAGCGGATGTAGCCTTCGCCGTGAATGCCAAAACTGGTGCCGGCGACGGTGGCGACCCCAGCCTTTTCCAGCATGGTGTTTTGCAGATCCTTGGCACTCATGCCGGTAGCCGTCACATTCGGGAACACATAGAAGGCGCCACCGGGATCGAGGCAGCGGATGCCCGGCAATTGGTTGAGCAGAGGGACGATGGTGCGGCGCCGCTCATCGAAGGCGGCTACCATCTTGTGCACCTCGTCCTGCGGTCCCTCGAGCGCGGCGATGCCGGCGTATTGGGTGGGAGCGTTGACGCAGGAGTGGCTGTTCACGCACAAGCGCACGACGTGTTCGATCAACGCCTGCGGCCAAACCGAAAAGCCGAGACGCCAGCCGGTCATGGCATAGGTCTTCGACCAGCCGTCGAGCAGGATCAGCCGGTCGCGGATCTCCGGATAACGCAGGAAGCTCTCGTGCTTGCGCCCACCGTAGAGCATTTGACTATAGATCTCGTCCGACAGGACGGTCACGTTTGGGTGCCTCTCGAGGCCTTTGACGAGGCGCTTCACCTCCTCGGCGGGCACGGCGCCGCCGCAGGGATTGTTCGGGCTATTGAGGATAATCAGGCTGGTCTTGGGCGTGACCTCGGCCAACACCTGCTCGGCGGTGAAGGCAAACTCGTTTTTTTCCAAGAGCGTGATCGGTACCGGTTTGGCACCCGTGTACTGGATCATGGAACGATAGATGGGAAAGCCCGGATCCGGATACATGATTTCGGCACCGGGCTGCCCGAACATGAGGATGGCGAAGAACATGGTGGGTTTGCCACCGGGCATGATGACGATTGCGTCCGGAGCAACCTCGACGTCATGTCGGCGCTTAAGATCGGCGGCGACGGCCTCGCGCAACGCCAGGATGCCCTGCGCCGGCGTATAGCCATGGTGACCATCGCGTAACGCCTTAATGGCCGCCTCGACGATGTGCCGGGGCGTCTGGAAATCCGGTTGGCCGATGCCGAGATTGATGACGTCCTTGCCCTGGCGCTGCAATTCCGCCGCGCGCGCCAGCACCTCGAATGCCGTTTCCGTTCCCAGCCTTTGCAGATTCGGCACGAGCTGCAGCATGACGCGTCCCCTCGCTAATAACGGCGCCCTTCGCCGCAGGCGCCAACGGCCCAGGCCCGGTCGGTCTTGCCCGGTTGCTTGGGCCCGGTTGCTTGGGCCCGATTGCTTGGGCCCGGTTGGTTGGGCCCGGTTGGTCTTGTTGGACCTCACCAATAGCCGATTTGGGCAACGCCGCAAGGCCCGCCGGTGACGGGTCCCAAGGACGGCGCTACAGTGCGGGCGATGAACCGAGGCAGGGTCTTTTTTTATGGTTTCTCGGTCCGCGACAGCCGCGAGGAGGGCGCCGATGCCGGAAGTCTACGTGCATGCAATAGAAGGCCGCACCATCGAGCAGAAGCGCGCACTGGTGAAAGATATCACCGAGGCGGTGGTGCGCCACTTCGACGTCAAGCCGGAGGCGGTCATGGTGCAGATCATGGAAAGCCCAAAGGACCTGAAGGCCAAGGGAGGCTTGCTGTTTAGCGACCGGCCGCCGGGCTAGCCGCCGCTCTTTCTAGCGGCGCGCTGGCGCTCAAAGCTGGCAGGCTGCGCAAGGCAAGGGGCAGCGCCCAAACAGCGAACGGTGGCCCGCCTGTCGGGACGGCCTACCCCCGTGCGCGCTTGCCCCGCGCCTAACGCGGGGTCGGGCGCGCGGCCTTTTTCAGAAAAGCCGGGACATGGTCGCCGAGGCCAACGGGGGACGGCGTGCGATCTTCCCGATAACGCTGCGGCCGGGGGGGACGCGGCTCCCAGGGCTGCCTCGCCCTGCTTTCCGAGCGATCGGCTTGGCTCTGTCCGTTCGATCGACGCTCGCCTCTGGGCTGCTGGCCACCCTCACCGCGCGATGCCTTGGCGGACGTGGCGGGCTCGGTCTCGCCGCGCCGCGGCGCCCGCTTGCCGGCACCGTGCGGCGGCGCCTTGGGCGCGGCCTCAACCTGACGCTCGTGATCGCGCCGTGAGCCGCTGCGCGGGCGGGACCGTGCGTCGTGGCGGCGCGCGCCGGCATGGGCGGCGCCGTGCGACTCGGCCGCAGCGGCACCCGACCGCTTGCCTTGGCGTCGACCGCGGCGGCGTTTGCTGCCGCTCGCCAAGTCCTCGGCGCTCGGCGCGGTGCCGACCCAGGTGACGGCGGCGCCCAGCATCTTCTCGATGTCCTTGAGCTGGCGAATATCGTCGGGCGTGACGATGGTGAGGGAGCGGCCCTCCTTGCCCGCCCGGCCGGTGCGGCCGATGCGGTGCACGTAATCGTCCGATTGCCAGGGAACGTCGAAATTAAAGATGTGGCTGACATCGGGGATGTCGAGACCGCGGGCCGCCACGTCGCTCGCCGCCAGGAATTGAATGCGCCCCTCGCGGAAGGCATCGAGCGTGGCCATGCGGCTCATCTGGTCCATGTCGCCGTGCAGGGCGCCGGCATTGAAGCCATGTTTCTGGAGCGACTTGAGCAGGATCGCCACGTCACGCTTGCGATTACAGAAGAGGATGGCGTTCTTGACGTTCTCCGCCCGGATCAATTCGCGCAGGACCTCGCGTTTTTCCCAATCCTCGGTAGACGGACAATAGCGAAAGAGCTGGGTGATGGTATTGGCGGCAGTGGCGGGCCGCGCCACCTCGATGCGCACCGGGTCGCGTAAAAACGTATCGACCAGGCGCTGAATTTCAGGCGGCATGGTGGCCGAGAAGAACAAGGTCTGCCGCGCCGGCGGTAACAGCTTGCAGATGCGCTCGATATCCGGGATGAAACCCATGTCGAGCATGCGGTCGGCCTCGTCGATCACCAAAATCTCGACGCCGGTGAGCAGAATTTTGCCACGGCCAAAATGGTCGAGCAGGCGACCCGGCGTGGCGATCAGCACATCGACGCCGCGATCGAGTTTGCGCAGCTGGTCATCAAAGGAAACGCCGCCGATCAGCAGCGCCACGCTGAGCTTGTGGTTGACACCGTATTTCTCGAAGCTTTGGGCCACCTGGGCGGCAAGCTCGCGAGTGGGTGCAAGGATCAATGACCGGGGCATGCGCGCCCGGGCCCGACCGGTTTCCAGCCGCGCCAGCATGGGCAGCACGAACCCGGCGGTCTTGCCGGTGCCCGTCTGGGCGATGCCGAGGACGTCGCGTCCCGATACGGCGACCGGAATGGCCTGTTGTTGGATGGGAGTAGGATTACTGTAGCCGGCGGCCTGGATGGCCGCCTGTACCTTCACGCTGAGTCCGAGCTCAGCGAACGTCGTTGTCTGCAAAAGAACGAATCTCCGTCTGCCTCACAGCCAATGCTCGCGCAACGCGAGTGGGCGCAAGCACCAGCAACCAGAGCGCAGGGGTATTAGCCGCAAAGGGCCTAACGGGAAAGCATCTGCTTGGGGAAAATGATTTATGAAAGCGATCCCCTGCGCCCGCTACATCACGGTAAATGGCATTGTTCGCTTGAAAAATCAAGCTGATCAGAATCACGCTTCTGTGGGTCAGATCGCCTCGGCGGCAAGCGCTGTTTCCCGTTAGCTTGGCCCGTTAGCTTGGCCCGTTAGCTTGGGTAGGAGCCAAACGCCAAGGTGGCGCTTGGGGGTACGGTCCCGATTCCAGGCGGGCTCGAACGGCAGCGATGAGCGGGGGCGCCTAGGAGGCAACCATGGACCAGAAGATCAACCTCGTGCTTATTCCGGGCCTGCTCTGCTCGCCGGCATTGTGGGTGCCACAAATCCGTGCTCTGAGCGATATTGCCGACATCACGGTCGCCGATCACACCCGCCACGACAGCATGCGCGAGATCGCCAAGGCCATTCTCGCCGCGGCACCGCCGCGCTTTGCGCTGGCGGGCCTATCGATGGGAGGATACGTCGCCTACGAGATTATCCGTCAGGCCGCCGAGCGCGTGACGCGGCTGGCGCTTCTCGATACGGGCGCGCGCGCCGATGCACCGGAACGGCGCGAAGGGCGGTTACGTCTGATGGCGCTCGCCGAGCAAGAGGGCGCCGCAAGCGCGCAGCGGGAACTGTTGCCCCTTCTCATTCACACCGATCGGCTGGAGGACAAGCCGCTGGTCGAGGTGGTGCTGCAAATGGCCATCGATACGGGCCTTGCCGCCTTCAAGCGCCAACAGACGGCCATTATGGCGCGCCCGGACAACCGACCGCTATTGCCGACGATCAGCTGTCCGAGCCTTGTCCTGGTCGGGCGCGAAGACGCCCTGACGCCACCGTCGATGGCACAGGAGATCGCCGACGGTATTCCGCGCGCACGGCTCCAGATCATTGCCGATTGCGGCCACCTCTCTACCCTGGAGCGGCCGCAGGCGGTCAATGAGGCCATGCGCGCCTGGCTTGAGGCCTAGCCGACATCGGCGCTGCCAAGTCCTTGGGCATGGCGGCAGCTGCCCCGAGGCTCGAGCTTTGGCGATTAGCGGCTTTTTCTTGCTTTCCAGCCGTCCGTTCGTGCGGCCAGCGCGCCGCCGATCCCTTCGCCGATGCTGGGCAGCAGCCGGAACTGCCAAGGCCGGCTCGTGAGGCCGCGCGCCGGACTGGTGCAGGCTTTCGCGTTCGGGATCGCCATCCCAGGCATGGCCGTCAAGGCGGGAGCGATATGGCCGTCAGGGCGGGAGCGATAATGAGAAGGCCGCAGGCAGCGCCTCGCATTGCTGACGCCCATTGTGAACGTGGGGAACGCGGTCCGTTCGATCCGGCACCGAGAACAGGCTCGCTTGCAGCCTGGAAAGCGAACCCTAGCCTTGACGACAGAGGTTGGGGCCACCGTGCCCCATCAGGCGGAGGGCCCGCGCTGCGACGCCGGGCCACTGCTCGAGGCTAGGGCCTTGCCGCGCTTGCTCTAAAGCGCCCGCCGGCGATCAGCCCCGAGGTGGCGAGCGTCGGGGGTTGGCCGGCGCGATCCCAGCAAAGACGCGCGGGCCGGCGGCGCGCCGTACCTCACCGCGCGCAGGAGGGCTATACAAGTATTAAAATTGGATGTCGCCGGAATTAATCATCTACACTCATGTATTTAGAAGACCGAATACTTTGTGCTTTAAGAATACGGAAATATCGGAGTGGCGAGCACCTACAGTCCAAATCGCTTCTTCGCTGTTTTGCAGCTTAAGGCACCCGTCTCCAAGGAGGGACCTCCATGACGTCTAAAGTCAGCCTCGCCGCGCTTGCCCTCGCGGCGGCGCTTCTCAGTCTCCCGTCCGGCGCCAATGCCGGTTTCGTCGGCCGCGACCGCTTCTGGGGCGACGTCGATGCGCGCATGCATCGTCTGTGGTCCTTCAGTTGGCTGTGCCGCGACCGGGCAGTGGCCGCCGCACCGGTAAAAGTACGCCGGGCCCGGGCCGTCCCTGCGAAATAAGGACAGCTGACGCTCGCTGTGGCGATGTTTGCAAGGGCGCCCGCCACCCGATGGGTGCGGGCGCCTTTTGCTGCTTGTCACACATTTATGTGCGCAGGCGTTGAAACGCCGACCCGCCACCCAACCTTCCCGGGACAAGGACGTGCTCAATCCTCTCGAAGAGGCCGCAGATGCCGCGTGCGCACAAGCCTGAGCCTCACGGCCAGCATGGATCGACCGAGCAGGCCCAGCGCTTCGATGAACGCCTCGATGAACGCCTCGATGCCGCCCTGATCGAGACCTTTCCCGCGAGTGATCCGATTGCGGTCGGTCGGCCGACGGCGACCGAGCCGCTCAACCGCATCGGCGACCGCCCCGCTCAGGGTGCCGATACGGATGCGAGGCCGGGTGCGAGGGTGCGCGGCCCGAGCCCCAAGACATCGAGCAGAAGGGCCACGGCAATGCCGGCGGCGACCAGCGCCAGGCCGAGCAAGAAAACCGTGCGTGCCCGCTCGTAGTTGCGGGCGAAAAGGCTGGCCGTCGACAGCAGGTCGGCGAAGGCTTTGGCCTGCAGCATGATCCCAAGAACGATCGGGATTGCCGCGACGATGTCGACCTTGCTCCAGGCGATGGGATTGGCGGCCCACTGGCTCAAGAAGCCGAGCGAGAAGCCGAGGATGATCCCCACCGCGGTGACGGAGCCGTTGCGAAAGGTGGCATCGATGCGGGGTTCGGTAGCATCCTTTGGCGGCTCTTCGTTCATGCTCGTGCGGGGCTCTGCGGCAAAAAAGGTCGACGGCACTCTAGCAGGAAAGCTGCCCGCACTGCTGGCCCGCCGCGGCGCCTTTCAGGAACTCTGGGCGTTAGGCGCTGCCTCGCCGATCGAAGCGTTTTAGGTTTCCCGACGGGGGCGTGGCCGCGCCGAGCGCCAGCTCGGCGGCGACCTTGGCGGCCGGCCGGCCCGCCGGCGGCCTCAAATGTCCAGATCCTTGGCAAAGGCGGCGCGCTCCTGGATGAAGCGGAAGCGTGCCTCGGGCTTGGAGCCCATCAGGGCGTTCACCGCGTCGCTGACGATGCCCTTGTCGTCGGCAATCTCGACCCTGAGCAGCGTCCGCTTGGCAGGATCCATGGTCGTCTCTTTGAGTTGCGCGGCGTTCATTTCGCCGAGGCCCTTGAAGCGGCTGATCTCCACCTTGGCATTGGCGGCAAACTCGCGTTTGATGAGATCGTCCTTGTGCCGATCGTTGCGAGCATACACCGACTTGGGCCCATGGCTCAGCTTGTAGAGCGGCGGCATCGCCAGATAAAGATGACCCTGCTCGATCAGCTCGGGCATTTCCTGATAGAAAAAGGTGATCAGCAAGGAGGCGATATGGGCGCCGTCGACGTCGGCATCGGTCATGACAATGACGCGCTCATAGCGCAGGTCCTCGTCGCGGTATTTGCTGCCGGTACCGACGCCAAGGGCCTGCACCAGATCCGAGAGCAGCTGATTTTGTGACAGTTTTTGCGAGGAGGCGTTGGCGACGTTCAAGATCTTGCCACGTAAGGGCAAGATCGCCTGTCGCTCGCGATCGCGCGCTTGCTTGGCCGAGCCCCCCGCCGAGTCGCCCTCGACAATGAAGATTTCGGTGCCCTGTTTTGAGTTCAAGCTGCAGTCGGCAAGCTTGCCCGGCAAGCGCAACTTGCGCGTTGCGCTCTGACGCCCGATCTCCTTTTCGCGCCGGCGCCTGAGGCGGTCCTCGGCCTGGTCGATGCTCCACTCGAGAAGCCGGGTTGCCTGCTGCGGAGAGTCGGCGAGCCAGTGGTCGAAGGCATCCCGCACTGCGTTCTCGACGATGCGCGTGGCCTCTTGCGTGGCAAGCTTGTCCTTGGTCTGTCCCTGGAACTCCGGCTCACGGATGAACACGGAAAGCATGGCGGCGGCCGTGCCCAGCACGTCGTCGGCGGTGATCTGCACGGCCTTTCGGTTGCCGACGCGTTCCCCGAAATCGCGCAACGCCTTGCCCAGCGCCGAGCGAAAACCGTTCTCGTGCGTCCCGCCTTCCGGCGTCGGGATGGTATTGCAGTAGGAGTTCAAGAAGCCGTCTTCGTCGGCGACCCAACAGGCCGCCCACTCGACCGAGCCGTGGCCGCCCTCCTTGTCGATGCGGCCGGCAAACACCTCTTTGGTAACGCGCGTCTGACCGTCGATGGTCGCTTCCAGATATTCCCTGAGGCCACCGGGAAAGTGAAACACCGCTTCGGCCGGCGTCTCGTCTTTGATCAGCTCGGGCGCGCATGACCAGCGGATCTCGACGCCACCGAACAAATAGGCCTTCGAGCGCGCCATCCGGAACAGACGCTGCGGCTTGAAGGCGACACCCTTGCCGAAAATCTTCTCGTCGGGAAAGAAGCGGACCTTGGTCCCGCGGCGGTTCTTGATGGCGCCGAGCGTCTTGAGCTTGCCCTGCGGCGCGCCGCGGCTGAACGACATGGCATAGAGCTGCTGCCCGCGCGCCACCTCCACCTCGAGCTTCTCGGAGAGTGCGTTGACGACGGAGACACCGACGCCGTGCAGACCACCACTGGTGTTGTAGACCTTGCTGTCGAACTTGCCGCCCGAGTGCAGGGTTGTCATGATGACTTCGAGGGCGGACTTGGACTTGAATTTGGGGTGCGGATCGACCGGGATGCCGCGGCCATTGTCGGTAACCGACAGGAAGCCGTTCGCCTCCAGCCGCACCTCGATCCAGGTCGCATGCCCCGCCACCGCCTCATCCATGGCATTGTCGATCACCTCGGCGAACAGGTGATGCAAAGCCTTCTCATCGGTGCCGCCGATGTACATGCCCGGCCGGCGGCGCACGGGCTCGAGCCCCTCCAGCACCTCGATGTCGGCGGCCGTGTAGCTGTTGGCGGCTTCGGCGGGTTTGCGGACGGCGCGGGCCACGGGCTTTGCTTCTACCTCTTGCGTTTTTTCCTGCGGGACGGCGATCGGGCTCACTTGCACCAGCGCGAGGCTTGCCTGCGAGGGTGGCGCGCTTGCTGCTTCCTTTACGCGCTTGTTATCGGATTTGCCGAACAGGTCGCGCAAGGCCCCGAGACGGAAGGCTGGCATGGCTTGTCGAGCCCGAGATGGTGTAATGGGAACCCGTTTGCAACGCCAGGCACAAGAGCGCAAAGGCCCGGCGCGAATCTCCCGACCCGCCGAGCGGTCCTGGGTTGCATGGGATTGGCGGCTTGGCAAGCAGCCTCGGGCAACACCGGCGCCGGTTTTGCGGCGGCGCTGAAGCGCTCTCATTTGGGACGCGGAGGCGCCGGCTTTTGGGGCACGGAGGCCCCGGCTGGGCCCCGGCGCTTTTCTTTTGGGCAAAGCCCCCTATGGTGCGGGGCATGACCGCAATCAGGAAGGCCACAGCCGCCGGCGCTGGTGCGTTGGCGGAAAGGGCCATTTGGCGCGCCGAAATCAACGAGACCATCCGCCTGGCGGCGCCGATGGCGCTAACCCAGCTCGGCCAGATCAGCATGATGACCACCGACCTGATGTTGCTCGGCCGGCTGGGTGACAAGGTGGTGGCGGCGGCGGCGCTGGCTCACACCGTGCTGTTCGTCGGCTTTACGCTGGGGATGGGCTTCATGCAGGCGGTGGCGCCCTTGGCGGCGCAGGCCTTCGGCGCCCGCCAGCCCCGCATGGTGCGCCGCGCCTTGCGCGTGGGGCTGTGGGCCTCCCTGCTGCTGGGCGTACCGCTGAGCTTCGGCCAGTTCTGGAGCGAGACGTTGCTGATCGCCGTGGGGCAGGCGCCGGAGGCGGCCGCGCTGGCCGCCCGCTATTCGGCGGGGCTCGCCTGGTGCCTGGTGCCCTCCTACATTTTCCTGGCGCTGCGCAACTTCATGAGCGCGGTCAACCGGCCCGAGCCGGCCCTGTGGATCACGCTGGCGGCAATCCCGGCTAACGGCCTGTTGGCCTATGCCCTGATCTATGGGGCCCTGGGCCTGCCGCGACTTGAGCTGTTGGGCGCGGGCATTGCCACGACGCTCATCAGCATCGGCATGTGCCTTGCAGCCCTTTGGATCGCGGCCGCGCGTCCTCCCTTCAAGAAATATCGCGTGCTTGGCCGCTGCTGGCGCCCGGATTGGCCGTTGCTGGGTCGACTGATCGCCGTCGGGGCGCCGATATCGGGCGCCTTTCTGCTCGAGTTCGGGGTCTTTGCCGCCGCCGCGCTGGTGATGGGCACGCTCGGCACGACGGCGCTCGCCGCCCACCAAATTGCCCTGCAAACGGCGGCCGTGCTGTTCATGGTTCCCTTCGGCGTGGCCCTTGCCGCCACCGTGCGGGTCGGTCAAGCCGCCGGCCGCCAGGACGCCGCCGGCGCGCGCCGGGCAGGTTTTGCCGCCATCCTGCTCGGCGCCCTGTTCATGACCGGGATGACCATCATCATCGTGCTTGCCCGCTCCTATATTCCGTTGCTGTTTTTGGGCGCCGACAGCAGCGACGCCGCCGCTACGGTCGCGCTCGCTGGCACGCTGCTGGTGGTGGGTGCGAGCTTCTTCATCGCCGATGGCACCCAGACGGTGGCGGCGGGAGCCCTGCGCGGCCTCAACGACACGCGCATGCCGCTGCTGTTTGCCGCTTTCAGCTTCTGGGGCGTGGCATTCACGGGCGGATTGTGGCTGGCCTTCCGCCTCGAGCTCGGGGCGGTGGGCGTCTGGATCGGGCTGTCGCTCGGGCTCATTGTCTATGCGGCCCTGTTGGTGTGGCGCTTCCAGCGCTTGAGCGGGCGGGGCTATCTACCCGCACTTGCCGCCTAGCCGCTGGCGCGCCACCTGCTCGGCCGTTCTGCTAGAATGCCGCCGGTCTCGAGATTCGCCGAGGTCGGATTACGCGCATGGAGAGCTGGATGCGCCCTGCCGCCAAGACGCCAGTTGCCGACGACCGGTCGCAGCTGGCTGAGCCCAGCCGAGACGAGATTAGTGCCTACCATCTGATGGATGAACGGCGGCTCCTGAGCGGGCTCGCCGAGCGCGCCATCTTCACGGCCGACGAGCGCCGCAGGATTGCCGACCTTGCGAGCCGGCTGGTCCGCTCGGCGCGGGCCAGCCGGCACCGGCACGGAGGTGTCGATGCCTTCATGCACGAATATGGACTGACGTCGGAGGAGGGCGTCATCCTGATGTGCCTGGCGGAGGCCTTGCTGCGAATTCCCGACAAGGACACGGCCGACGCGCTGATCGTCGAGAAAATCGGCAGCGGCCGCTGGGAGAAGCATCTCGGCGCCTCCGACAGCCTATTCGTCAATGCCTCGACGTTCGGGCTGATGCTGACGGGCAGCGTCGTCAAATTGGGCGAAGACAAGAGCTCGGGTCCGGCCGGGATCTTGAAACGTTTGCTGGCGCGCTCCGGCGAACCGTTCATCCGCCAGGCGGTGCGGCAGGCCATGCGCATTCTGGCCGACAATTTTGTGCTCGGCCGCACGATCAAGGAGGCGCTGACACGCGCGGCCGCCCTGGAGGCCAAGGGCTACCGGTTTTCCTACGATATGTTGGGCGAGCGAGCCCGCTCGGCGGACGACGCGACGCGCTACTTCGATCGCTATCTCAGCGCCGTGGAGGCGGTCGGCAAGGCGGCGGGAGTAAGCCCCCGCCACAGCGCCGCGCTATTCGAGCGCCCGAGCCTTTCGGTCAAGCTGTCGGCCATCCATCCGCGCTTCGATCCGGGCAAGGAGGATCGTCTTGGACGGGAGTTGCTGCCGCGTCTGATCGAGTTGGCAAGGACCGCGCGCCGGCACGATCTCGGCTTGACCATCGATGCCGAGGAACAGGATCGGCTCGAGCTCACGCTCGACCAGTTCGCCGCCGCGTTTTCGCACCCCGCCCTGGAGGGCTGGCCCGGTCTCGGCATCGCCGTCCAGGCCTATGGCAAGCGCACCATTCCCGTGCTGCGCTGGTTGCGGCGCCTCGCCGATCAGCAGCGCAAGCGCATCCCCGTGCGCCTGGTCAAAGGCGCCTATTGGGACAGCGAAATCAAGTGGGCGCAGGAGCGCGGGCTTGCCGACTATCCGGTGTTCACGCGCAAACTCGCCACCGATGTATCCTATCTCGCGGCGATGCGCCTGTTGCTGGCGGATGCGAACGCCTTTTTCCCGCAGTTCGCCACGCACAACGCGCAGACGATGGCGAGCGTCGCCGTCGCTGCCGGCGACCGGAGCATCGAGTTTCAGCGACTGCATGGCATGGGCGAGGCGCTCTATGAGGACATGCTGGAGCGCGACGGGCGCGGCCTGGCCTGCCGCGTCTATGCCCCGGTCGGTGCGCACGCGGACCTCGTACCCTATCTCGTGCGTCGACTGCTGGAGAACGGGGCCAACACCTCCTTCATCAATCGTCTGGCCGACGATGCCCTGCCGGTCGAAGCCATTGTTGCCGATCCGGTCGAAGCGGCCGAGCGCGAACGCGATCGGCAGGTGCGCTTTATGCCGCGACCGCCCGAGATATTTGCCCCAGCGCGTCTCAATAGTGGGGGCGTGGCCCTCTACGAGCCGGCGACGCGCGCTGCGCTTTATCGGGAGCTCGAGACGGCGCTGGCGGCGCCCTATGCGGCAGCGCCAATCGTAGCGGGCGAGGTCGGCCTCGGCAGGGAAGCCGAGGTCGTGCTGTGCCCGCACGATCGCCGCCAGCGCATCGGCACGGTCGTGACGGCCGATCGGGCCACGATCGATGCCGCCGTCGCCGGCGCCGAGCGGGCCGCGGCGGCTTGGGATGGCGCGGGCGGGGCGGCGCGGGCGCAACTCCTGGAAGGCGCCGCCGACCTTTATGAGCGCAACCGCGCGCAACTGATGGCCGTTGTCGTGCGTGAGGCCGGCAAGACCCTCGAAAACGCCCTGGGCGACGTGCGCGAGGCGGTCGACTTTTTGCGCTACTACGCCAACGAAGCCCGGCGCCTCTTCACGGCACCGGTGTCGCTACCGGGGGTGACGGGCGAAAGCAATTTGCTCAACCTGCGGGGTCGCGGCCCGTTCGCCTGCATCAGCCCCTGGAATTTTCCATTGGCAATCTTTACCGGGCAGGTGGCGGCGGCTTTGGCGGCGGGCAATCCCGTGCTCGCCAAGCCGGCCGAGCAAACCCCGATCGCTGCCTATCTCGCCACGCAGCTTTTGCACGAGGCGGGCGTGCCGCCCGATGTGCTGCAGCTGTTGCCGGGCGGCGGTGAGGTTGGCGCCGCCCTCATCAAGGATCAGCGCCTGGCGGGGGTCGCCTTCACCGGCTCCAACGAAACCGGCTGGGCGATTCAGACGGCGCTCGCCGAGCGCCGCGGCGCCATGATCCCCTTCATCGCCGAGACCGGCGGCATCAACGCCATGATCGCCGACTCGAGCGCTTTGCCCGAGCAGGTCATCCGCGATCTCGTGCGCTCGGCCTTCGACTCGGCCGGTCAGCGCTGCTCGGCCGCGCGGCTGTTCTTTGTCCAGGACGATGTCGCCAAGGTGATGCTCGACATGTTGGTCGGGGCCGTGGAAGCACTCGACATCGGCGATCCGCTCCACTTCGCCACCGACGTTGGGCCGGTGATCGACGATGATGCCGTGGCGCACCTCGAAGCCCACAAGCTTCGCATGCAGAGGCAGGCACGCCAGCTCGTCGACCTCACCCTACCCGACGAGTGCCGCGACGGCACCTACGTGGCGCCCGCGGTCTATGCGCTGGACGATGCCGACCTTCTCACGCAGGAGGTGTTCGGCCCGATCCTGCACGTTGTCACCTTCGCGGGCGGTCACCTCGACAAGGTCGTCGAAAGCATTAACCGAACGGGCTACGGGCTGACCCTCGGTCTACACAGCCGGATCGCCGCGGTGGCGCAGTTCGTCGCCGAGCGGGCGCGGGTCGGCAACCTCTACGTCAACCGCAATCAGATTGGCGCCGTCGTGGGCGTGCAGCCCTTCGGTGGGGAAGGTTTGTCGGGCACGGGCCCAAAGGCCGGCGGCCCCAACTATCTTGTGCGGTTTGCCAGCGAGCGCGTGCGCAGCACCGACCTGACGGCGACCGGCGGCAACGTGGGATTGCTCGGGATCGAGCCCGCCTAGGGCCTGCGGCTCTCCCCCACGACAGCGGCGGCATCCTCTGGCTCAGGCGTCCGGCACGTTGGGGCCCGCCCGGCCGATCGGCGCGCGCTCGCCGTTCGCCGCGGATCTGCTTAAAAAAAGGCGTCCGCTGGCGGCGCAAGGGCCCGCCCCGACGACGCCTTGGCGAGTGAGGGCCGGGGTGGGAGCAGGACCTTCAAGGGCCCGAAGGGCCGCACGTTCCCTCGCCACGGGTAAGGGCGCCACAAGCAGGCCGGCTATACCTTATCCGGCGATAAACTATGATGGGCGGAAACCATGATAGGCGGCCGGCCCGCATTGCCGCGCGCCCGTGCAAACGCCATCTTTGTCAGGTAGATTGCGTCAGCCGTTTGGAGGCACATTCCCCATGTCCAGCAACGGCCAGGACGAGAACCCCGGCGGATCGGGCAAGAACCAGCAAGGGGCGACAAACGCCAAGGGCCGCGTCG
>DASTMQ010000094.1:0-15039 GCA_035714005.1 Hyphomicrobiaceae bacterium
TCCGAGCTCAGCGGCGTTGCCGCCCGCATCGTCGTTGCCATCGGCGACCTGTTCCCGATGATCGGGGCGCACAAGGTACTCGCCGCCTATGCCTGCCTTGCTCCCCGGCTTGCCGCCGGGCGCTTCGACCCGACGCGGCAACGGGCGGTGTGGCCGTCGACGGGCAACTATTGCCGTGGCGGCGTTGCCATATCGCGCATTCTGGGCTGCCGCGGCGTCGCCGTGCTGCCGGCGGGCATGAGCCAGGAACGCTTCGACTGGCTCGGCCAATGGGTGAGCGCCCCCGAGGACGTCGTGCGGACGCCGGGCTCGGAGGCCAACGTCAAGGAGATTTACGATAAGTGCGCCGAGCTCGCGCGCGATCCGGCCAACGACATCATCAACCAGTTCAGCGAATTCGCCAACTACCTAGTGCACTGGCGCTGCACCGGACCGGCGCTGGCGAAGATTTTCGAGGCGGTTCAGGCGGGCGCCAAAGAGGCGAGGCTCGCCGGCTTCGTCGCCGCCAGCGGTTCGGCTGGGACGCTCGCTGCCGGCGACTATTTGAAAGAGCGCCACGGCGCCAAGATTGCCGTGGTCGAGGCGGTGGAATGTCCGACCTTGGCCATGAACGGCTACGGCGACCACAACATCCAGGGTATCGGCGACAAGCACGTGCCGCTGATCCACAACATCACCAACACCGACCTCGTCATCGGCGTGAGCGACCAGGCAACGGACGGCCTCAATGCCGTGTTCAATACGCCGGGCGGCCGGGCGCACCTGACGCGGCGCCTCGGCCTCGCCCCCGCGCTCAGCGAAAACCTTAAACATTTCGGCTTGTCGTCGATTGCCAACATCCTCGGCGCCATCAAGCTCGCCAAGCACTTGCGGGCCGGGCCCGAGCAGGTGATTGTCACGGTCGCCACCGATGGACAGGCGATGTATCGCAGCGAGCTCGACCGCTTTTTGGCCCGACGCGGAAGCACGGGCGACTTGAGCGAGACGCTGGCGGCGGAGCTCAGCGGACAATACCTGATCGGCGCCGGGAGCGAGCACGTGCTGGAGGCCAGCACGCGCGAGCGGCAGCGTATGTTCAATCTCGGCTACTTCACCTGGGTCGAACAGCAAGGCATTGCGCTTGCCGATTTTGATCGCCGCCGCGCCCAGGATTTCTGGCGGGACTTGCGGGGGCTGGTGCCGCTGTGGGATGAGATGATTGGCGCCATCAATCGCGACAGCGGCATGGCGACGGCGGCGTGAGGCGAGGAGGCCGGTGCCAATGAGTTCGGAAGCCCTGGTGGCGCCCTATCAGGACTTGCGGCGCGAGACGCTGGCGCGCGACCGCGGCTTGCGCGAAAAGGTGATGTCGCTCGAAACGGCCGCAGGGCTAGTGCGTGACGGCGAGCACGTGGCGATTGGCGGCTGCACGCTGTCGCGCACGCCGATGGCGATGATCTGGGCCCTTATTCGTGCCAAGAAAAGAAATTTGACGATCTCGCGCTCGATCACCTCCACCGAGGGCGATCTGCTGCTGGCCTCGGGGGTTTCCAATCACGTCATCACCAGCTGGTTCTCGCAGGGCATCGTCTGGGGTGTGTCGAAGGTCATGCGCCACTACACCGAGCGGAAATTGGCGCGCTTCGACGAATGGAGCCACATGTCGATCGGTTTGCGCTATCGCGCCGGCGCCATGGGCCTTCCGTTCATGCCCTCGCGCTCGATGCTGGGATCGGATGTGGGCGAGCGGGTCGCCGACCAAACGAAGACCATGGCCTGCCCATTCACGGGCGAGCCGCTCACCCTGCTGCCCGCGCTCAACCCGGATGTGGCGCTGATCCACGTGCAGCGCTGCGATGCCTTCGGCAACGCGCAGCTCGACGGCCTGCAGTTCATGGACATTGACATCGCCATGGCCGCCAAGCGCGTGATCCTGACCACGGAGCGGATCATCTCCAACGAGCAGATCCGCCGGTTGCCCGATGCGACGCGCATTCCATTTTTTGCCGCCGAGGCGGTGGTCGAGGTGCCGATCGGCTGTGCCCCGCACGAGTGCTACGGCGCCTACGAACCGTTTTTTGCCGCGCTCGACGACTACGCGGCGCGCGTCGCCGGCGACGCCGTAGCCGGCTGCCGGCAGTACCTCGAGGAGTACTACTACGCGCCGGCATCCTGGCCGGAGTATTTGAGCCGGATCGGTATGGAGGCGATGCTCGATGCCTGCCGTCGCGGCCGGAGTGTGTACAATGACTGAGCCAGCGAGCTACACCGCCTCCGAGTTGTTGGCCGTGATGGCGAGCCGCCTATTGCGCGACGGGCAGATCGTGTTCGCCGGCGTCGGCGTGCCGCTGTTGGCGGCGACCTTGGCCCAGCGTCTGCACGCGCCGCACCTGACCATACTGTTCGAGGGCGGCACCATCGGCCCCTTTATTAAGCCCGGCGAGTTGCCGCCCTCGACCAACGAGCAGCGCTGCACGCGGCGCGCCAACATGGTGCTACCGATCACCGATGTCCTGCTGCTGCTGCAGCGCGGTTACGTCGATGTCGGTTTCATGGGGGGAGCGCAGATCGACCGGTTCGGCAACCTCAACTCGTCATTTATCGGCGAGGCCGACAATCCCAAGATCCGGCTGCCGGGCAGCGGCGGCGGCAACGACATTTCCTCGTTGACCGACATGATCGTTGCCATGAAGCATGAGAAGCGGCGCTTTGTGGAAAAGGTCGACTTCATCACCTCGCCGGGCTGGCTTGCCGGCGGGCGCACGCGCGCCGAGCGCGGCCTGCCGCAGGGCGGCATGTGGCGCGTCGTCACCGACCTCGCCATCATGGGGTTCGACGCGGAAAGCCGCGAGATGAAGGTGTTGGGCCTCAATCCGGGCGTGAGCCGCGAACAGGTCGAGGACAACACCGGCTTCAGGTTGCTGTTCGAGCCGCGCCTGGAAGAAGTCTGTCCGCCGCGCCAACAGGAGTTGGCGGTATTGCGCGAACTCGATCCGGAGCGGCTCTATACAGCGTGAGGACAAGATAGCGTGCCGTTGAGCGAACCGATCAGCAACAATGTGAAGGAAAAGCTGGCGCGCGACGAGGTCGTCGCCTCGATGACGGTGCGGCTGGTGCGCGGCATTGAAATTGCGCGCATCGCCAAGAGCGCGGGCTTCGATTCCCTTTACATCGATCTGGAGCATTCCCCGCTCAGCCTCGAGGCGACGGGCCAGATTGCAATGGCCGCACTGGCGCTCGGAATTGCCCCCTTCGTGCGCGTGCCGGCCAACACGCCCGAGTACATCTCGCGCGTGCTCGATGCCGGTGCCTTGGGCGTGATCGCGCCCGGCGTGCGCTCGCCGCAGGAGGCGCGCGCGGTGGTGGCCGCCGCCAAGTACGCCCCGCTCGGCCGCCGTGGCGCCGCCGGTGGACTGCCGCATTTCAACTACGCCAGCATCCCGGCCGCCGATGCCAATGCGGCGATGAATGCTGCGACCATGGTGATGATCCAGTGCGAAAGTGCCGAGGCGATCGACAGGGTGGAGGAGATTGCCGCCGTCGAGGGCGTCGATCTCATCATGATCGGCACCAACGACTTTCTGGCCGATATCGGCATGCCCGGGGCCTTCGAGCACCCGCGCGTGCGGGATGCCTATGCGCGCACGATCGCGGCCTGCCGGGCTTGCGGCAAGCATGTGGGCATCGGCGGCCTGCCGTCGCGGCCGCGGCTGATCGGCGAATTCGTCAAGCTGGGCGCCCGCTATGTCTCGACCGGCACGGACCTTTCCTTCCTGCTGGCGGAGGCCAGCGAGCGCGCCAGGCAGGTGCGGGCGCTCAGCCTTTGAGCGGGCCCTGTGCAGGGTGCGCTGCTGGCGGCGATGCCGCCGGAATTAAGCGCCACTGCCCCACGGCCTGGGCGGTTCTCGGTCGAGGCGAGGCAGACGGGAGAGCTGGCAACAGCCGGCCTTCGACAAGAGCCCTTCGACAAGAGGATTGTCAGGACGCGTCGGGACCCCCTAGGATCCGTGACGCTTGGCCCATGGAGGACGATCAATGCGGCGCTGGATTGCTTTCATCTCGGCCCTCCTGGTGCTGGCGCTGCCTGGCGTCGGAGCGGCGCAGCAACCGCTCAGGACCGCCGTCGACGGCACCTTTGCACCGCACGCCATGCCCCGGCTCGAGGGTGGCATTCAGGGCTTCAATGTCGATCTTGCCAACGAGGTGGGCAAGCGGCTCAAGCGCCCGGTCGAGATTCAGGCCATGCAGTTTTCGGGGATCCTGCCGGCGCTGCAGGCCGGCAGCCTCGACTTCGTCGCCGCGCCGGTGACGGTGACCAAGGAGCGCGCCGACAACTACATTTTCACCGAGGGCTATCTCAACACCGACTATCAGTTCCTGACCAAGAAAGGTGAGCCGCCGATCACCGATCTGAAGCAGTTCAAGGGCAAGGTGATCGCCGTCAACAAGGGGGCGATTTATGACAGCTGGGCGCGCGGGCTGGAGGCCGAGATCGGCTGGAGCGTGGAGAGTTTCGGCACCCAGACGGACGCCGTGCAGGCCGTGCTGGCGGGCCGGGCCTACGCCAACGTTGCCGGCAACACGGCGATCCAGTGGGCCGTGAAGCAGCAGCCGCAGCTGCAACTGTCCTATTTGCATTCGACCGGGCTGGTGTGGGCGATGCCGCTGCGCAAGGACCAGCTGGCGCTGCGCGCCGAGCTCGAGAACGCCATCGAATGCATGAAAAAGGATGGCACGATGGCAGCGATGCACGAGCGCTGGTTTGGCGCCAAGCCCGAGCCAAACTCGCCGGCGGTGACCATCTATCCGGGGACCGGCGTTCCCGGCACGCCGGGGTATGAGCAAGCACCGCGTGAACCCAAGTGCGACTGAGCCGGGCGGGCAGTGCGCGCTTTCACTTTGAGAACTGAGCCTGCCGCATGGCGATACTGACGGTCTCGGGCCTCAGGAAAAGCTTCGGGGCGAGCGAGGTCCTGAAGGGTATCGACCTCACCGTCGGCGAGCGCGAATTGGTGTTCATCATTGGGCCGTCCGGATCCGGCAAGAGCACGCTTCTGCGCTGTCTCACCCGGCTCGAGGAGCCCAGCGCCGGCAGCGTGACCTTCGCTGGCGTGGAGGTGACGGCGCCCGCGACCAACCTCAAACTCGTGCGCCGCTCGATGGGCATGGTGTTCCAGTCGTTCAATCTCTATCCGCACATGACCGCGCTCGGCAACGTGACGCTGGCGTTGCGCCGCGTGCTCAAGAAGACGCGCGCCGAGGCCGATGCCCTCGGCCGCAGCGCGCTCGCCGGCGTTGGTCTGGCCGACAAGGCCCTGAGCTACCCAAGCGAGCTCTCGGGCGGCCAGCAGCAGCGCGTGGCGATCGCCCGGGCGCTGGCGCTGGACCCCAAAATCGTGCTGTTCGACGAGCCGACCTCTGCGCTCGATCCGGAGCTGGTCGGCTCGGTCCTGAGCGTCATGCGCGATCTGAGGGCGCGCGGCATGACCATGCTAGTCGTCAGCCACGAGCTGCGCTTTGCCCGCGAAGCCGCCGACCGCGTCGTCTTCATGGATGACGGCCGCATCGTCGAGGCGGGAAGCCCCGAGACGATCTTCAATAGCCCACGCGAGACGCGAACCAAGGCGTTCGTCGCCCAGCTGATCCGGTGACGCCATGACGGCCTGGCAGCGCTTCCTCGACACCTTTTTCAAGCCGGAAATGATCGTCCAGTACTGGCCGAGCATCGCCCAGGGCGTGCTGGTAACGGTCGAGATCGCATCAGCAGTAGTGGTCACGGGCTTGGTGCTCGGTCTCCTGCTCGCCGCCTTGCGCGCCTACCGTCTTGCCGCCTGCAACGTCCTGATCGTGATCTTTGTCGATGTCTTCCGCTCGCTGCCGCCGCTGGTGGCGATCCTGCTCATCTACTTCGGTCTTCCGAGCGTCGGCATCCGTTTGCCGAGCTTTGTCGTGCTGTGGGGTGTGCTGTCGTTGGTGCTTGCCGCCTTTGCCGAGGAGATCTTCTGGGCGGGCATCATCTCGACCGCCAAGGGCCAGTGGGAGGCCGCGCGTTCGACCGGCCTTGGCTTTTCCGAGACGCTCGCGTTCGTGGTGATGCCGCAGGCCATTCGGCTCGGCGTGCCGCCGCTCACCAACCGCACCATTGCCATTACCAAGAACACGGCGCTTGGTACCGTCATCGGCGTCGGCGAAATTTTGAACCAGGCCACGGCGGCCCAGTCGTTCTCCGGCAACGCCACGCCGCTGATGCTGGGGGCGATCGCCTACATTGTGCTGTTCGTGCCGGTGGTTGTTGCCGGCCGCTGGATCGAAACCCGGTTCGCTTGGCGGAGGGCGTGATGGACCAGATCGGGCAGCAATTCCTCAACCTCGACATCATGCTGCAGGTCTCACCCCTGCTGCTGCGTGGGCTTTTGACCACGCTTTATCTCTGTGCGCTGGTGATCCCGTTGGGTCTTGCCGGCGGCCTCCTGGTGGCGCTCCTGCTTTTGGCCCGCAGCCGGCCCGTGCAGTGGCTTGCCGTCGGCCTCGTCGATCTCTTCCGCGCCGCCCCGCCGCTGGTGCTGCTGATCCTGATTTATTCGGGCCTGCCGTTTGCGGGCATCAGGCTGTCGCCGACCGCCGCCGTCTGCCTTGCCTTTTTTTGCAATACCTCGAGCTACTACGGTGAGATCTACCGCGCCGGCATCGAGAGCATCGGCCGCGGGCAATGGGAGGCGGCGCGGTCCACGGGCCTCAATGGTTGGGAGACCCTGGGCTTTGTCGTGCTGCCGCAGGCCGTGCGCAACGTGCTCCCCGATCTCATTTCCAACAGCGTGGAGGTGGTCAAGCTCACCTCCATTGCCAGCGTCGTCTCCTTCCCCGAGCTGTTATACTCGGCCGACATGGCGCGTTCGCTCACCTTCAACTCGAGCCCCGTCGTGCTGGCGGCCATCATCTATCTGGTGTTTTTGTGGCCCCTCGTCCGGCTTATCAGCCGGCTCGAGCGCAAGGTTGCGACCAACTGAGTTTGTGAAACGCCAAATGAGGGAGGAGCCTCATGTCCCGCATCGTCACGGTTGCCGCGGCCCAGCTCGGCGCCATCCAAAAGGCCCAATCCCGTCAGGTGGTGGTTGCCCGCATGCTCGAGCTGATGGGGAAAGCCAAGGCCAAGGGCGCCGATTTGATCGTCTACCCCGAGCTGGCGCTGACCACCTTCTTCCCGCGCTGGTACTACGCCGACCTCGCCGAGGCCGATGTCTGGTTCGAGACGGAGATGCCCAATGGCGCCGCGCGGCCGCTGTTTGAAGGCGCCCGCCGCAACGGCATGGGGCTAAGTTTCGGCTACGCCGAGCTGACGCCGGATGGGCACCGTTACAATACCTCGATCCTGGTCGACCGGACGGGCACGATAATCGGCAAGTATCGCAAGGTGCACCTGCCCGGACACGCCGAGTTGGATGCTGCGCGCACGCACCAGCACTTGGAGAAGCGCTACTTTGAGCCGGGCAACCTGGGCTTTCCGGTTTGGCGCACCATGGGCGGCATTTTCGGGATGTGCATCTGCAATGACCGCCGCTGGCCCGAGACCTACCGCGTCATGGGCCTGCAGGGCGTGGAGATGATCGTGCTCGGCTTCAACACGCCCGCCGTTAATTCGCAAAAGGGCGCCGAGGGCCCCGCAATGCGCATCTTCCACCACAAACTGTCGGTGCAGGCCGGGGCCTATCAGAACTCGACCTGGGTGGTGGCGGTGGCCAAGGCCGGCGTCGAAGACGGGCATGCGCTGTTCGGTGCGAGCCTGATCGTCAATCCCGATGGCGAGATCGTGGCCGAGAGCGCGACGGAAGAGGACGAGGTCATCGTTGCAGCCTGCGATCTCGACGCTTGCCTGTTCGGCAAGGAGACGATCTTCGATTTCGAGCGGCACCGCCGCATCGAGCACTACGGGCGCATCACGGCACAGGTGGGCGTCGAACGGCCACAGGAGAGGTGAGTGGGAAACTTGAGCTTCAATTTCGCCGAGCTACAGCCGACCCAGCGCTACAAGCTTTTGTGCGGACTGGTGGTGCCGCGCCCGATTGCGCTGGTGACATCGACGAGCCCCGACGGTGTCGTCAACGCCGCACCCTTCTCGTTTTTCAACGTGTTTTCCGAGCACCCGGCCTTGCTGGTCCTCGGCTTGCAGCACAACGCGGACGGCTCGCCCAAGGACACCACGCGCAACATCCACCTGACCGGCGAATTCGTGGTCAATCTGGTCGACGAGGGCATTGCCGAGGCCATGAACCTTACCGCCACCGACTTTCCGCCGGGCGAGGGCGAGCCCTCGGCGCTCGACCTCGCGACGCTGGCCTCGACGCTGGTCAAGCCGCCGCGGCTGCTTGCAGCGCCCGCCGCCTTCGAATGCCGGCGCACGGTGGGCCTTGCCTTTGGCCCGCAGCGTGAACTGTTGATCGGCGAAGTCCTCTGCGTGCACGTGCGCGAGGGCATTGTCGATCCCAACACGCTGAACGTCGACTTCGCGGCGCTGGCACCGGTCGGACGCCTATGTGGCAGCGCCTACGCGCGTCAGCGCGACAGGTTCGAGCTCAAACGCATCACCTACCAAGAGTGGCGCGGGGGAAACAGGCGATCGGGTTAGGCGAATTGTACCGCACCGATCGCCATGGCGACGGCGGCCTGGGTCGGGTCGATCACCGTGATGCCGAGCGCGGCGGCGAGCGGCGCCCGATGCCGGGCCATGCCGGCGCAACCCATGATGAGGACGTCGGCCCCGTCGCGGTCGCGCAGCTCGCGCCCGACGGCGATCATCTTGGCAAGCGCCTTGTCGTCCGCCGCCGTTTCGGCGACGCTCATATCGAGAGCCCGCTCACCGGCGAGACGCGCCGTGAGCCCGAGCTGGCGCAGGTAGCGCAAATGCCGGCGGATCGAGGCCTGGGCAATGGCGATGACGCCGAACCGCTCGCCGCGGGCGAGCGCCGTCAGCACGCCCGCCTCATTGATGCCGAACACGGGCCGGCTGGTGGCCTCGCGGCAGCCGGCAAGGCCCGGGTCGGAGTAGCAGGCGATCACGAAGGCATCGACCTCGCTGCGGCTCGCGACCAGGGCGCGCAATGGTTCAACGACGCTGTCGACGTGCGCCTGGGTTTCGATGCCGAGCGGTCCTGCCTCCAGCGTGGCACAGATGATTTCGGGGCCATCCTGGAAGGCGACGGTTGTGAGCGCAGCCTCGAGCCCGCGCGTCACGGCGGCGTTCGAATTCGGGTTCACCACTAAAATGCGGCGCCGATTGTGCGCGAGCATGCTGGCATCCTCATCGACTTTGCCGCCGGGGTTGGCGGCAGGGTTGGCGCCACAGCGTGGCACAAAGTGCCGCCGCTGGCGACTGGGCGCGTCGCCGCCAGAACCTTGCTTTCGGCTTTGGCCTGGAGCAGGATTTCCGGGGTTAAGCCGCAGGCGTCGATGGCACGGCAATAAGGCTGCGCCTGAAACGATCCTGTTCCAGCCGGAGCAGGGCGTAAAGCGTGAAGGCGGCGCCAAGCGCTTTTTTGGAGCAGAGGTGAACCATGCCGCAAGCTGCTTTCGACTGCGTCGTGCGCGGAGGCCGCGTCGCGACCGCGGTCGATGACTTTTTCGCCGACATCGGCATCACCGACGGCAGCATTGCCGCAATCGGACGCAAGCTTGGTCCGGGTGCGACGGAAATCGATGCCACGGGCGGGCTGGTGCTTCCCGGCGGCATCGACGCGCACGCCCATATCGAGCAGCTCTCGGCGGCCGGCATCGTCAATTCAGACACTTTTGAGAGCGCCACCGCCTCGGCGGCCTACGGCGGTACCACGACCGTCATTTGTTTTGCCGCCCAGCACGTCGGCATGGACCTCAAGAAGGTGGTCGCCGACTACGCGGCCTTGGCAAAAAAGGGCGCGCTCATCGATTATGCCTTTCACCTCATTATCGCCGACCCGACCGAGCTGACGGTCCGCGAGCACATCCCGGCGCTGGTGGCCCAGGGCCACGGCAGCTTGAAGGTGTTCATGACCTACGACCGCTTGGCGGTCGGCGATGAGAAGTTGCTCGACATCCTGCTCGCGGCCCGTGGCTCGGGAGCGTTGGTCTGCGTGCACGCCGAGAACCACGGCATGATCACTTGGATGGGCAAACGTCTCGTCGAAAAGGGCTACCTTGCCCCCAAGTATCACACCGTCGGGCATCCGCGTGGGTGCGAGGCGGAAGCCTTCAACCGGCTGATCACCTTTGCCGAGTTCATCGACCAGCCGATCATGATCTTCCACGTCTCCACCGCCGAAGGCGTGGAGGTGATCCGGCGCGCGCGCGGCCGTGGGCTCAAGGTCTTCGCCGAGACCTGTCCGCAATACCTGTTCATGACCGCCCAAGACCTCGACAAGCCCGGCCTCGAGGGCGCCAAGTGGATGTGCTCGCCGCCGCCGCGCAGCGAAACCGACCAAGAGGCGATCTGGCAAGGCTTGGCGCTGGGCGATTTGCAACTGGTGTCCTCCGATCATGCGCCCTATGCCTTCAACGCCAGCGGCAAACTCAGCGCCGGTCCATCGGCGACCTTCAAGCAGATCGCCAATGGCCTGCCGGGCATTGAGTTGCGCCTGCCCTTGCTGTTTGACGCCATGGTCTCCAAGGGTCGCCTCGGGCTCAACAAGTTCGTCGAGCTGACGGCCACGGCGCCGGCCAAGATCTACAACCTTGCCCCGCGCAAGGGGTCGATTGCCATTGGCGCCGACGCCGACATCGTGGTTTGGGATCCCAAGCGTACGGTCAAGCTGGCCGACGGCGTGACGCACGACGGCGCGGGCTATACGCCCTACGTCGGCCGCACGCTGACCGGCTGGCCGGACTGCGTGCTGCGGCGCGGCGAGGTGATCGTGCGCAACGGCAAGCTGGCAGCCAAGCCCGGTTCGGGCGTCTTCCTGCCGCGCGCGGGTGGGGAGGCGGCGCGGCCGCTGCAGCGCTTGGCGCCCGATATGGATCCGGCGCGCAATTTCGGGGCCAAGCTTTACTAGGGCGAAAGCGGCGGCAGTTGACAGGGGCTGGCTTGAACACCTCAATGCTTGCCCATCGCGACGGATAGGACGCGATGCGGCGGGGATTAAGCGCTGGAGGACGACTGTGGCATCGACCGACAAACCGCTGGGCAAGGCCATCGTGCTTGGACCCGACGAGGGCAAGAGTTATTGGCAGCCGGTACCGGCCAACGGCTTCGCCCGTAACCTCCTCAACGACGAGCTCACCGGCAGCGTGCACAAATACTCGCTGAGCGTGCAGACGATCGCGCCGGGTTGCTTTATTCGCGAGCACACGCATGCCGACAACGACGAGGCCGCCTACGTCGTTGCCGGCAAGGGCTTCTTTCAAATCGACGGCGAGGACCATGCGGTGGAGGCGGGCTCGACGGTGTTCGTCGGCTACAACCGCCGGCACAAGTGGATCAATCCCGGGCCCGAGCCTTTAACCTTTCTGGCCTTGTTCATGCCCGGCGGGCTCGATGCCTTCTTTGCCGAGATTGGGCGCGAGCGACGACCCGGTGAACCGGCGCCCGAGCCGTTCGCGCGGCCAAGCAACATTGCCGAGATCGAGGCGCGCAGCGTGTTCGGGTGGACGGATCAAAGCTTCGCCGGCCGCAAGGAAAGCTAGACCCTTAAATGCTCGACCTTCTGCAAGGCATTCGCGTCGTCAGCTTCAACCATTTCCTGCTCGGCCCGATGGCGATGCAGACGCTTGCCGACCTCGGGGCCGACGTGATCGCGGTTGAAAGTACGCAAGGAGCTTGGCAGCGGCACTGGTCGGGCGGGGACATTTGGCATGACGGCCAGAGCGTGCTGCACCTTTGCGCCAATCGCAACAAGCGCAACATTGCCATCGACCTCAAATCGGCGAAGGGCAAGGAGCTGGCGCTGCGGCTGATCGATACCGCCGATGTGGTGGCCGAGAACTTCCGGCCCGGGGTGATGGAAAAGCTGGGCTTCGGCTACGAGGTCCTGAAGCAACGCAAGCCCGGCCTGATCTATGCCTCCGCCACCGGCTATGGCTCCGACGGCCCCTATGTGGGGCGGCCGGGCCAGGATCTCCTGGCCCAGGCCCTGTTCGGGATCATGGCGATTACCGGACAGGCGAGCACGGGTCCGAGGCCGGTGGGGGTGTCCCTCGTCGATCATCACGGCGCTGCGCTGTTTGCCATGGGCGTGTTGGCGGCCCTGGTGCGACGCGGCAAGACGGGCCAGGGTTGCCGGGTCGAAGCCAGCCTGATGCAGGCGGCGCTCGACCTGCAGGCGGAATCGCTCGTGAGCTGGCTCAATTCACCGCACAAACCCAACATCTCCGCCTTCAAGCACGTGGCCGGCTGGTATTACGCGGCCCCCTACGGCGTCTACCCGACGAGCGATGGTCACCTTGCCCTGTCGCTGTCGCCGCTCAAGGACATCGCCGTTGCCATCGGCGAGCCCCGCCTCGCCGCCTACGACCGCAAAGATACCTGGACCAAGCAGGATGAGATCTCCGAGCTGATTGCCGCCAAGCTGAAAGGCGCCACCAGTAAGGAGTGGATGGCGCGCATGGAGCCGCTCAAGATCTGGCATGCGCCCGTGCAGGACTACGGGGAGATCCGCGCCGACCCCCAGGTTGAGCACATGCGTGCGCTCGTCACCGTGCCGGGCACCGGTGAGGCCAAGGCGCCGATCACCGTGGTCAACCATCCCGTACTTTACGACGGCGCCGGCGCCGAGGTTGAGCGTCCGCCCCAGCCGCTGGGGGCGCAGACGGCCGAGGTGTTGGCCGAGCTCGGGTTCACGACCACGGAAATCCGGGCGCTGGCAGACGAGGGCATCATCAGCGCCGGCACGGCGTCCTGAGGCGCGAACAGGAGGCACCCGCCATGCAAGAGAACTTCTACGTCAAACCCGGCGACAGCGTCACCTTCGCCAAGACGGTGGGAGAGACCGACATCTACCTTTTCGCCGGCATCACCGGCGACTTCGCCGTCAATCACGTCAACGAGCAGTATATGGCGCGCTCGAAGTACGGCAGGCGCATCGCCCATGGCGTGCTGCTGTTGGGCTTCGCCTCCACCTGCTCCTCGATGATGATCGAGAAATGTCACGGCACCGCCGGCGACGAGACCGCGGTCTCGCTCGGCTATGACAAGGTGCGGTTTCTCGGTGCCGTCTACATCGGCGACACGCTGACCCTCACCTACACCATCACCGAGGTCGATGCGATCAAGCGCCGCTCGCGCAGCGACATCAAAGTGGTGAACCAGAAGGGCGAGCTCGTCGCGGTTGCCCAGCACATTCTGGCCTGGGTCAAGGACCAGGCCTGACGGGGCGTTGAGCCCGCCGCGGCAGGGCCCGCCGACCCCGCCCACCGCTGTCCGCGGGCTTCTTGCACGGCCTCCGATCCGCCCGACCTTTTCGCTCGCCCTGGCGTTGACCCGCCAGGGTTGGCGGTTTCTGGCGTTTACGTATTTTCCGGGTCGCCTTTTGCGGGCTTCTCCCGGTTATTTGCACCGAGCATCTGCCCTAGGGTCCGCCGCCTACGATGATGTCGATGGCGGGCAAGGGCAGTGGCAAAGGGAGCAGTGATGACGACCCTCTCGAAAGCAGCAGTCATCCTTGCGGGCGCCTTGGTGGGGGCGTGGCTGCCGACGCCTCTGTCGGCGCAGGGAAATATCAAGGACCGCGTGCAGAGCGCCATTGATGCGGTGGAGATGAGCTGCGCCGCCGACATCGGCAGGTTCTGCGGCGCGGTAAGCCGCGGCGAGGGCCGGCTCTTGCTATGCATGCAGGCCTTCGACGATCAGCTGAGCCGGCGCTGCCAGTTTGCCTTGTATCGGGCTTCGCGCAACCTGGAGCGCGCCTTGGACCGGGTCGAACGCATCGCCGATGCCTGTTGGGCGGAGATCGAGGCCAACTGCGCCAACGCCGACCGGATTGGCCAATGCCTCCGCGAGAAGATGCCGTCGCTGTCGTCCTCGTGCCGCACGGTGGTCGACGGGGTCCGACAAACGTTACAAAATCTGCCGGCGTTGCGCGGGTTGCCGGTGCAGAGTTCCGACAACGAGGACGTCGGCCGGGTCGTCGAGGTGGTCAGGGATGGCGATGGCAAGGTGCAAGCGCTGCAGATCGACATCGGCCACTTCCTGGGTGTCGGCGGACGCACCATCAGCATCGACGCCAACTCCTTCGAGCAGCTTGCCGACAAGATCAAGTTGCGTCTGACCGCGGAGGCGCTGCGCGCCGTCCCGGACGCAAGCAAGCAGTAGCGGCGCTTAGTTCGTAGGCTCGCCTTTATCACACCGGGCGCAGGCTGGCGGCGGGCGCTGGTCGGGGGCCGCTCATGGCCAAGACAATAAAGGACCAGCCGGCAAACATCATTTTGATGCCGATCAGGAGGCCGATGCTAAAGGTTGCCGACCCGGGCAGCTTGAGGGCGATCAAGACGCCGGCGGCGATGGCCACAAGCCCGCTCACCAGCACGCAAGCCCAGCCGTTGTGCGGCCTAAGCCCTAGCGCCATACCCAATTCCAGGGCGCCGTTGGCGATGAAGAGGGCCGCGATCAGCACCGTGAGGGTGACGATGCCGCTGAGCGGTAGCAGCGCCAGATAGCCGCCGACGCTCAGGTGCAGGAGCCCGATCGTCAGGTTCCAGAAAAAGCCGCGCCACTCTCCGGCGGTGAAGGCATGCAGAATGATGGCCGCGCCCGAGACAACGAAGATCCAGCCGAGCGCAACCTTGGTGGCGATGGTCGACAGCACGGGAAAGGCGATGGCCGCCAGGCCCGCCAGCACCAGCACGCAGCCGAGGACAAGATAGCCAAGCCAATGCTCGGCGATCTGCCGCTGCGCCCGCAGCAAGCCATCGCGCACTTGGCTCTCGGTGTCGGCGATCCCTGCCTCGATTGCCGCCTGTGACGCGCGCTGGGCCATGGGCCGCTCCTTGGGGTTGTCTGCCGCGGCGGCGCGCGGTTGTCCGACCGGGCGACGGTGCTAGGGCAAACCTGGCCCAGCGATCGGGCCGGGCCGCAGCGCTTCCACGCTACGACGCGCTGCG
>DASTMQ010000095.1:0-5340 GCA_035714005.1 Hyphomicrobiaceae bacterium
GCCCGCCGCTGACGGACCTGACGGAGGCGGAAATGGGTGACCTCAAAGACATCATCGAAGGCGCCTTGGGCGCCAGGGCCGGGTAGCGCCGGGCCCTGGCGCTGCGCCTGGGATCGCGGCGCCTTGGAGCGGCGGGGGCCAGCCAACCGCTGCCCCCTACCGCCCAACGCTGAGGCGGGCGGCGGGCATGAGAAGCAGCAGCTGTCCGGAAGAGGCCATCCCCCATGCCAGCCAATGCCGCGCCGATCGTGACGGAGCTCCAAGTTATTGCCGTGGCCGGGCACGACAGCATGCTCCTCAATTTGAGCGGCGCGCACGGTCCCTTCTTCACGCGCAATCTCGTGATCCTGAAGGACAACGCCGGCCGCACCGGTATCGGCGAGGTGCCGGGTGGTGAGGCCATCCGCCGGACCATCGAGGATGCCAGACCGCTGGTGCTGGGGCGCTCGCTCGGCACTTACAACGGTATTCTCAACGCCGTGCGCACGGCCTTTGCGGCACGCGATACGACGGGTCGTGGCCAGCAGACCTTCGACTTGCGCACGACCATTCACGCGGTGACGGCCTTGGAGGCGGCGTTGTTGGACTTGCTCGGCCAGTTCCTCGGCGTGCCGGTTGCGGCGCTGTTGGGCGAGGGCCAGCAGCGGCGGCAGGTTGGCGCGCTCGGCTACTTGTTTTATGTCGGTGACCGCAACAAAACCAACCTGCCCTACCGGCAGGAGCCTGCCGCGGCCAATGACTGGTTCCGCCTTCGTCACGAGGAAGCCTTGAGCACGGCGGCGATCGTGCGGCTGGCGGAGGCGGCGCAAGCCCACTACGGCTTCAACGATTTCAAGCTCAAAGGCGGCGTGCTCGCCGGCGAAAAAGAAATCGAGGCGGTCGCCGCCTTGGCCGAGCGTTTTCCAGGCGCGCGGATCACGCTCGACCCGAATGGCGGCTGGCTGCTCAAAGATGCCATCCGTCTGTGCCGGGGCATGGAGCGTGTGCTCGCCTACGCGGAGGATCCCTGCGGCGCCGAGCCCGGCTTTTCCGGCCGTGAGACAATGGCAGAATTTCGCCGTGCCACCGGCTTGAAGACCGCCACCAATATGATCGCCACCGATTGGCGCGAACTGGGCCACGCCATCCAGTTGCAAGCCGTCGATATTCCCCTCGCCGATCCGCATTTCTGGGGCCTGCAAGGCTCGGTGCGGGTGGCACAGATGTGCGAGGCCTGGGGTCTGACCTGGGGATCGCATTCCAACAACCATTTCGACGTTTCCTTGGCGATGTTCACGCACGTGGCGGCCGCCGCGCCGGGAAAGATTACGGCCATCGACACGCATTGGATCTGGCAGGACGGCCAGCGCCTGTGCCGCGAGCCCTTGGGCATCAAGGCGGGTCTCATCACCGTGCCGGAGCGCCCCGGTCTCGGCGTTGAGATCGATATGGCGCGTGTCGAGGAGGCCCATCGCCTCTATCAAGCGTACGGGCTCGGGGCGCGGAACGATGCCGCCGCCATGCAATTCCTGATCCCGGGCTGGACCTTCGATAACAAGAAGCCCTGCTTGCTGCGCTGAGCTTGCCCGGGCGGCAGCCGGGACTGCGCGCCGCGCCGGCGCCGGGGCCCGCGGGCAATCGCGGGCGCGATGCTGGCCGCGTTGGCGCGGCTGCTGCCCCAATTCGGGGCAGCGCCGGCTGCGACAACAACTCGCAGAGGCTTGATGGCGCGCGATATTTCCCGGCGCTTGGCCAGCCGCTCGCGGCGGCAAGCCAGCGCGCGCTCGATTTTTCCACGGCCCGCGGCCAACGCGCCCGTGGCATGCCAGGATTTAGCTTTGATTAATTTCGTTCAATGACTATCTGCGATCTTCGTTCCAAGCGGAGATGGCCGCTCCATCGCCGATGCTCGCTATGCACCAACACCAAAGGCGGCTACAGGAGCTGCCCTCAGGTTCGAGGCTTACAGGCCCGAGACGCACGGTGCCTCTGCCAACGGGCTCTTGCAGCGACCAGGCGCCGTTGCCCCTAAAGCTTGATGGTGGCGAACGACCCCGCAATGGGCGGTCCGCCGGACAAACGAAGGTGCGATGATCCCCCACTCTTCTCGTTCTCGTCCATCTCCCTCCCGCCCCCTCGCAGGCAGCGCCCGGGGTTGGTTTGACAGGCACGCGTTGCGCCTGCTGGCGCCCATGCTGGCCGCGATCGCCAAGCACCGCTCCGCGGTCGTTGGCGCCTCCAAGTGGCCCGCCTGGATCGGTCTCGCCCTCAGCGTTGGCGTTGCCTACTTCCTGGCGGCACGAGGGGGCCTAGTCCTCCTCACCACGGCGGAACCGGTGGCGGTGTTCTGGCCCGCCTCAGGGATTGCCATCGGCATGCTCGTCGCCTTCGGGCCCTGGGCGCGGGCACCGGTGGCAGTCGGGGTGATCGCTGCAACCTTTGCCGCCAGCCTCACCGTGGACAGGAGCCTTTTCAGCGCGCTCGCGTTCGGTTTGTGCAACGCCGGCGAAGCGCTTTTGGTGATGTGGTTGATAGCCCGCTGGCCCGGTCCCGGTTTCAGTCTCGACAGCCTGCGTGGCGTACTTGGGTTTTTCGCAGCCGTCACCGTCGCCTCGGCGGCGGCCGCCACCGTCGCCTCGGCTGCGATGCTGCTGTTTGGGCCGCCGGGCGCTAATTTTGTCGAGGTTTGGAAGGTTTGGTTCGCGGCCGATATGCTCGGTGCCGTCACCGTTGCGCCGCTCTTGATTGGAGCGGTGGCGGCCGCGCGTGATCTACCGCCTTGGCCTGAGTTCGTCGAAGGCAGCCTCGCGGTCCTGGTCACGGCGGTGACGAGCGGATTTGCCTTGGCGCTGCTGGCGGGATCGTCCTCATTGATCGAGCCCGCCAGTTTCTTGTTTCCACTGTTGCTCTGGCTCGGCGCGCGCTGCCGTCCGGTGTTTGCGGCCGCGGCGGTCTTTACCATTGCTGCCGGCATTGTCTTTACCACCATTCATGAATTCGGCCGCTACGGCGACCCGAGCATTGCGCTCGCCGACCGTGTCTTCGCCGCCCAGGTTGCAATGCTCGGCACCACGCTGGCGGCGCTGGCGCTGGCCGCGATCTTTGCCGAGCGGCGCCGGCATCAGGCAGCCCTTGCCGAAAGCGATAGCCGGCTGCGATCGAGCCTGGACGCGGCCAACGTCATCGCCTGGGATGTGGATCTGCCGCGCAATAAAGTGCACTCGGCAGGTCCCGTCAGACGCCTTCTTGATTTGCGGGAGCGGCCCTTGCCGCAGGACTTTGCGGCCATGATTGAGACCATTCATCCGCTCGACCGCGACCGCGTCATGGCCCAATTCTGGCAGGCCGTCGGCACGGCCGCCACCTACCGCTTGGAATTTCGCCTGAATGTCGCGTCGGAGGTGCGCTGGGTGACGGCCGAGGGCTCAATCGAGCGCGATGAGGATGGCCGTCCCACGCGGGTGCGCGGTATCACGCACGACATAACCGAGCGCAAGCACGCAGAACTGGCGCTGGCCGAACGCGACGCACAGCTGCAGCTCGCCGAGAAGGCGGCACGCGTCGGCAGCTTTGCCATCGATATTGCGAGCGGCAACGTGCAGATATCGCCCGGGTACGCCACCATCCACGGCTTGGCCGAAAGTACCGTCGAGTTCTTGCGAGTGGACTGGCGCACGCGTGTGCAAGTTGATGATCTCGCCCGCCTCGATGCTCTGCGCAGTCAGGCCTTCGCCGAGCGGCGCAGCGAGCATAACACGGAGTATCGTATCGCTTTGCCGGATGGCAAGACGCGGTGGATCGAATCGCGAGGCCTTCTTTTCTACGCTGACGACGGCCGCCCGAGCCGCATTATCGGCGTCAACATCGATGTCACCGAGCGCAAGTATGCGGCGGCCGCGCTGGAGGAAAGCGAGGCGCGCTACCGTGCACTCTACGATGACAATCCGTCGATGTATTTCACCGTGGACGCCGGCGGCACCGTGCTGTCGGTCAACGAATTCGGAGCACGACAACTGGGTTATGCGCCCGCCGAACTGGTGGGACACTCGGTGCTGCAGGTGATCCACCCAGAGGACCGGCAGAGCGCATTGCGGCATCTTGCGCGCTGCGCGGCAGCTCCCGAAACGGTCTTCACCTCGGAGTTGCGCAAGATTCATCGCGACGGCAGCATCATGTGGGTCAGGGAAGTCGCACGCGCCGTGCGCGACTCCGGCCTGCTGATCGTGTGCGAGGAGATCACCGAGCGCAAACGGGCGGAGGAACAGCAAAGCCTGCTGATCGCCGAGCTCGACCATCGGGTCAAGAACGTGCTCGCCAGCGTCGCCGCGATCGCCAGGCGCACGGGTGAGCGCAAAGGTTCAATGGAAGATTTTGTCGCGACGCTGGACCGTCGCATCCAATCGATGGCGGATGCGCACGACCTGCTCAGCCGCAACCGCTGGCAGGGTGTCAGCCTGGCCGAACTGGTCAAGCGCGAGCTGGCGCCCTACGCCGGCGACGGCAATTGGCTGGTGGAAGGCCCTGACATCGTGCTCGCGGCGGCAGCGACCCAGGCCGCGGCGATGGTGCTGCACGAGCTCGCCACCAACGCCGCCAAATACGGGGCGCTGTCGACGCCGCAGGGCCAGGTGTGCGTGCGTTGGCAGCGGCTCTCGCCCGCGGGCGCGCCGACCCAGCTGAGGCTCGAATGGCTCGAACGCGGCGGGCCAAAAGTGGTGCGCCCGGCGGAAGCGGGCTACGGCACCAGTGTGATCCGCGATCTCATCCCCTACGAGCTGGGCGGCGCGGTGGAGCTCGACTTCAGCCCGAGCGGCGTCAACTGCATCATTGAGTTCACACTCGAAACTGAGGTTGTGCGGTTGGTCAATCCCAGCGCGGACTTGGACGTGTTGCGGACATTGGGGGCTGCTGAGGCTGCAACTGAGGGCGGCAAGCTCGCCTAGCGCCGCGGTTGCCCTTCAGAGGCGGGGACTGTGGCCGAGCGGCAGGCGCGAGGTTTGCTTCAGGCGATCGAGCACGATGGATGAGTGCAGGTGTTGGATAGAGGCGTGCGGCAAGAACACGTCATTGAGAATGTTGGCGAGCGCCTTGAGGTCCGGCACCACCAGTTTGACGAGATAGTCAGCCGTACCCGTCAAGGCATAGGCCTCCTGCACCTCCTCGAGGCCGTCGATGAGCTGCCGGAAAAGTTTGGAGGTGTCGGGCGAATGCGTGGCGAGCGTGACCGCCACGAACACGACGACGCCCAGCCCAAGCGCCTCGGCCGAGAGGTGCGCATGATAGCTCTCGATAATGCCGGCGGCCTCGAGCGCGGCGCGGCGGCGCGAGCATTGCGATGAGGAGAGCCCGACCCGATCGGCG
>DASTMQ010000096.1:0-5406 GCA_035714005.1 Hyphomicrobiaceae bacterium
AAACAAAAGGCAACCTTGGTGCCCGTCAGTGCCCCCATCGTGTACGTCAAGCAGAATGAATTTTCGTCCATAAAGCTGGGCGAGGTTGGGGCAGACGACGTCGCCTTCGGGCGCTACCGTCAGGTTATCGGGGACACGACCGCCCAGGGCTACGCCAAGCTGCTTGACATATCGACATAAGTGGCAGTTTCCCAATTGGCGGGAACCGCCTATGGTGCCGCGCGCCCCGCGGGGGGAGCGCTTGCGAGCGCGGACTACCGTGGCAGCGACTGGAACGCAAAAGTATGCAAAACGGCGCAGGCCAAAGGCTGGCCCAGCCACCGAGGAGAGAACTGGCATGACGACACTATCGAGACGAAAATTCATCAAGACCGCCGGTGCAGGCGGCCTAGCGGCGACGGCGGTGGCGGCGCCGGCAATCGCACAGTCCATGCCAGAGGTGAAATGGCGCCTAACGGCAAGCTGGCCCAAGTCGCTCGATACGCTTTATGGCAATCCCGAATATCTCTCCAAGCGCGTTGCCGAGCTGACCGACAACAAATTTCAGATTCAAGTGTTCGCTGCGGGTGAAATCGTACCCGGCCTGCAGGTGCTCGACGCCGTGCAGGCGGGCAACGTCGAGGCGGGTCACACGGCGCTTTACTATTACTTCGGCAAAGACGTCGCCAACACCTTCGGTACGGACCTGCCGTTCGGCATGAACAGCCGCATGAAGAATGCCTGGTACTTCCAGGGCGGCGGCCAGGCCTTGATGGATGAATACCTGCGCGCCAAGTACAACCTGACCGGCTTTGTATCGGGCGCGACCAACTGCCAGATGGGCGGGTGGTTCCGCAAAGAGATCAACACCCTCGACGACCTCAAGGGCCTAAAGTTCCGTGTCGGCGGCTTCGCCGGCATGATCCTGCAGAGGCTGGGCGTGGTGCCGCAGCAGATTGCCGGCGGCGATATCTATCCCGCGTTGGAGAAGGGCACGATCGACGCGGCCGAGTGGGTTGGCCCCTACGATGACGAGAAGCTCGGCTTCGTGAAGGTCGCCAAGTACTACTACTATCCCGGCTGGTGGGAGCCCGGTTCAACGCCCCACTATCTGTTCAATCTGACCAAGTGGAATGAGTTGCCGAAAACCTACCAATCTCTCCTGCAGGCGGTGGCGCAGGAATCCGGTATGATGATGACGGCCAAGTACGATGCGATGAACCCGGTGGCGCTCAAGCGTCTGGCCGCCTCGGGCGCCGTGCTGAAGCCGTTCCCGCCGGAGGTTATGGACGGCTGCTGGAAGGCGGCAACCGAGCTCTACGCAGAGCTTGCCACCAAGAACGAGTGGTTCAAGAAGTTCTATGACCACTTTACCGCTTTCCGGGCCGACCAGTATCTGTGGTGGCAGGTAGCCGAGTACACCATGGATAGCTATATGATCCGGTTCCGCAATCAAAAGGCGTGAACATTGCGCGTTGTCGCTGCTGGGCCGGCTCTGGAAACGGGGCCGGCCCCGCTGTTTTCTGGCTGCTTGGGGCCTCGCCAACGACCTTCGCGCGCCGCCGAGCCGAAGCCCGCAACAACGGGCGCCTTCGGCCTGTTCCCGTCAGCAGCAAAACGGCCTATGCTGAGCGATATTCGATTTCGGTCGGGGGAGCTTTATCCGACTGAGCCAAGAGCCGCAAATAACCGGTCATCACACAAAGGAGGAATCGCATGACGACGTTTTCACGCCGCAGGTTCATTAAGGCCGCCGGCGTCGGCGGTGCGGGCACGCTCGCCGCGGCGGTAGCCGCCCCGGCGATCGCGCAGTCGGCGCCGGAGATCAAGTGGCGCCTGACGGCAAGTTGGCCGAAGTCGCTGGATACCCTTTATGGCAATCCTGAATACCTCGCCAAACGCGTCGCCGAACTCACGGACAACAAGTTCCAGATCCAGGTGTTTGCGGCGGGCGAAATCGTGCCTGGTCTGCAGGTGCTCGACGCCGTGCAGGCGGGCAACGTCGAGGCCGGCCATACGGCCGCCTACTACTATTTCGGCAAGGACGTGGCGATGACGTTCGGAACCGACCTGCCGTTCGGCCTCAACTCGCGCATGAAGAATGCTTGGTTCTTCCATGGTGGCGGCCAACAGCTGTTCGACGAATTCCTGCGCGCCAAGTACGGCGTGACGGGCTTCATCAGCGGCTCCACAAACTGCCAGATGGGCGGGTGGTTCCGCAAAGAGATCAACACCCTCGACGATCTTAAGGGCCTAAAGTTCCGCGTCGGCGGATTCGCCGGCCTCATTCTGCAGAGGCTGGGCGTGGTACCGCAGCAGATTGCCGGCGGCGACATCTATCCCGCCCTGGAGAAGGGCACGATCGATGCCGCCGAATGGGTTGGCCCCTACGACGACGAAAAGTTGGGCTTCGTCAAGGTTGCGAAGTACTACTACTATCCCGGCTGGTGGGAGCCCGGCGCCACGCCCCACTATCTGTTCAACCTCGCCAAGTGGAACGAGCTGCCCAAGACCTATCAGGCGGCCATCCTTGCAGCGGGCCAAGAGTCGGGGGTGTGGATGACGGGCAAGTACGACCACGGCAATCCGGCCGCGCTCAAGCGGCTTGCCGCCTCCGGCGCCGTGCTAAAGCCCTTCCCGCCGGAGGTCATGGACGGCTGCTACAAGGCGGCCGCCGAGCTTTATGCCGAGCTGGCGACCAAAAACGAATGGTTCAAGAAGCTGCTCGACAGCCTCGTCGCCTATCGCTCCGACCAGTATCTCTGGTGGCAGGTGGCGGAGTACACCATGGACAGCTATTTGATCCGTTATCGCAATCAGAAAGCCTGAGGGCGGCAACGGCGGCGTCAAAGGGGCCGATCCGGCGGCGTCGGCCCTCGTCTTTTTTTCGTCCTCGCAGCAAACCTGGCGTCGGGTTCGCTACCCGGCGCACTTGTTCACAACGCCGGATTTTGCAATGAAATGTTGTCTGATTCGCCAGAGTTAAGCGATTCGTTAAGCTTTCCAAGCTCATAAGGTCGGCTGGTGGATACCCGGAAAATGCCATCTTCGCCGGTTAATCCACAGGCTGTCCCGCACTACTGGTGGCGTTTGACGGGGGTCGACGGCATGGTTTCAGGCAGGTGGCGGCGCGCCCTGTTGCGAGCGTTGCTCGCGGTGCTGCCAATCGCGCTGTGTGCGCCTTCGCTGGCTCAGCAGGTGGTGCCGGCCGGACCGGATAGCGAGGCTACGGGCGCCTCCAAGACCAACAAGAACCGCACCCGCTTCATCATCGGCCTTGAGCGCGCCGTCGACTTCCAGGTCTTTGCCCTCACCAACCCCAATCGCGTTTTCATCGATTTTCCCGATGTGAAACTGCAATTGCCAGCCTTGCCTACTGAGGCGCCGGTCGGTGTTGTCAAATCTTTTCGGGGCGGTCTCTCTGCCCCCGGCAAAGCCCGTGTCGTCATCGACGTGACCGGGCCGGTGGTGATCGAGCGATCGACCATCGAGAAGGACGGCAAAGCGGCGAGACTCGTGCTTGAAATGGCATCGGCCGAACTGGCCGAGCCCGATCTTCAGGATGGTCGCTCGCTGCTGCCGGTCAGCGCCCCCTATGGGCTTGGCGCGGCTGGCGTACAGCCGCCTATGCCCAAACCGGCGCTGTCCCCCCGCGCGCGCGCGCAGGCAATGTACCGGCCCGTCATCGTCATCGATCCGGGGCATGGCGGCGACGATACTGGCGCGACGCGGCATGGGACCGTGGAAAAGGATGTCGTGCTGGCGTTCAGCCTAAAGCTGCGTGACAAACTGCAGAGCACCGGGCGCTACAAGGTGTTGTTGACGCGCGAGACGGACACCTTCGTCGAACTCAACGCGCGGCGTGAATTTGCCGAACGCCACCTTGCCTCCTTGTTCGTGGCCGTACACGCGGACTACGCACAGTCGAACGCGCGCGGCGCCACCATTTACTCCCTGCGCGACTCCGTGGCGAGTTCCCTGCAGCGCTCGGCCCGCGGTGAGGTCAGCGAGCACGTCCTTTCGGACCAGGAAATCACCGCGCTGAAGAACAGCGATGGCGACATTTCCGCGGTCAAGGCCATTCTTTCCGACTTGGCCCGACGCGAGGTCGACACGACCCGTGATCGCACGAGTGTGTTCGTAAAGTCCGTGATCGAATTCATGGGCGAGACCACTGGGCTTAAGGACAACCCGGATCGCAGCGCCGCCTTTGTGGTCCTGAAATCCGCCAAGGTGCCGTCGATCCTGATCGAACTCGGCTACGTGACCAATGAAGCCGATGCGCAACTGTTGAAATCCGAGCGCTGGCGCGAGAAGGTCTCAAGCTCGATTGTCACCGCCATCGATAACTATTTCAGCCATCAGCTCGCCCGCCTCCCCATGTGAGCGGGCGACGGTATATTGCTTTGTTGCCTGGTATGACTAAGGCCGGCCAATGTGGCCGGCCTCTCGATTTTCTGGCTGGGGAAGGCTCGCACGACCTGCCAGCAATGCCGAATTAGATCTTACTCGGGGGACGGTGACGTTGGTTGTCGCGCCAGAGGAGCACCCATTTCCATTCGGGCTCAGGTCGAAGCGTGAGGCTCGTTGCGTTGACGAGCCGACTCGAAGACACGCCACACCGTTGACAGAGGCGCTTCATGTGCCACTCCATCTCGAGAGGTGGTGCTGTGCCGCATTCGGCATGCCGATACAGATTGATGCGGGTGCCGGGCAAGCACCCTCGCACTCGAACACGACGGCTCGAGGCGCATCATTGCAGCGGTTCTGCGTGAGCGGACACAGCGGTTCGGGACGGGAACGCGCCAAGCGCGTGCTCGTAAAAATCCGAGAGCTGCTAGCGGCGGTCCCATCCACGTCCGCCTCGCTCTCGGTAATTCTGCGGTCCCTGTTTTGTGCATTGTCCCCGCACAAGGCTGGATCGACAGGCAATCCCGCCATGACGCGCACACCGACCGGAGTTTGTCGTTGACTAGCTGTCGGCCCGGCATCCGGTTTGCCGTTCCAATCTGCCCGCAGGCTTTGCTGATTTGGTTAACGAAAGGTTAATTGGGCGCAATTGAACTCAATTCCCCTAGCCAACTCGGCATCTTCGGTTTGCCCGCCGCGCCGGCACGAAGTGGCACCCAGGCGCGAGCGACAATGATGGCGTCCCTTGCTGCCACGGTCACCAACGCCACGTCACGTGCGACGGCAACGCGGTGCCCGCCGCTGATGTTGACCCTGACGCGCCGATCCTCGCCGGCAAACGGCAAAGCTGCAAACATTGGGGGGCAAAACCTGGATGGCAAAACGCTGGCCAATGCGGCGCTGCATATGTAGAGCCGGCACCATTCAAGGGGCGAAGTGGACCGATTCGCGGCCGCACATATCCCGAAACGTTATACGCCGCCGGCTGCCTCGAGCTAGGCGAGCCTTAGGCTACGG
>DASTMQ010000097.1:0-4860 GCA_035714005.1 Hyphomicrobiaceae bacterium
GAACCCATGCGCACCTCCGCCGGCTTTTTCGTCACCGGCACGTCCGGGAAGATGCGGATCCAGACGCGGCCGGCGCGCTTCATGGCCCGCGTGATCGCCCGCCGCGCCGCCTCGATCTGGCGTGCGGTCAGCCGTTCCGGCTCGACCGCCTTGAGGCCGTAGGAGCCGAAATTCAGGGTTGTCCCGCCCTTGGCGTTGCCATGGATGCGACCCTTATGGGCCTTGCGGTACTTGGTGCGAATGGGTTGCAGCATCGGTGTTTAAGCCCTCTCTCGGCGACGCGCGCTACTCGGCCTGCCGTTCGGCCCAGCTCGCGGCATCGCCGCCGCCCCGACGCCGGCCGCCGCCGCCGGCCTCCTGCGCCTCGATTGCCCGCTTCTCGGCGGCCATCGGGTCGTGATCCATGATCTCGCCTTTGAAGATCCACACCTTGACGCCAATGACGCCGTAGGCCGTTTGCGCCACGCCATAGCCGAAATCGATGTCGGCGCGCAGCGTGTGCAGCGGCACGCGGCCCTCGCGGTACCACTCGACGCGGGCAATTTCCGCGCCGCCGAGCCGACCCGAACAATTGATGCGGATGCCGAGGGCGCCCAGGCGCAGGGCGGACTGCACCGCGCGCTTCATGGCGCGGCGAAAGGCCACCCGACGCTCGAGCTGCTGAGCAATGGTCTCGGCCACGAGGGTGGCGTCGATCTCGGGCTTTCGCACCTCGACAATGTTGAGATGCACCTCGGACGGGGTCAGCTTCGCCAATTCGCTGCGCAGCTTCTCGATGTCGGCGCCCTTCTTGCCGATCAGCACGCCCGGCCGCGCCGTGTGCACGGTCACCCGGCACTTTTTGTGTGGGCGCTCGATCACCACGCGGGCGATGCCGGCCTGCCGGCGCTGCTTCAGGATATGGTCGCGAATATGCATATCCTCGTGCAGCAGCTTGCCGTACTCACCGCGGCTGGCGAACCAGCGACTGTCCCAGGTGCGATTGATGCCGACCCGCAGACCGACCGGATTGACCTTGTGACCCATTATTCGGTCTCCTTCGCCGCGGCTTCTTCCGCCTTCTCCTTCACGACCACCGTGAGCTGGGAAAAAGGCTTCTGGATTGCGCTCATGCGGCCGCGGCCACGGGCATGAAAGCGCCTAATCACCAAGTTCTTGCCGACGTAGGCTTGGCTCACGATCAGATCGTTGACATCGAGCCCGTGGTTATTTTCGGCATTGGCCACCGCCGACATCACACACTTGCGCACGTCCTTGGCGATGCGCTTGCGCGAGAATTCCAGATCCGCGAGCGCGGTCTCGACCTTCTTGCCGCGAATGAGTTGCGCCAGCAAGTTGAGCTTTTGCGGTGAGACGCGCAGGTTACGCGCCACCGCCTTCGCCTCGCTCTCGGAGAGCACCCGCTCCCGCTTCGCCTTGCCCATCGTGTTTCGCCTTCGCTTAACTTTGCCCTCAGGCCGCCGGTTTGGCCCTGACGGCCTTCTTGTCGCCGCTGTGACCGTGGAAGGTACGCGTCGGCGCGAACTCGCCGAACTTGTGCCCGATCATGTCCTCCGTCACGCTGACGGGAATGTGCTTGTGCCCGTTGTAGACGCCGAAAGTCAGGCCGACGAACTGCGGCAGGATCGTCGAGCGCCGGCTCCAGATGCGAATGATCTCATTACGGCCCGAGGCGCGCACGGCCTCCGCCTTCTTCAAGAGATAGCCGTCGACAAAAGGACCTTTCCAGACCGAGCGTGCCACGTCGCGTGCTCCTTACTTGCCCGTATGGCGCGGCCGCACGATGAAGCGGTCCGTCGCCTTGTTCTTGCGCGTCTTGGCGCCCTTGGTGCTCTTGCCCCAGGGGGTCGCCCAGTGCTTGCCGCCCTTGGTGCGCCCACCGTTGGGATGGTCGACGGGGTTCATGGCGATGGAGCGCACGGTCGGGCGCGTGCCCTTCCAGCGCGTGCGACCCGCCTTGCCGGTCGACTCGTTCATATGGTCGGGGTTGGACACGGCGCCAACCGTTGCCATGCAGTCGGCCCGCACGCGGCGCGTCTCGCCGGAGTTGAGGCGCAAAATGGCCCAGCCGGAGTCGCGGCCGACCAGCTGACCATAGGCGCCCGCCGAGCGGGCAATCTTGCCGCCGCCGCCCGCTTTCAGCTCGATGTTGTGTACGATGGTGCCAATCGGCATGGAAGCAAGCTGCATGGCGTTGCCGGGCTTTACGTCGGCCTTGACGCCCGAGACCACCATGTCGCCGACGCTCAAGCGCTGCGGCGCCAGAATATAAGACAAGGTGGCGTCCTGATATTTGAGCAGCGCGATGAACGCGGTGCGGTTGGGATCGTACTCCAGCCGCTCGACGATTGCCGGCAAGTCGTGCTTCACGCGCCGGAAATCGACGCGTCGGTAGGCCTGCTTGTGCCCGCCGCCGATGTGGCGCGTGGTGATGCGGCCGTGGTTGTTGCGGCCGCCGGACTTGAGCTTGCCCTCGGTCAGCATCTTGACCGGCGCGCCCTTCCACAAGGTTTTGCGGTCGACCAGGACCAGCTGGCGCAGGCCGGGCGTGATCGGCCGATATGTTTTAAGTGCCATCGTCTATCCTCACAGCCCGGTCGTCACGTCGATCGAATGGCCCTCTTCGAGGGTGATGATCGCGCGCTTGGAATCGCTAAGGCGGGCGCGGATGTTCTTGAAGACTTTCATCTTGCCTTTGCGCACCTGCGTGTTGACGGCCTTGACCTTCACGCGGAAAAGCTTCTCGACCGCCTCCTTGATTTCGGATTTGGTGGCGTCGCGCGCCACCTTGAACATCACCTGGTTGTACTCGGAAACCAGCGTCGACTTCTCCGTGATGACGGGCGCGCGGATGACGTCGTGGGCATCTCTTTTTTTCATTTGAAGCGCGCCTCCAGGGCCTCGACGGCCGCCTTGGTGAGTACCAGGCGCTTGCGCCGCAGGATGTCGTAGACATTGATGCCCTGCACGGGCAGCACGTCGATATTGGGAATGTTGCGCGCGGCCCGGGCAAATCCCGGCTCGATGTCGGCCCCGTCGATGATCAGCGCATTGGTGAGCTCAAGCTTGCCGAAGCGCTCCTTTAGACCCTTGGTCTTGCCGTCGGCCGCCTCCGCCTTCTCGAGTACGACGATCTCGCCGGCCTTGGCCTTGGCGGAGAGGGCGTGCCGCAGCGCCAGCGCCCGCACCTTCTTCGGCAACTCGATGGCATGGCTGCGCGGCTTGGGTCCAAACACCTTGCCCCCACCCCGCCATTGCGGCACCGACTTGTCGCCGTGACGGGCGCCACCGGTCCCCTTCTGTTTGTACATCTTCTTGCCGGTGACCGTCACTTCGGAGCGGTCCTGGGCGTGATGCGTGCCGGCCATGCGCTTCAAGAGTTGATAGCGCACCATGCGATGGATCAAGTCCGTGCGCGGCTCGAGCCCAAAAATGGCGTCGCTGAGCTCAACCTCGCCGGCGCTCGCCGCATCCAGCGTCGTGACTGCGGCCTTCATGACTGCTGCTCCGCCTGTTGTGCGCCCGCCGGCGCGGCCGTTCCGGCGCTGTCGCCCGCCTTGCGGAAGGCGCCCGGATGCGGGGCCTCCTTGGGCAACGGCCGTTTGACCGCATCCCGCACCAGAACCCAGCCGCCCTTGGTGCCGGGAACCGCGCCGCGCACCAGCACCAGCCCCTTGTCCTTGTCGGTGTCGACCACCTCAAGGTTCAAGGTGGTGACGCGCTCGCTGCCCAGATGGCCGGCCATTTTCTTGCCTTTGAAGACCTTGCCGGGATCTTGGCGCTGTCCGGTCGAGCCGTGGCTGCGATGCACGACGGAGACGCCGTGGCTGGCGCGCAGGCCGTGGAAGTTCCAGCGCTTCATTGCGCCCTGGAAACCCTTGCCCTGGCTGGTGCCCATGACGTCGACCATCTGGCCCTTGACGAAATGGTCGGCGGTGATTTCGGCACCCACCTCGATCAGGTTTTCCGGGCTGACGCGGAACTCGGCGAGCTTGCGCTTGGGCTCGACCTTGGCCACGGCAAAACCCTCCCGGTCGGCGCGCGTGAGGCGGCTTGCCTTGCGGCGGCCGGCGCCCAATTGCAGGGCCGTGTAGCCATTCTTTTCATCGGTGCGGTGCGCGAGCACCTGAACATTCTCGAGCTTCAGCACGGTCACGGGGATATGCTCCCCGGCCTCGGTGAAGACACGGGTCATGCCGACTTTCTGCGCTATGACTCCGGAACGCATGGCGTTCGCATTCCTTCCTTGCTGCTTTGTGACGGGCCGATGGGAAGCCTCAGGTCCGCCAATCCCTAGAGCTTGATCTCGACGTCGACGCCCGCCGCCAAGTCGAGCTTCATCAGCGCGTCGACGGTCTGCGGGGTGGGATCGACAATGTCGAGCAGGCGCTTGTGCGTACGCATCTCGAACTGCTCACGGCTTTTCTTGTCAATGTGCGGCGAGCGGTTGACCGTGAAGCGTTCGATGCGCGTGGGCAGCGGAATGGGACCGCGAACCTCGGCTCCCGTGCGCTTGGCCGTGTTGACGATTTCGCGCGTCGATGCATCGAGCACGCGATGATCGAAGGCCTTGAGCCGAATTCGGATGTTCTGACTTTGCATCTGACGTCCACTTGCCCCAAAAACTGAGAAGCGCCCGCATACAATCGAGCGCTTCCATCAAGCCCCTACTCGATAATTGACGTTACGACGCCGGCACCGACGGTGCGGCCGCCCTCCCGGATGGCGAAGCGAAGCTTCTCCTCCATGGCAATCGGCGTGATCAGCTCGATGGTGACGGCAACGTTGTCGCCCGGCATCACCATCTCCGTCCCCTCCGGCAGCGACACCACCCCCGTCACGTCCGTCGTGCGGAAGTAA
>DASTMQ010000098.1:0-5745 GCA_035714005.1 Hyphomicrobiaceae bacterium
CCCGAGCCGCTGAACGTCAGGTTCTCGACATTGCTGGCCAAGGTGTAATTGGTGAGCGTCGTCAACACGGTGTCGGTGCCTTGTCCGCCCGCCTCGGTGACCTTGTCGCCGCTGTTGTCGACCACATAAGTGTCGTCACCGGCGGCGCCGGACATGTTGTCCTTGCCGGCGCCGCCATCGAGGATGTCGTTGCCGGCGTTGCCATTGAGGGTGTCATCGCCGCCGAGACCGGCGATAAAGTCATTGCCCGCAGTGCCGTTGATGGTGTTGGCGTTGGCGCTTCCCCCGCAACGACATTGTCGCTGGTGCCGGTGAGATTAGTGAGGGAAATGCCAATGTCCTTTTGCAGCTGGAGACCGCCGGCATCGGTGGCCAGCACCGAGATGGTCTTGGTCGTGCCGGCTTCGAAATCGAGCAGCGCCGGATTTGCAACCACGATCTGGTTTCCGATCAGGGCGAAAGCGCCGCCGGCGGTGTTGGTGAGCGCGTTGTCGTTGCCCCAGCCGGTGATGTCGCTAACCATGCTCGCTTCCTTCGATCCAAGGCGACGAGAAGCGCTCTCGCCTCTGCCGCCATTCGTGCCGCACGCCAGACCAACAACTTGCCGCCTGCGTCACCGCACCTAGATCCGCCGAGCCTGCGTGCCGAATAGCTTGCAGTCTCGCCAGCGGTGGCGCGGGCCTTAGCGTCCGCGCAGGCGGCAATTCATCGCAAAAGCCCGTGGCGGCGTACGGCTGGCGGTCAAGCCGGGTTGTTCACCTAGGTCGGAGGGCCCTTCGGACCAAAGAGCGCGTGGCAACTCCCAGCAGCGGCGGTGGCTGCCGGCGCGGGCCGCCGCACCTGAGCCCTGGTCAAAGCCCGGTAGTCGCGAGGAAAACGCGGGCGCGCTCGAGGAAAGTTAGACCATCGCCGGGCTTCGGGCGCCACGGCGCCGCCACGGGCTTGCCGAGGGCCAACGGTCTGATGGTCGAGGCGCGAAACCTGGCAAGACTCTCCAGACCGTGCAATAGCGTGAGAGAGGCTGAGGAGCGTTGACCTCAGCCGGCGCCGCTCGCGGTCTTGCTGAGCGGTAGCAGTCCGCGCACCACAAACCTGTCCATGCGTTTGGTGAAGGAGGCCGGATCGTTGGGCACGTCGCCGTCGAGGATCAGCGCCTGGTCGAACAGCAGCTCGCAAAGGTCCGGCAAATCGTCACTGGCGCTGAATTTGGCCTCCGATATCCCTCTGATCAAGGCATGGCCGGTGTTGATTTCCAAGATCGGTTTGGCGCCGCCGACGTTGTGTTTTTGCAGGGACAACAACCGCTGCAGCTCACGATCGGGTCCCTGGCCGCTGGCCACAAGGCAGGCGGCGCTGTCGACCAGCCGGTTTGAGGCGCGCACCTCGGAGACGCGCTCACCCAGCACCCCCTTGATGGCCGCAATGACGACGGCCGTATCGACGGCGGTCGGGGTTGGCGCGCTAGCGGCGGTCTCGCCAGGGGCGCTCTCACCGAAGTCGACATCTCCCTGGCTCAGGGACTTGAGGGGCTTGCCCTCAAACGACAGCGCCAAGGAGGTCCAGAACGCATCGACGGGATCGGTCAGCAGCAGGACTTCGATGTCCCTGGCACGTGCCGCCTCCAACTTGGGGTTTGCTTTGAGGCGCTCGCTGCTGTCGCCGACGAGGTAGTAGATTGCGGATTGACCGGGCTTCAGCGCCGCAACGTAGTCCTGCAACGAGCGCAAACCGGCATCCTTCGTGGTAGCAAAGCGCGCCAAGGCCAGGAGCTGATCACGGCGCTCGCTATCCTCGTAGATTCCCTCTTTCAGCACGCTGCCAAAGGCTTCCCATAGCTTGACGAAGGCGGCCGCATCCTTGTTGGCAAGCGTGCCGAGCTCGCTCAAAACACGACCCGACACGGCCTTGCGGATTTGTGCCACCTGCGGATTGTTCTGCAGCATCTCTCTCGAGATGTTGAGGGGCAGATCCTCGCTGTCGATCACGCCGCGCACAAAGCGCAGATAGGGCGGCAGCAGGTCGGCGTCATCGGTGATATAGACGCGGCGCACGTAAAGCTTGACGTGGCCCTTGCGCTCGGGGCCAAACAGATCGAAGGGGCGGCTCGAGGGCGCAAACAGCAAGACCGCATAGCTGAGCCTGCCCTCGGCCTTATAATGCAAGGTCAGAGCGGGTTCGTCGAAGGCGCCCGCCAGCAGTTGGTAGCTCTTCTTGTACTCCTCCGGCGTCACCTCCGCTTTGGCGCGCTGCCACAGCGCACTGGCCTCATTGATCTGTCGCAGCGTGCCATCGGCCGCCCTGAGTTCGATGGGAAACAGAATGTGGTCGGAATAGGTGCGCACGATGCGTTCGATCTCGGCGCCCTCGAGATAGCGCTTGGCATCCTCCTTCAGGTGGAGCACCACTTTGGTGCCGCGGACGAGGCCGGCGGCCTGTTCGGGGCTGGCTTGAGCAATATCGAAGCCGCCGCCACCGGAAGATCGCCAAATCCAGGCGTCCGGAGCGCCGGCGCGACGGCTGATCACCTCGATCCTGTCGGCCACCATAAAAGCCGAGTAGAAGCCGACGCCGAATTGCCCGATTAAGCTCGCGCCATCCTTGGCCTCGCGCAGCTGGCTCATAAAAGCGCGGGTTCCGGAGCGCGCGATAGTTCCGAGGTTGTCGATCAGCTCTTGACGATCCATGCCGATACCGCTGTCGGCAATCGCCAAGCTATTGGCACTGGTGTCCGACGCAATCTCGATCAACAGTCGACCGCCGTCGGCCATCAGCTGCGGTTTGCCGATCGCCTCGTAGCGAAGCTTGTCGCAGGCATCCGATGCGTTGGAGATCAATTCGCGCAGGAAGATGTCGGTGTCCGAATAAACCGAGCGCACCATGAGGTGCAAGAGTTCGGCCACCTCCGCTTGGAAGGCATAGTTTTGTGCGACGGGCTCGGTCCCACTCATGGCGTTTCGTCCACTGTCGTCCTCGATGTTCCGGACCTGCCGGTTTGGGGCGCCGCCTGATGCCGGTGCATCCCGGTTGCTCGGGCCCTGTTCATAGGCCAATAGGGTGCCGTTGGGCTATGGGCTTGGCCACAGGAAATTCGCAGATAGGGCCAGCGACGCGATACCCCGCCACGCTTGCCACGGCGAGCCGCCGGCGCCTTCGGTCGAACCCGCCGCGGCCTGCAGGAGAGAGCCGGGGTCGGCGCGCGAATGGGCCGCAGATGATCGATTATTTTGCCACTTTGCCCGACGACCTGGTCATGGGCAGGCAGGCGCGGAAAAAAGCTGGAAAAGAGCGCCTCCCCAGGGGGGCTCGAGCTTCGCCATGGCCTTGTCGCTCGAAGCAGGGCCCGTGAAAAGCGGGCCAAAAAAGCCCGGCGCCCCGACGACCGGCTGTTCGGCGCCGGTTGTTCGGCCCCGGTGGTTGTTCGGCCCTGGTGGTTGTTCGGCCCTGGTGGTTGTTCGGCCAAGTGCTGGAAAGCCGCTGACGCGGGTCAAGAGGCCAGCCGGGACGGTCTCATTCCATCTTGCTTTTGTCGGGCCAGGGCGGAAGCGGCGGCAGCCCGAGCACCTCGCGAACCGGGGCGAAGGAGCGGCGATGGATCGCCGAGACGCCGAGGCGCCGCAGCGCGGCCAAGTGCTCGCGGACGGGGTAGCCCTTGTGGCGTGCGAAGCCATAGCCGGGATGCTCAACATCGAGCTTGTACATCAGCGCATCGCGCGCGGTCTTGGCCAGGATGGAAGCGGCGGCAATCGACATGCTTCGGGCGTCGCCCTTGATGATGGGCTGCTGGGGTATGGCGAGCTCGCGCACGCGGCGCCCATCGATCAGGACATGTTCGGGTGTCAGGCAAAGACCCTCGAGGGCACGACGCATGGCGAGCTGCCCCGCCCAATAGATGTTGATGCTGTCGATCTCCTCGACTTCGGCAAAACCGATGCACCAGGCTGTTGCCCTCTCCTTGATTTCGATGGCGAGCCGGTCGCGGTCAGCCGCATCGAGCTTTTTGGAATCGTCCACGCCCGGGATCCGTGATCCCGGCGCAAATACCACGGCGGCGGCCGCGACAGGCCCCGCAAGCGGGCTCATGCCCGCTTCGTCGACGCCGGCGACGCTGCCCACGCCGCTCGCCCACAGCGCGGTCTCATAGCGAAGCAGTTGACGCAGCCGCTGGCCCTCGGAACGGTTTTCAAAGCGTCGGCGGGCAACGGCGTCCAGGATCGACTTGGCGCCTGCGCGCTGGTCGGCCTTCAACGCCGCCTCCGTTGCGGCATCCAAGGCATGGCCTTCGATGACGTACCGGAACCGGACCTGGGCAAGTGCGAGCCGTGTCACGGCGGGCAATCTAGATCAATTCGAGCGCGAGGCAAACGCGAGCAAAGCTGAATTGGCAGCCGCCCGGCGCTCAGCTGTCGATGGTACGGGGCGTTGCGGCGACCATGGTGGCTCGACCCATCCACCAGGGCGACGGAAATTGGCGGCTCGGCGCCAGCGCACAGGGACTGCCTGCCCATGTGGCTAGTAGACGAGGTCGCAACGGCGGCACATCTCTTGTGATAATCTTCTCGGAGGTCCTATGAGCATAGCAAGCGAAAGTTTATCGGCGGCCCTTGAAACCATGGTCGCCGGCTTGGCGGCAAGTCTGGTCTCGGTGACTTCGGATCGGATGCAAGCGTCCGGCTTTGTTTGGCGGACAGGGCGGATCGTTACCTCGGATGAAGGCCTGGCGGAGGAGGGCGAGGTTCGGGTAACCCTGGCCGGCGGGGAAACCGTTGCCGCTGAGGTCGCAGGCCGTGATCCCAGTACCGCCGTTGCCTTGCTCAAGGTCGACCGCTCGGATCTGCGGCCCGTGGCTATGGCTGCAACGCTTCCCGCGCCCGGCGCCCTGGTGGTAGCCGTCGGCGCAGAACTGGGTGCGCCGACCGCGGCGATGGGCATGGTGTCGCTGACGCGGGGACCGTGGCAATCCATGCGTGGCGGCGAGATCGACGCCCGTATTGAACTCGATGCCCGCCTGCGCCGGTCCGCCGAAGGCGGCCTGGCGCTCAATGCCACGGGACAGGCTTTCGGCATGACCGTCTTTGGTCCGCGTCGGCGCGTCCTGGTGATTCCCGCGGTCACTTTGGGACGGGTCGCCGCGAGGCTCGAAACGCACGGCCGAATAGCACGCGGCTATTTAGGGCTCGGATTGCAGCCGGTGACCGTCGCGGGCGGTGGTTCGGGCGTCATGGTCATGAGCGTCGATCCCCAAGGTCCGGGCGCGGCGGCCGAGATTCACCAAGGGGATGTCTTGGTGTCGTGGGACGGCAAACCCATTGGCGGCCTGCAATCGCTGCTGAGGTCGCTCGGGCCGGACAGCGTTGGCAAGCTGCTGCTGCTCGAGCTTCGGCGGGGTGGCGAGACCCGCCAGACCAGGCTGCACATCGGCGAAAGGCCATTGGCTTGAGAGAAGCGCCTCGGACGGGCCGGCTGAGGATTAGCGTCAATGTGGCGAGCCCCGCGCTCGCCGATCGCATCGCTTCTGTGTTGAGCAAGGTGGAGGACGTCGAGCTCGTCGCTGCGGGCTTGGAAGCGGACGCCATGATTGTTGCCACGGCCGCCCCGCGCGAGCCCAACGCCGAGGTTACGCTGACGGCTCGCGAATTGGAGGTTCTGGCCCTGCTGGCGGAGGGCGCCTCCAACAAGCTGATTGCCCGGCGGCTCGGCATTTCCACGCACACCGCGAAATACCATGTGGCATCGCTGTTGGAGAAG
>DASTMQ010000099.1:0-2904 GCA_035714005.1 Hyphomicrobiaceae bacterium
GGTGCAAACCTTGGTAAGCGGCAATTTCCGCGGCGCTTGGCGGCGTTTGCGCCCACGTGGGGGCAATGAGGAGGTCCAGGATCAGCAGGCCGGCGACCAGACGCATTACGCCGCTTCCTTCGCTTCTACTTGGGGTTGGCGAGTGTAGCCTTGTTTTTGTGGCGGCGGGAGTGCGATGGCGACATCCGAATTGACGATCGGTAGCCTCGAATTTCGCGGGGGTGCTTCTTGTCGCATGGCCACTGGCGGCCCTGATTAAAGGCGCGGCCAGCATCGATCTTTGATCGGTTTGAGGTTGTTGCCGTCGTCAGCGACGCGGAGCCGGCACGTCGTGGCCTATCGTTTACCCCACGCCAATCGGTCATCGGTTAACGCCCGCGCCGTGGATAGCGGCGGGGATGTCGCCGGCCATTGGCGCGACGCAACCGACGAGGGGGCGTTTGGCGCAGGTGTGGCCGGGGCCTATGAGGGCCTTTGAGCCGCATTCGGCCAGCGGGCGGTGGCCGATTGCTGATCGGCGCGCGCGACACGGCCAGTACGTTAGGCGGTACGCTACTAGGCAGTGCGCGAGGCCGTGCGCTGGGCTATGAGTTGATGACGTGACGATCAGCAAAGGGAGCGCGACCATGCAGCTCAATGCCATGTTCCCGACGCGTGATATCGGCAACGATCCGGCGAAAATACGCGATTGGGCGCAGGCCGCCGAGGACTTGGGCTTTGCCTATATCGAAGTCCCCGATCATGTGTTCGGCGCGGCGGCCCGTGACGGTTGGACGCCCCTCTACAATGAAACGGACCCTTTCCACGAGACCTTCGTGCTGCTCGGCTTTCTCGCGGCCGTGACCAAGCGCATTCGGCTATCGAGCGGGGTGCTGATCGCGCCGCAGCGTCAAACCGGCCTGATCGCCAAACAGGCCGCGGAGGCCGATCTGCTGAGCGCCGGCCGGCTGAGGCTTGGCATCGGCGTGGGCTGGAACCATGTGGAGTACCAGGCCCTGGGGGAAGATTGGAAGACGCGCGGCGCCCGCCAGGCCGAGCAGGTGGAGGTGTTGCGGCGGCTATGGTCTGAAGATCTGGTCTCGTTCAAGGGCCGCTTTCATGCGCTTTTCGACGTCAACATCCAACCCCCGCCGGTGCAGCGTCCGATTCCCATCTGGTTTGGCGGCGTTTCCGATGCTGTGGTGATGCGGGCGGCACGACTAGGCGACGGCTGGATGCCGATCATGGCGCCCGATGAAAAGGCCGAGCAGAAGCTGGCGCTGTTGCGCGGAGAGCTGAAGCAACACGGGCGCGCGTTAAACTCCTTCGGGATTGAGGGCTGGCTGCGCATGCACGAGGCGGACCCGCAGCGCTGGGCGGCCGCGGCCGACGGCTGGCGTAAACTCGGCGCCGACATGGTAATGCTTTATCCCATGTATCGCATGCCGCGTTTCGACGACCAGCTCGAGACCCTGCGCCGCTTCAAGGAGGTGGCGAGCGGTTAGCAGGCGCGCACACCCGGCGCGCCCCCGGGTGACCTCTTTTTATCGCCGCCGCGGCCCTGCGAGCCGCGGCGCGGGATTGGCAACGGGGGATGGCGGGGGGCGACGGCGAGCCAAGGTTCTTGTCGTCTAGCGGTTGAGCTGGATCAGGCGCACCTCGCTCTTGGCGAGATCGGGCACGACGACCATCAGGCCCTTGCCGTTGCGATAGGCACACAGATCGGCCGGGCCCTTGAAGTTCGATGCCAGGGTTTTCATGCCGTCCTTTGCCGTCCAGCTGAAAAGCGAGCCCGAGTTCCAGTCGGTGGCGAGAATGGTTCCATCGCTCATCTGATAAAGGCCGTCCAAGCGCCCGATCGGTTGGGCCAATTCCTTGACCTCGCCCTTTTTGTTCACCGCGTAGATGCCGCGTGCCTCCTCGGCAGACTTGAAGCCGACCATCAGCAGCGAGCCGTCCCGGGCCGGATAGATGCCGTTGGGGTTCACGCCTTTGCCTGAGAACACCACACTGATCTTGGGATCGGCTTTGCTGTTGAGAAAATCGGCAGGCTCGATCCGGTACAGGCGATCGGCGCGATTGTCGCTGACATAAAGGGCGTTGCCCTGGAGCACAACGTCGTTAGCGAACTGGATATCGGGCAGGGCCAGCTTTTTGCCCTTGCGGGTCTTGAGATCGAACAGCCATACCACATCGATATCCGCAACCCAGAGGCGGTTGCCTTTGACCCAGGATCCCTTGGGCTTGTTGAGCGGCTCGCCCCCGGCAGCGGGCAAGAACTGGTCCTCAAGGACCTTGCCTGTCAGCGACAGTTTGCTGATCTTGCCTTGGCCATCCTTTTCCGCCGGCTTGAGCGCGGAGACAAATAGGCTCGCATACAAAGCCTTGCCATTGGCGTCGCAGGCGACCGATTCCGGAAATGGGAGCCCACCGATGGTTTGATCGGAGACGGCCTTGAGGTCTTTGGCGACGGCGCCGCTGAGCCCAGCTGGCGCAGCAACGAGCAAGGCTGCGAGCGTCACCCTGGCCAATGTGACGTTTGCCATAATTATCCTCCCATAGCGTGGTTTGGCACTGTGCCCATGTTGAGCGCCGCGCGGCCGTCCGCCAAGAGCGGCCTTGGGATAATTTACGAGCAGCGGGGATTGCGGCCGCGCGCAAAGCGGCTGCGAACGCCCGGCGCCCGGCGGCGTCAATTTGGCAAGGCCAGTCCAATCCCGGCGACGGTCGCGTGCGTCGGCTAAGGCCAACATCGCATTTGCGAATTAGCGGCTGCCTATGCCCCCGCTGGGGCCAAAATAGGCTGCCGTTTGCGCGCTGGTCAGCAAGAGCCTGATGTAATCTTCCTCTTTATCCGCCCAATTGAGCGGGATCCAAACGCTTCGCGGCCAAAACCCCCAGGATCGTCCTCCCACGGCGGCGACT
>DASTMQ010000100.1:0-4486 GCA_035714005.1 Hyphomicrobiaceae bacterium
TCGCGGCCGCCATGGTGTTTCAACCAAAGCTATCTGCAGGATCGCAAGGTGCTGCTACGCGAGCCGATCGATGACGGCGTACTGCAATTTGTGGCCGCGCCCGAAGATCGCTACACGCTGCTGGCTGCCGGGGCGGAAGCCACTGCGGGCCTCGCACGGCCAAACGGGCTGTGATCGCGTTGACGCGAGGCAGGCACGCATCGACAGTGCGGTAAGGCGAAGCTGAGCGTCGACGGCGCCCGGGTTTCCCGGCGCTTTGACCCGAGGTACCGCCGGCTCGAGGCGATCTGATTGCTGAGGTCAGGCGGGATGCGGACGAGCGCCGTGACCCGGCCGCCAGCCAGCCATGCTCCAAGCGCCCGCTCCGCTGACGAAATAGAACAACAGGGCCGCGACAATGCCACCATTTTTGTAGAAATTAATTTCCTGTGCCCGCCGAGCGGCCGCTTCCGTAAATTCCCAGTACCGGTGCGTGGTCGCGGTTGCCATGATCACGAACGCGATAAGCACGACGGAGGTCAAGCGGGGGGCGACACCAAGGATGAGGGCTATGGGTCCGAGCACTTCGATGATAACCGCCGCCGCGGCCCACGCCTCTGCATAAGGCAGTCCCTTAGAAGCAAGGGAAGCGGCGAAGGCCCCAAACCCCAAGGCCTTGCCGATGCCGGATGGCAGAAACAACGCGGCCAAGAAAAGACGACCTAAGAGAAGAGCTGCGTCATTGACCTGATGCATGACACCCACCGTCGGTTCGATGTCTCCATGCAAAGCCTCCTCGCGGGAGCTTAGCTGCTCGCTCCGAAGCGAGTCCCACACCGACGTTGCCGTTCAATTCTATCCAAAGCCTGGGAGCGGCATCGTTCACATTCACGTGCTGTGCGGCGGCGCTCGAGACAGCTTGGCAAGAAAGTCCATCGCACTCGAACGCTAGCGTGGCGGTTTGACCGCGCGTCGGAAGACCGCGGAGCGCGCCTTGGCCTTCAGCGTTGTCGCGCGAGATTCGAACAGGCCAGAGCATAAGCGGGTAGGCACCGAAAGGGCCGTTATACAAAAAGATCGCCGCGAGACGGCCTTCGTGCCGGGGCCGTCAGCACTCTCACTCCTGGCGGTAAGCGCTCACGATCCCTTCGATTTCACTGACAAGGCGCTCTCGTGTGATGTCGAAGGTGATAGCCTCTCCGAGCCGCCTGGCCGCAAGGCCGAATTGAGGCTCGTTCGCGAGCCGCCACAGGGCACCGGCGATTTCGGTTTCGGAGGCTCCTGCTGGCAAGATCAAGCCGGCACCGTGAGCTTCGACCCGCAAGGCAACGTCATTCTGATCGCGTCCCATCGGCATGACCAGAAGTGGGCGCCCGTGCCACAGCGCACGGCTCACGGTACCGTGGCCAGCATGCGCCACGACCAACGAGACCTCCTTCATCACGGCATCGTGTGGCGCACTGGGCAACAACGTTACATTCTTCGGCGCGTCGAACGTTGCCGTGTCCAACGCGGGCCCCACCGTTGCAACGCCGTCCATTCCGGCCTGGGCCACGGCGTTGATGGCGCGTTGCAACGCACCGGCCTGCCCCTGATTGGTTGTGCTGAAGGAGACCAGCACACGCGGACGGCCCAATCTAGCGGGCCAAGGGGCGACCCAAGGTTTCGACCAGTTGGAGCTATCCAGCAATGGCCCAATGTAGCGGACATTCTTCGGTAGATAGTCGGCGGCAAAATCAAATGCCGCGCTCATTGCGAGCAAAAGCCGCTCGGCGCGGTCGAACAATTGCAGTGTGCAGTCTAGCGGAGGGAGACCCTGACTCGCGCGCGCGTCATTTAGCATCGGCAGCCACTTGTTCATCACGGCGGTGAACTGAACGGTAGCAGCCTCGACTATGCTGCGATCTTCGGTTGTTCGAGGGGCCGGCAAGCAACTGCCCAACGGCGGTGCACCTGGCAGCGGCCGGAGGCTGATTGTTGGTGAGAGAAGCGCACAGGGTATGCCCGCGGCTTCAGCAGCCATTGTAGAGCCGAACAGAGCGCTGTCGCTAAGCAGAGCATCCGTTGGCGTGCGCGCGATTTCTTCACGCGTATCGGCGGCGCGCGCGGCGGCTGGGCCAAAGAGAAGATGGTCGTAAGCGTAGGGGAGACCATCCTGACCTCTTGCGATCGGAGAAATGCTCGGGGTCCGCTGCCAGGTAGCGAAACCGAACCCCGCCGATGCCACGTCCGTGCGTGCATCGGCACGCGAAATGAAACGAACGTTATGACCGTGCCGCCGCAATTGGCAAGCCGCGGTCAACATTGGGCCAAGGTGACCTGGTCCGCCCCAAGCGGCGATAAGAATATTGTACGACATAGGGCTGGGTATTCCTCGGTAAACGTTTGCCCGCTGCCGACCCCGTGCCGATCTCGGGAAGCATGTCGCTGTTCGGGTTCAGGGTGTGTCGCGGCCACAGGGATTTCGAGCCTTTGCCGTGGACGGGCTATTGATTGAGGGGTATGCCGTGGCACTGTCTTCTCGCTGCGACGAGCCTGCGTGACTGATTGCCGCGTTCTGCCGGCGACACGCGCCGGGTGAGTGGCCAAAGCGTTGCCGAAACGCTCGGTGGAAGTGACTGCGGTCGCGATAGCCCGATGCCCAGGCTATTTCGGAAATGCTTTGGCCGCCTTCGACCTCAATCCCGCCTGCCAGCAGCGCGAACGCATGGCCCAGTCGGAGCGATTGAATATATTGACCGCACGCGGTGCCCCGACAGGTAAATAGCTTCTGCAGGTAGCGAAGCGAAATGCCGACCTCGGCTGCGATTTCGGCGGGGCCAATCGTTGGGTTGGCAAAGTGCTTCTCGACGGTGCGGCAGACACGTTGAAAGAGCCTGTCGCTGTGCGGCGATATGTGCACCGAGTTTGCCAGTGCAAAGAGCGCGTGCTGCGTTCGTTCGACCGCCGAGGCGTTACAACCCAGGTCGATGTCTTTGATCCCGCCGCGCGTGAAACCTCGCACCCCGACGCAAAGGCGCTCATCATTGCGGTCTGGATGGGCACACGAACCGCGGAGCGGTTCCTGCCAGTGTTCGTTGCGCTGGTTCATTTCACGTGAACTCCCGCAAAACTCATCGGACGGCCTGTTCAAAATGCGCACGTTGGCGCAACCGGAGACCGCCAACCGCCGCCCAGTGGCGGTCTCAAACCCTAAAGTCGCCGGCATTTTCGCTTGCGGTCGTTTCCTTCGATTGTCTTTTTCGGACGCGATTTTCAACTTCTTGTGACGTTGCTTGCGTCCAGCGCCTCCGAGGTTCCGGGGCCGATAAGGCCGGCGCGCGACCACCGGACGCGGAGGCAACGGCGGGACGAACCATTAGCTCTAAACAGCAAGGCAAGGGCATCGGGCCGCGGGTCAAGCAAGGTGGCGCCGCCGTGAACCTTATCGAGCCTCGGATCGGCCTTAAGACGAGCGCACCAGCGGAGAGCGGTGTTGGCGCCTTTCGCTGTTTCCGCTCCCGATTGCTCGCGGATATTGTCGATGCAATTTGGGATTTGGACATCCCGGACGGCGACGCTGCCAGGGCGCTCGCGATCAAGTACGCACCCGGTACTTGTCTGTTATTGATGGCGCAATACCGGGCACCGGTGCTGGTTCAGCACCGAGGCCGGGACCTGCCGAACAAGTGTGCAACTCAAATTCAAGCTTCGTCCGTCACTCTCCGGCCCACGGGCGCGCTGGGCCTTATTGTCGTTTCCTTAAGACCCGAAGCCGCCAGCCGTATCGTCGACGCGCGGCTGGGGCAGTTCGCAAACGCCAACGTTCATCTTGCTAGCCTTTTCAGTCGAGGCGAGGTCTCGACTTGCGACCAGATGCTTGCCGCGGCTCGCAATAGTCGTGAAAGGATTGCAACCGTCGAGGCCTTCCTGCTTCACCGCCTTGGCCCACAGCGAGATGGTTTGGCTTGTCATGCCGCGTCATACCTTAGGAACGATCCCGCCTTGCCGCTGCAGCAGCTTGCAGCTCTTTTGGGTATTAGCGTGCGGCACCTGTCGCGCACATTCAACGCCACCTTCGGTATGACCCCGAAGCGGTTCGGGCGCCTTGCGCGCATCGAGAAAATCGTGGCTGAGCGGCGCAACGGGTTGTCGTGGGCTGAAATCGCCTGTGCTTGCGATTTGGCCGACCAGGCTCATCTTATCAGAGAATTTAAGGACATAGTCGGCGAGGCGCCGTCGCAGTTCTTCGCCCGGGAGATGCGCGCGAATATTGGAACGATGAAGGCCAACTTTGTGGTTCGGCGGGCGGTTGAGACCGAACCGCTGTGAGTTGCAAGGCGGCCGGGTGTCTGTGGCGCAGGACGCCCTCAGTCGTGGAGTGGCGCGCACTTCTGACCACCCAGAGCTAGCAGCCGCGCCGCTCCGCACCCATACCTCGAGCATCCGCATCGGCCTATCTCGTGGCAAAGGCCCTTGCCAATCAGTCAGCCAAGAAAGCAAAGCATGGGCATTGATCGGAAAGTGG
>DASTMQ010000101.1:0-11593 GCA_035714005.1 Hyphomicrobiaceae bacterium
CGATCGCATGATCGGAGCCGTTCAAGGCTTGCTGCTTGCCGGGTGCGGCGTTGGCGAGCGCGAGCTCGATTTCCGCCGCGCTGGCGTCGGCGTCGAGTCCCAGCGTGCGCAGTGCCTGCTCACGCGTCATCGCTGCCTGCGCCGTCAACGGCGTCTTGCGCGCTTTCGCTTGAGCACCTCTGTCGCCCGCCGAAGGCAGATCTGTCTTGCTTGCCGCCGCGCCGCCGCGGGCAAGCTTTTGTGCCGCGAACGCTTTGCCGGCGCGCATCCGTGCCTTCCACTTGTCGATCCCGATGTTCTTCCAAAGATGGATCTCGGCGTCATTCTTGCGCATGATCGTATATTGTTGCAGTAGCGAGAGCACGTTGTTCCAGGCCCAATAAATCACGAGCCCCGAGGGGAATGACGCCAGCATGAATGTGAAGATCACCGGCATCCAGTTGAAGATCTTCTGCTGCATGGGATCGGGCTGCTGCGGGTTCAGCTGCATTTGGAACCACATGGTGGCGCCCATAATCAGCGGCCAGGCGCCGATATGCAGAAACTCCGGCACCTGATAGGGCAGGAGCCCGAACAGATTGAACAAGGAGGTGGGGTCGGGCGCGGACAGATCCTTGATCCAGCCGAAGAACGGCGCATGCCGCATATCGATGGTGACGAACAGGACCTTGTAGAGCGCAAAAAACACCGGGATTTGCAAGACGATCGGCAAACAACCCGACATCGGATTGATTTTCTGGTTCTTATAAAGAGCCATCAGCTCCTGCTGCTGCTTGACGCGGTCATCCTTGAACCGCTCGCGGATTTTTTCCATTTCCGGCTGCAGCTTTTTCATCTTCGCCATGGACTCGTAGCTCTTATTGGCGAGCGGAAAGAACGCCAGCTTGACGAGAACCGTGGTGGCGAGGATGGCAAGTCCGTAATTGCCGAGAAGCTGTGAAAGCCAGTGCAACAGCTTGAATAGCGGTTTGGTGATGAAATAAAACCAGCCCCAATCGATCAGCAGGTCGAACTGTTTGGCACCGAGCTTCTCCTTATAGGCCTCGATCAAGGTCACCTGCTTGGCGCCGGCAAACAAATTGCTGGTTGTGCTGGCGGAAGAACCGGCCGGCACCTGGATGCCGCTCAAAAGCAGATCGGTCTGAAAGCGATCTTTGCTTCCCTTAATTCCCCGAAAGGTGGCCGTGTAGGCCACCTGTTGCTCGGGAATGAGTGCTGCGGCCCAGTATTTGTCGGTGATGCCGATCCAGCCGCCGGTGGCCTTGAAGGTTTTGCTGCCGCCATCCTTCAGGAGATCGGCATAGTGCAGCTCCTTGAGCCCCTCCTCGCCCATGACGCCGATCGGTCCCTCGTGCAGAATGTAAAAGCCCTGCGTGTGCGGCAGACCATGCCGGGAAATCAGGGCGTAAGGGTAAAGGGCAACCTCGGCTCCGGTGCGGTTCTCCACCGTGTCCGTCAGCGTCAGGAGGTAGTTGTCATCGGCGGCGATGTGGCGGTGGAAAATGAGCCCCTGGCCGTTGTCCCAGACGAGCGTGACCGGCGAGGACGGCGTCAGCACGCTGCCCTTCTCCAAGCGCCAGAGGGTGTCGTTGCCCGGCACCGGCTGCGCGACACCGGGCCCGGCGACCCAACCGTATTCGGCATAGTAGGGGGCTGGGCTCCCGGACGGGGAGAACAGCACCACGTTGGGGCTTTGCGGCGCCACCGTCTCGCGGTACTTGGCGAGCACGAGGTCGTCGATGCGGCCGCCCTGCAAAGCGATCGAACCTTGCAGGCTCGGGGTGTCGATTTGCACGCGCGCCGACTGGGACGCGCGCAGGACGGCGTCGCGGCCTTGCCCTTCGGCGGCGCCCGCGGCCGGAGCCGCCGTCTGCGGCGGCTCGCCCGGCGTTACGGCCGGCGCCGTGGACGGCTTAGCTTGGGTTTGTTCTTGCTGGGCTCGCTGCCGACGCTCCTGCTCGTCTTTGAGCTTGGGACCGGCATAAAACATCTGCCACGCCAAGAGCACCGCCACCGAGAGCACGATGGCAAGCAGCAAGTTCTTCTGATGGTCCTGATCCTGTGGCATCTGGTTTCCAAAAAAACAATGTCAACTGTGCTGTGCTTTTGCGCCCGTGGCGCCATCCTGCCGCCTCGGCGGCAGCGGACGATGAAGGCGATCTAGTCCCCTCGCCAGCTCGCCAACGAGCACCGCGAACGTGGCCTCGAGCGCCCAACGCCGGGCCACCACCACGTAATCGAAGTCAGGCCGCGCGTGGCTCATCTGCACGCTCTTGACCGCCGCTTTCAGCCGCCGACGGATCCGGTTGCGCTCCACCGCCCCGCCCACGGCGCGGGCCACGGTAAAGCCGAACCTCGCCCCCTCTGCCACCCCGCCCGCCGTCCGTTGCCGCCCCTCCAAGACAAAAGCTTGCGTCGCGAAGCGCCTGCCTTTGCGGACCGATTGGAAGTCCTTGCGACATTTCAGCGTTGTAAGGCGCCCTGAGCAGATGTGCGGCTGCGCCCCTGCGGCGGCCATAGGGCACCTGCCAGTTCCTGCCGTTAGGCGGAAAGACGCTTGCGTCCCTTCGCGCGACGCCGGGCAACCACGCGCCGTCCACCGGTTGTGAGCATGCGCTTGCGAAAGCCATGCCGGCGCTTACGCACGAGCTTGCTCGGCTGATACGTTCGTTTCACCTCTAAACTCCGTCCGAAAGCCGCCATGCCGCGACGTGACCGCCGCGAGAATAATTCCCCGCAGGTCGCCCGCGCGATTGCCACTCCCGGCGTCGAGCCTGGCGAAAGGCTGCGCGCTTATAGGGTCGGCCTTTTGCCAAGTCAATCCGGCCGCCGCGACCGGCCATACCGTGGATTTTGGCCATCAATTTTCGTCGTCATCTCTCACGAGTGCTTGAGAAGGGCCGCAACCGGTCTTGGCAACTGCCACCCCCCGGTGCCTTGTAATAAAGTGCCGAAAGCGAGGCAGTCCGCGACGATGAACGGCATTAAGCAAACGAGCGCACCCGAGCCGGCACCCGGTTCGCAGGGGAGCGCGTCCCCTGCCTATGCGCCAAAACTGCGCCCGCTGTGGGCGCGGTGGTGGCCCCTCCTCCTCGTCGGCGCCGTGACACTGGGCGTGCTTGCCATGGGTTGGCATGAGCACATCACCCTTGGCAACGTTGTCACCTTCCGCGATCGCTTCCACCTGATCCTCGACCAACACCAGGTTTCCTCGCTCGTTGCCTATACGTTGGCCTACCTCGGCATGACCGCCCTATCGCTGCCCGGAGGCTTGGTACTGACGGTTGCCGGCGGCCTGATGTTCGGTTGGCTGCTGGGGAGCATCGCCTCCATTATCGGCGCCACCGCCGGCGCCACCATCGTGTTCCTGATTGCGCGAACGGCACTGGGCGAGGGCCTCAATGCGCGCGCGGCGCCCTGGCTCGCCAAGCTGAGAGCCGGTTTCAATCAAGATGCCTTCAACTATCTGCTGTTTTTGCGGCTCGTCCCCGCCTTCCCATTCTGGTTTGTCAACATCGCGCCGGCCATTTTGGGTGTGCCGTTGCGCACCTATATCATCACCACCTTTCTCGGCATCATTCCGGGAAGCCTGGCGCTGTCGGCTGCGGGCGCGGGTCTCGACAGCGTGATTGCCGCAGCGAAGGCGAACTATGCAACTTGCCTGGCGAGCAACCCCAATCCTGCGAGGGCGTGCAGGTTGGCAATCGATACCCATGCGCTCATCACCAAGGAAATCATGTTGGCCTTAGTGCTTTTGGGATTCGCGGCGCTTATTCCTATTGCGCTCAAGAAATGGAAGGCATGCCATGCAAAAGCCAAGTGAGCAGGCGGCCCAACGCATGGGCCTCGATGCTCCTTCAGGGGGGACGACGGCGCGCTCCGCCGAGCGCGTGCCGCCGGCACCCGCCCAATCCCCGCGTGAGCTCAACCCAGATCTGTGTGTGATCGGCGGCGGCGCCGGCGGGCTCTCGGTCGCCGCGGCCGCGGCACAGCTCGGCGTTTCCGTGGTGCTGATCGAAAAGCACAAAATGGGCGGCGATTGCCTCAACTATGGTTGCGTGCCCTCCAAGGCCCTGTTGGCCGCCGCCGGGCGTGCCCATGCCATGCGCACGGCCGCCCCGTTCGGCATTGCCCCCGCACGGCCAGCCATCGACCATGCGGCGGTCAATGATCACGTGCGCGCGGTCATTGCCGCGATCGCGCCCAACGACTCGGTCGAGAGGTTCACCGGCCTCAACGTCAAGGTGGTCAGCGCGCCGGCCCGCTTCATAGATCGCAAACGCGTACTCGCCGGCGAGTGGCGCATCAAGGCGCGACGCTTCGTGATCGCCACGGGTTCTTCACCCGAAATCCCGGGCATTCCCGGCCTTGCGGAGGTGGCCTATTTCACCAACGAGACGATCTTTGCCAACCGAGCCAAGCTCGAACACCTGATCGTCGTTGGCGCGGGGCCGATCGGTCTTGAGCTGGCGCAAGCGCATCTGCGGCTTGGCAGCCACGTGACCGTGCTGGAAGCGCTCAAGGCGCTGGGCAACGAGGATCCGGAACTGTCGCAGCTCGTGCTCGAGCGTCTGCAGGGGGAAGGCATGGACATTCGCGAGGGTGTTGGGATCGAGCGGATTGCGGGCGCCAATGGGGCGATCGAGGTCGCGATCACGGAGGCGGGCGTCAGCGGGATCGTGCGGGGAACGCATTTGTTGCTGGCGACGGGACGCAGCCCCAATGTCTCGGGACTCAACCTGGAGGCGGCCCGTGTCAAATATGACAGGGCGGGCATCAAGGTTAATGGCGCTCTCAAGACATCGAACCGCCGCGTCTACGCCATTGGCGACGTCACGGGAGGACCGCAATTCACGCACATTGCCAACTATCACGCCGACATCGTGGTGCGCCGCGCGCTCTTTCGGCTGCCGGCCAAGGTTGACGGCAACATCCTGCCCTCAACCATCTTTACCGACCCCGAACTCGCCCACGTCGGTGTGAGCGAAGAGGCGGCACGGCGGCGCTATGGCCGCATCCGCGTGCTGCGCTGGCCCTTCCACGAAAACGATAAAGCGCAAACGGAGCGCGCCACGGACGGGTTCGTTAAGGTGATAACCGACGCCAAAGGCCGGATTGTGGGGGCCGGCGTGGTCGGCAGACTGGCGGGTGAAGTCATTCAAATGTGGTGCTTGGCCGTGTCACAGGGGCTCGGGATTAACGCCATGACGCGCTGGATTTCACCCTATCCGGCGCTTTGTGAGGTCAACAAACGCGTCGCCTACGGCTACTATGCCAGCGCTGCGGCCAGCCCCTTTGTTCGCAAGCTCATCGGCTGGCTCGCCAGACTTGGGTGACCAGACTTGGGTGATCGGTGACCTCGGAGTAGAATAGAAGCGTGCCCCGCGATTCACTCGGTGAGGCGATGGCCTGGCCGGGCAGGTTCTGGCAGATCTTGCGGTCGCTTGCCTCGCCCTTGCAAAGGACGTTGGAGAAGCGGCCCCATTTTGGCTTGTCCGCAAAGCTTCTGCTGCTCACCATTCTTTTTGTGATGCTCGCCGAGGTGCTGATCTTCGTGCCCTCGGTTGCCAACTTCCGCATCACCTGGCTGACGGATCGGCTCACCGCCGCGCAGCTTGCCGCGCTGGCGGCCGAGGCGGTGCCGGGAGGGGTGGTGCCCGATACGCTACGCCTTGAGTTGCTGCGCACGGCGCAGGTGAAGGCGGTCGCCCTCAAGCGCGACAACGAGCGCCGGTTGGTGCTGCCGGCCGATGGCAGCCTGAATTTCGACGATACCTACGACTTCCGCGCCAGCGCGCGCCCGTCCGGCATCGCCGACCAATTGGCGCTGCGGTTCCGACTAATCTGGGACGCCCTTGGCGTCTTCTTCGCCAACGAATCGCGCGTCATTCGCGTGGTTGGCGAGCCTGGCATGGGCAGTGGCACCTTCGTCGAGATCGTCATGCCGGAAGCGCCCTTGAAGGCGGCCATGATTCGCTATGGCCTAAACGTGCTTGGGCTTTCCGTGATTATCTCCATCATCACGGCCGCCCTCGTCTACTTCGCGCTCAACGGCCTGCTCGTGCAGCCCATGATGCGGCTAACCCACAACATGCTGCACTTCAGTGAGCGCCCCGAGGATGCCAGCCGCATTATCGTGCCCTCCGAGCGGCAAGACGAGATCGGCACGGCCGAGCGCGAACTCGCCCACATGCAGGCCGAGCTGGCGCAAACGCTGCATCAGAAAAGCCGCCTGGCGGCATTGGGTCTTGCGGTCAGCAAAATCAATCATGATCTGCGCAACATGCTGGCCAACGCCCAGCTGATTTCGGACCGGCTCGTCAGCCTGCCTGATCCGGCGGTGCAACGCTTTGCGCCCAAATTGATCGCCTCGCTGGGTAGGGCCATCACGCTGGCCGACAGCACGCTCAAGTTCGGTCGCGCCGAGGAAGCCGCCCCCCGCCGGGAGTTGATGAGCCTGGAAGCGCTCGTTAGCGAAGTGGCCGACGGGCTTGGCCTGCCGCGCGAGGGTGTGATCGATTGGACGATGGCCATGGAATCCGGTCTGCGTGTCGATGCCGATCGTGACCAGCTGTTTCGCGTCTTGAGTAATCTGTGCCGTAACGCCTTGCAGGCCATCGAGCTGCGCGAGCCGATCAAGGGGCGGATAGAGGTTTCGGCGCAGCGCAACGGCCAGCGCGTCAGCATCGAAGTGTCCGACGATGGACCCGGCGTGCCACAGAAGGCGCGCGCCCATCTGTTCCAAGCCTTCCAGGGGTCCGCCCGCAAGGGCGGTACCGGCCTCGGCCTTGCCGTTGCCCACGAGCTCATCACGGCCCACGGCGGCACCATTCGGCTGCGGGAGTCGGACATTGGCGCCGTTTTCGTCGTCGAGATTCCCGACCGCGCGAACTGAGGCGGCCGCAGCCGCCGCCTCGCCACGCCGATCGCGCGGTCTTTGAGAAACTTTTTCCGGCGCCAAGACTTCTTGGCACAGGGCAGTCGGCAAGGCGCCTATTGCCGCGGGCGATGCCGCCCTGCCGGCCGACCGCCAACCTTAAGTAGGAAGGGCATCGATGCGGCGCGACAGCTTGCGCTTTGGCCGCGGGTTTCGGGTTTCGATCGGCAACGGCCGAGCCCAGGCCGCCCAGATGGTCATTCCGCCCGGCGGACACGAGGGCGGTGCCCGCAACCGCCACCGCGGCGCGGATCAGTGGCTGTTCGTGGTATCGGGGGTGGGCCAAGCCATTATCAACGGCAAGCGCTACCCCTTGCGCGCGGGTTCGCTTATCCTGATCGAGCGTGGCGAACCGCATGAGATCCGCTGTACCGGGCGCACCGATCTCAAGACGGTCAGCATCTACCTGCCACCGGCCTACCGCCAAAACGGCCAAGAACTGGCAACAGCGCGGGCATGACAGAGGCCGAGACGCGCTGGAGCCTTGATCGAGCCTGGGCAATGAGGAGCTGAGCGTGGCGACGTTCACCGTGCGACAAGGCAAGCGCTATCGCGCCAAGATCCAACTCGGCTGGCTCGAAGCCCTGGCCAGCAACGAGCTGATCGCAGCCAAGTTGCGCGCAGCGGGGTTCAGCGAGATCGGCGTCCTTGGCAGCGGGCAGACGCGCCAGGCGGAGGCGCTCTGGCCCAATGCCGACAGCACCGGCGAAATGCCCCCGCAGATCGCCGAGATCGTGGAAGTCATCGACGCCTGACGCGCCGGCCGTGCCGAGCTTTCCTGCCGCGGCCGAGCCGGCACACGCTCCAAGCTCGTGCGCAGGCCGCCAACGGCGCTGCTTGCAGGCGGCAACGGCTGGCAGGCGAAGGGCGCTGCAGTTGGCGGGGGTGCCCCAGGCTGGTGCGGTTGCCCATTGGCGGAAGGGGGAGCAACTCGATGACGGCATTGCTACCATGGGCGGGCGCCCTGGCTCTTGGCGCCGGCTCTCCCTTTCGCCATCGCGCCCAGCCAGCCATGCCGCTTCCGCACAGTCCTGTTGCCGGGTCTGCGGGGCAACGAGGACGGCAATTTCACCTCGATCAATTGCTGAGGCTAGGCCCAGCTGGCGCCGGCTGGCGGCGGCCATGCCGCGCGCTTCCTGTTTGCGCTGACGAATTCTTCTTCGCTAAGCTGCCGAAAACTTGGCGATCGTGGCCGGCGTCGCCGGCAACTGGGAGGTAGACATGCGCGAAAAAACCGTGGAGCCCACGAGCATCCGTGCCGAGGACATCGACCCTCGCTATCGCTGGGATCGCGCGCTGCCGGCGCTCGGAACCATGGGCGTCGATTTCGAGGAGCGCGTCGATTACCGTCGCCTGCACACCTATCGGCTAAGTCGCGCGCGCATGGCGCTCGAGAAGTCCGACCTCGGTGCCTTGTTGGTGATGGATGTCAACAACATCCGCTATCTCACCTCAACCAAGATCGGCGAATGGGAGCGCGACAAGATCTGCCGCTGGGCACTCCTTACGCGCGGTAGTGCCGATCCGATCCTGTGGGACTTCGGCTCTGCCGCCGTGCACCACCGGCTTTACGCGCCTTGGCTGAAGCCGGAAAACTGTAAGGCGGGCCTGCTCGGACTGCGCGGCACCGTCTCGCCGTCCTTCGGACTGATGCAGCGGCATGCCAACGAAATCGCCTCCTTGGTCCGGCAGGCGGGCGCGGCCAACATGCCGGTCGGCGTGGATATCATTGAGCCACCCATGCTGTTTGAATTGGAGCGGGCGGGGCTCAAAATCGCCGACGGGCAACAGACCATGTTGGAAGCCCGTGAGATCAAGAGCATCGACGAGATCGCCCTTTTGAACCGCGCTGCGGCGATGGTGGACGGCGCCTATCAGCTCGTGCACGAACAGCTAAAGCCCGGCGTGCGCGAGAATGACATTGTCGCCAAGGTGAACGAATTCCTGTACCGCCACGGCTCCGACGATGTTGAGGCCATCAATGCCATCTCGGGGGAGCGTTGCAACCCGCATCCACACAACTTCACCGACCGCATGTTGCGGCCGGGCGATCAGGCCTTCTTCGACATCCTGCAATCGTTCATGGGCTACCGCACCTGCTACTACCGCACCTTCAACGTCGGGCGCGCCACGGCGGCTCAACAGGACGCCTACAAGCAGGCGCGTGAGTGGCTTGACAAGGCCATTGCCCTCATCAAGCCCGGCGTGTCGACCGACAAGGTAGCGAGCGTCTGGCCCAAGGCCGAGGCGTTCGGCTTCCCCGACGAAATGAGCGCCTTTGGCCTGCAGTTCGGCCACGGCATCGGCTGCGCCATCCACGAGCGGCCCATCATTTCTCGGGTGATCTCACTCGAGCACCCCACGGAGATCCGGGAAGGAATGGTGTTCGCGCTGGAGACCTACTGCCCGGCCAAGGACGGCTATTCCGCCGCCCGCATCGAAGAGGAGGTGGTGGTCAGCGACAAGGGCTGTCGCATTATCACGCTGTTTCCAGCCGAAGAGCTACCGATCGCCAACCGATATTGAGCCTAGCGCGGGCGCAGCAGCGCTTGGGTGTGGACGTGTTCCGGGCGGACGCCGACACCGATCAGGCGCGCTGGCAGGCGCCGCAGATGCGGGCAGCCGTCAAGCCACCGCGCCGGCAGCGGCGGGCTGGGGGTGGTACGGCTGGCAAGCACGCGGCTCAGAAATTTGTTTTGGATTTGCAGCTGCAGCCACTGCGTGACCCGCGTTGGGAACAGCCGGCGTTCCTGCACGGCCTCCAGGTTGCGCAGCGTGAGCCGCCCCTTGCGCAAGGGCTCCGCCAACAGATTGGACGCGGCTACCGCATCCTGAATGGCAAGATTGATGCCGACGCCGCCAACCGGCGACATGGCATGCGCGGCATCGCCAATGAACAGCACGCCGGGTCGCGCCCAGGTCGTCAGCCGGTTCACCGCCACGCTCAGGAGCTTGACGTCGTCCCAGTCCTTGAGCTCCCCCAGCCGGTCGCGCAGCAATGGCGCGAGCTCTGCCACCCGGTCGCGAAAGGCTGCGATGCCCTCGCCGCGCAGCCTTTCCGCTTCCCCCTTGGCGATGACGTAGGCGCACTGCCAGTAGCTGCCCCGGTCGAGCATCACCATCAGTGCGCCGGCACCCACGCGGCCCAGCACTTCGTTTGGATCGCCGGGCTGTTTTGTGAGCCGCATCCACAGGACGTCGATCGGCGCCCCCAACTCCTTGATCCTGAGACCCGCCGCATCCCTCAATTTCGAGTAGCGACCGTCGGCAGCGACCACCAGATCCGCTCGGATGCTGAGTACACCGTCTGCTGTCCTGGCGCGAACGCCCACCACCCGGCCCTGCTCCTCGATCAGGTCCGTCGCCTCGGTCTGCATGCGCAACTGGAAAGCGGTGTAGCGCTTCGCCTCGTTGGCGATGAAATCGAGAAAGTCCCACTGCGGCATCAGCGCAATGAAACGGCAATGCGTCGATAGGTGGGTGAAATCGGCTATCCGCAGCGACCTGTCGCCAATCACGGCGGCAAGCTGCTCAACTTTTTGATGCGGACGCTCAAGAAAGCTCGCGAGCAACCCGAGCTCGTACATCACCTCGAGCGTCGAGGGATGGATGGTGTCGCCCCGGAAGTCACGCAGAAAATCCGCGTGCTTTTCGAGCACCTCGACCTCCACGCCCGCGCGCGCCAGCAGCAGGCCCAGCATCATGCCCGCGGGACCACCACCCACAATGCAGCAGCGCCTATCAATGCTCCTTGCGTCCATGTGCCGTGCGGGTCCGCAACAAAAAGCTCAGGTCTTGCCGGCCGCAGCCAGCGCTGCCTCACGCGCCTTCATGGTGCCGATATAGCCACGGTTGTGGGTCGGACTGATCAGCACCTCGTTGATGCACACGTGCCCCGGCTGTTTGGCGACAAAGGCGATCAACGCGCCCATGTCCTCAGGCTGCAGCATGCGTGCCATCGTTGCCGCCGTCTCGGGAATCGGGCGGTTCTTTAGGATGGGCGTGGCCACCTCGCCGGGGCACACGACGCAGGAGCGAATCCCATGCATGCACTCCTCGAGATTGATGGTGTGGCTCATCGCCACCATGCCGTGCTTGGCCGCCGTATAGCCGGGTCCCGAAACCGGACCAATAAAGCGCCCGGCCCAGGACGCGGTGTGAATAAAAAGGCCGTCGCCCTGGGCGCGCATGATCGGCAGCGCCGCCGCAACGACATAAAACGCACTCGTCAAATTACCTTGAATGAGCGTGTCGATGCCGGCCGGGCTGAGACTTCGCCAGGCGCGCTCGGGAACGTTGGTCCCGGCATTGTTGACGACGACGTCCAGCCGGCCCAGTTCGACTTTGATCGCCTCGGCAATCTTCTTGACCTCGCTCTTCTTGCTAAGGTCGGCGGGCTCGACCCGGGCCTTGCCGGCGGCGGTCGCCTTGATGCGCTGCGCCACGCCTTCAAGGGGACCCGCGCGACGGCCGCTAAGGACGACCGTCATTCCCTCTGCGGCGAGCGCCACAGCACCGGCTTCGCCGATGCCGGTGCCGGCGCCCGTCACCCATGCCACCTTGCCCGTGAGCTTTTGCATGCCGTTGGCTCCCTGCCGTTACTCAAGGCCGTTCTAGCGCCGCCTCTGGCGTCTGCGATAGTCATCGCCTTCGGGC
>DASTMQ010000102.1:0-3968 GCA_035714005.1 Hyphomicrobiaceae bacterium
CACGTAGTTGCCGGCGCTCGCCACCCCCTCCTCGTCCTCGAGCGTGCCCTCCAGGACAAAGGTCTGCTCGAGCTCGACGTGCTCGTGATCGGGCAGCACGGCGCCCGGTTGAAACCGCGTCAGCGCCGTCAACAGGCCCGTGGCCGGATCCTGCATCAGGATCTTGAGCTCGACCCCCTCAAACCTGGTTGGCTGCCAGGGCAAGGCGGCGACGTCGACATAGCGCGAGGCGAGGCTGGCGAGGGCTTGATGCCCGGGCACGTGCGGCGTCGAGGCGGTCATGGCTTCCTCCATTGGCTTGGGCCAGCCTGAGCCTGCCGTCCAATGCCGCCGCCGGCAACTCGAATTCGAACGACGGCCGCGATCCCAAACGGCACTTTAAGCGCGACCTCAAGCTCACAGGAAGCGCAGGGACGCGCGCGCGCGCGCCCCGTAAATATTTGGGAAACCTCTGTTTGTCTCTTTTTTTAGCATTGAATCTTAGGCTCCGCCGCCGGGGAATGCGAAAGGGTCCGGGGAGCTGGGGGCCATGCAGGTTTCGGTTGCCGGGCTGAGCTTGCGCCGCGCCCGCGCGCAGGTGCGCCTGGCCTGGCGGCGTTGCCGTCGGCGTCCGCAGCGCGCCGCCGACCGCACCAGCGGCGCCGCGCGGGCCTTCATCGGCCGCATGGGCCTCCTCATTACCTGCCTCACCATGTTCGGCCCGCCCGCGGTCTACGCCGCCTGGACGCTCTGGAGCCTGGAGCAGCGGGCCTTGCAGTACGCCACCGTGGGGGCGCGTCACCTGGAAGCCCAGCTCTCGCTTCAGCTCACGGGCGATTCGCTGAGCCAGGCCGCCAGCAATGTGCTCAAGGCGACCTCGATTGCCAGCAGCGCCGTGGTGGCGACCTGGGTGACGAACCGCGACGGCAAGCTCATGTACTTCCAGGGCGGGCAGGCCAGCTGGCCGGAGCGCACGGTCAGCGCGCCCATTCGCGCCTTCCGTTTCGACGGCCGCCTTTATGTTGCGCTGGCAATGCGCGCCTTGATCATCAACACCTGCGGCGTGTTCGCAGCCTTCCTGCTGCTGGGGCTGGCGGCCAACTACTACTGCCGCCGCCTGCCGCTGTTGGCGCTCGATGAGGCCTTGCGCCAGCTCAACGCCAAACAGGAAGAGCTGCTGCTGCAAAAGGCCGAACTCGAAACCCAGAACGAGCGCTTCGACGCGGCGCTCAACAACATGTCGCAGGGCCTCTGCCTCTACGACCGCGAGCAGAAGCTGGTGGTGTGCAATGCCAGCTACGTTCAGATGTATGGGCTGGCGCCCGAACTCGCCGAGCCCGGCACGCCGCTCGCCAAGATCCTCGAGCATCGCATCGGCCGTCCCCACGGTGGGGGCGCCCAGGCCGGCGACAGTCCCGAAGACGCGCTCAATGAGATGCTGACCTTGATCAGCGAGAGAAGGCCGGCGACCAAAATTCTCGAACTCGGCGATCGGCGCGTCATTGCCATCAAACACCAGCCGATGCCGCAGGGCGGCTGGATTTCCTCGCACGAGGACATCACCGAATATCGGCGGATCGAGGCGCGCATTGCCCATATGGCGCATCACGACGTGCTCACAGAATTGCCCAATCGCCTACTGCTGCGCGAACGCCTGGAGCGCGCCGTCGCGGAGCCGCGGCGGGAAAAGGGGCTCGCCGTGCTAGGCCTCGATCTCGATCGCTTCAAGCTGATCAATGACACGCTCGGACACGCCACCGGCGACGCGCTGCTCAAGGCCGTGGGCGAACGCCTCAGGAACTGCGTGCGCGAGGGCGACACGGTGGCGCGGCTGGGGGGCGACGAGTTCTCGATCGTCCAGATCGCCAGCGACCAGCCGCTGGCCGCCACGGCGCTCGCCACCCGCATCATCGCCGCCATCGCCGCCCCCTTCGACCTTGGCAACCATCAGGTGACCGTCGGCACCAGCATCGGCATTGCCGTCTATGGCGCCGATGGCGACAGCCCCGAGCAGCTCTTGAAGAACGCCGATCTGGCGCTCTATCGCGCCAAGAACGAGGGCCGGGGCGTGCACCGCTTTTTCGAACCCGACATGGACAGGCAGATGCAGGCGCGCTCGGCCCTGCAACTGGACCTGCGCACGGCCCTGGCCGAGGGTCAGTTCGAATTGCACTACCAACCGCTGGTCAACCTGGAACGCAACGCCATCAGCGGACTGGAGGCGCTGTTGCGCTGGCGGCACCCGACGCGGGGCACCGTTGCTCCCGCCGAGTTCGTGCCGCTGGCCGAGGAAAACGGCTTGATCGTGCCGATCGGAGCCTGGGTGCTGCGCCAGGCCTGCCTCGACGCGGCGGAACTGCCCGGCTCGATCAAGATCGCCGTCAACCTCTCGGCGGTGCAGCTCAGGAACCGCCAGCTGGTCGAAACCGTGTTGTCCGCGCTCGCCGCCTCGGGCCTGCCGGCGCAACGCCTGGAGCTCGAGATCACCGAATCGGTGCTGCTCGAGAACAGCGAGGCGACGCTGCAAACCTTGCACACGCTGCGCGAGCTCGGCGTGCGCATTGCGCTCGACGACTTCGGCACCGGCTACTCCTCGCTCGGCTACCTGCGCCGCTTTCCCTTCGACAAGATCAAAATCGACCGCTGCTTCGTCGCCGATCTCTCCGCCACCGCGCAAGGGCCGGCGGCGATCCTGCGGGCGCTCGCCGGGCTTGGCAGTAGCCTTGGCATGATCACGACGGCGGAGGGCGTGGAGACCTCCGAGCAGGTCAAACGCGTGCGCGCCGAGGGTCTGACCGAAATGCAGGGCTACGTCTTCAGCCCGCCGCGGCCCATCGCCGACATCGCCCGCCTGTTCCTTGCGGGCGGGGCGCAAACCGCCACCGCCGCTGAGGCGTTGCTGTGCGCTCAGTCGGCCGCGCCTGGGCCCGAGGTGTTGCCCGCCGTCGCGGCGGCGTAGCGGGCTTGGTTGGCCGCATTCGGCGGATAGAGCCCCGGCAGCGAGGCGCCGGCCTCGACCTCGCGCAGGATCCAAGCCTCGAGCCGCTCCTGCTCGACGGCGGCCGCCACCACCTCGGCGACGAGCCCCGCCGGGATGACGACGGCGCCGTCGCCATCGGCCACCACCATGTCGTCGGGCAGCACGGCAACGCCGCCGCAGCCGATCGGCTGCTGCCAGGCGACGAAGGTGAGGCCGGCGAAGGAGGGCGGCGCCGCGCTGCCCTGGCACCACACCGGCAATCCCGTCGCCAGCACGCCGGCGAGGTCGCGCACGACACCGTCGCTGATCAGGCCGGCGACGCCGCGCTTGTGCATGCGGGCGCACAGAATGTCGCCGAAGATACCGGCGTCGGTGCGGCCCATCGCATCGACGACGGCAACCGAGCCCGCGGGCATGGCCTCGATGGCCGCCCGGGTCGAGCTTGCCGAGGCCAACGCCGCCGCTGTCGCCAAGTCCTCGCGCGCCGGCACGAAGCGCAGGGTAAAGGCGCGCCCGCAGCAGCGCGGCTGCGCCGGATTGAGCGGACGGGCCAAGCGCATAAAGACGTTGCGCAGGCCTTTTTTGAGCAGCACCGACGTGAGCGTCGCCGTGGAAATTGAGCCCAGGGCTTCGACCATTTTGACGTCCGCAAGCTTGGCTTCACTCGGCATCGGCAGGCCTCGTCATGCAAAGGGTGGGGGGGTGAGGGGCGGGCAAAGGCTGTCGCGTTTGGCAAACGGCAGGGCGTTGGGGAGGTGTGGCCAGGGCCATAAGAGGCAGGGGCATATGAGGCACAAGGGGCATATGGGGCACAAGGGGCACAAGGGGGGCATGGGGCCAAGCCAGGAGCTGCGCCATTGCACCGGCAAAACGAAACCCTTTTGTTGCACGGCGTCCCCCCAGGGCGCCCGAGGGTGCCCGAAAACGCCGGCCTTGCCTAAGTAGTGGGAAAATCGGTGCGGTTCAAAAATTGGCCGGCGCTGAAGATCAGCGGCGTTCCTTCGCGGTA
>DASTMQ010000103.1:0-7095 GCA_035714005.1 Hyphomicrobiaceae bacterium
TCGGGAAAAAAAAGGGCGCTGGCCGCGCGCAGGCTTTGGCCCAGGGCTTCGGCGCTGTCGATCCTGGGGGCCTGCTCGCCGCTCGGCACGGCAAGCGCCGTGCGCGCCATGCCGATATCCTCGGCGCTGGCCGCCTCCACGTGGCCTTCGCGGCAAAGATCCGAGATCATGGCTGAGGTGAGGATCAAAAGGTCGGCCGGGCTGCCCGCCAGCAGCTTGGCGCGCATGGCGCCGACGGCGCCAAAGCTACCGGCGATGCCATAACCCGTCTGCCGCTCGAACGCGTCGCCGACGGCCTCGAGCAGGCCCTGCGCCGCACCGCCGCTCAGCACGCTTATCTGCATGGTCGGGTCTCAGGGGTCGGGCTAGCCCATGGCGGCGATTATGCGCTCGCGCGTGATCGGCAGATCGCGCACGCGCACGCCGAGCGCGTTGAAGACGGCGTTGCCGATGGCCGCCGCCGTGGGGCTGTGGGCCGCCTCGCCGGCGCCCAAGGCCTTGTGCTCAGGGCGGGCGAGGATCTCGACCTCGACGGCGGGGACCTCGGAAAAGCGCAGGATCGGGTAGCCCTCCCAGCTGTCGCTGGTAATGCGCGCTTGATCGAAGCGCACGGCTTCCATCAGCGTCCAGCTCGTTGCCTGAATGGCGCCGCCCTCGATTTGATTGGCGAGACCGTCGGGATTGATGACTTCGCCGGCGTCGACGGCGGCCACCAGGCGGCGCACGCGCAGCTCGGCGGTGGTTTCGACCTCGGCCACGACGGCGCAATAGGCACCGAAATTTTTGTAGCGGGCAAAGCCGATGCCGTGGCCGGCGCCGTCGCGCTGGCGCCAGGCGCTCCAGCCGGCGCGCGCCGCCGCCGCCTCGAGCACGGCGCGGGCCCGCGCGTCGGTGAGGTGGCGCAGACGAAAGGCTAGCGCGTCCTCGCCGCGTTCGGCCGCGAGCTCGTCCATCAGGGATTCGATGGCGAACACGTTGGCAAAGGCGCCAAGCGTGCGCAACGCCGAGGTCCGGATCGGCATGGTGGTGAGGCGATGGCAGGTGATGGTCCAGGCCGGCAGGTCGTAGAGCGGTACCTGATTGCGCTCGGCGCCGCCGCCGTTTGCCAGCGGCGGGTTGAAGGCGATGAAGCGCTCGGCGGGCTCGGCCAGTTGCGAGGCGGCGAGCACGGTGGGGGTGCGCGAGCGCCCGGGGCGCGAGACGTGGCCGTTGCTCCACACGTCGCTGCGCCAGTCGACGATTTCGCCGTCGGCGTCGAGGTCGGCTTCGATCGCGATGGCCATGGCGGCTCCCATGGGTGCCCAGGCCAGCTCGTCTGCGCGCGACCATTGCACGCGCACGGGGCACCCGGCGGCCGCGCGCGCCAACAGCACGGCGTCGAAGGCCACGTCATCGGCGCCGTTGTGGCCATAGCAGCCGGCGCCTTCGACGTGGTCCACGACGATGTTGTCTGGCGGCATCTTCAAGGCGAGCGCGATGTCGGCGCGCAGATTGTAGACACCCTGGCAGTGCGACCAGACCCGCACGCGATCCTCGCCGGTCCACTGGGCGATGGCGCAGGAGGGCGCCATCGAGGCATGGGCGATGAAGGGCCGGCTGTACTGGCGGCGGATCGTGCGCGCCACTGGACGGGCCGCGGCCGCCGTGCGGCGGTCGACGGTGGTGGTCTCGGCGGGCGCGTTTCTGAGCCAATGGGCGAGGTTGGCCGCCTCGGGCAAGGCATCCCCGCCGCTCCAGGTCGCAGCCTTGCCGAGCTCGGCCAGTGCCGCTTCGGCCACGGCCTCGGTCTCGGCGATGACGCCGGCAAAGCTGCCGTCCCGAACCACGGCAATGACGCCGTCGCGCTTGCCGGCGTCGGCGGCGAGGCCGGTCAAGCGGGCGCCCGGCGCGGCGGGCTTGAGGATGCGCCCATGCACGAGGCCGGGCAGCATGAGGTCGTGCACGAAGCGCGGGCGCCCGAACACCTTGTCGGGAAAATCGAGCCGCGCCACCGCCGTGCCGGCGAGGCGCCGGGAGCCCGGTGCCTTGGCGCTCACGCCCGGCGTCGCATCGCGCTCGAGCAGGGCGGCATCGGCCAGCTCCCAGTAGCTGGTGCGCAGGTTGCCGGGCCCGATGATGGTGCCATCTTCGACCGTGAGGCTGTCGCTGGCGACGCCGAGCCGCTGCGCGGCACAGTTGAGATAAATGGCGCGCGCCTCGGCCGCGGCGTGGCGCACGGCGGAGCCCGACTGCTCCACCGAAAGGGAGCCCGAGGTGGTGCCCTCGTTGGGGCTTGCGGCCGTGGTGACGGGCACCATGCGGACGCGGCCGATGTCGAGGTCGAGCTCATCGGCGGCAATTTGCGCCAGGGCGGTGGCGATGCCCTGGCCGATTTCGATCTTGCCGGGGCTCACCGCAACAAAGCCGCCGGCATCGAACCGGAGCCAACGCGACAAACGCGGATTGGCGGCGAGATTGATCGGCAGCTCGGCGGTCATGGCGCCTCCTCTTTGGCCGCCCGCAGCACGGCGCGGACGATGCGATTGTGGGCGCCGCACCGGCACAGGTTGCGATCGAGCGCGCTTTTCACCTCTGCCTCGCTCGGCTGCGGATTGCGCGCCAGCAGGGCCGCCGCCGACATCAGGATGCCGGCGATACAGTAGCCGCATTGCATGGCCTGTTCGTCGAGAAAAGCGCGCTGCAGGGGGTGCGGCTGCTCCGGGGTGCCCAGGCCCTCGATGGTGGTGATGCGCTTGCCGGCCGCCGCCCACAAGGGGGTATCGCAGGCGGCGACCGCCTGGCCGTCGATGATGACGTTGCAGGCGCCGCACTGGTTGACGCCGCAGCCGAAGCGGCTGCCGGTCAGGCCCAAGTCGCCGCGCAAGATGCTGAGCAGCGAGCGCGCCGCATCGGCCGTGACGGTGCGCTCGACCCCATTGAGGGTGAAGGTGGTGGCCTCGTTCGCAGTCCCCGTCATCACTGCACCTTGATGCCGGCGGTCTGAATGACGTTGGCCCACTTTTCGATGTCCTTGCGCAGATAGGCATCGAACGCCTCGGGCGTCATGATCAGCGGTTGGGCGCCCTGTTGGGCCCACTGCGCTTTGATGTCGGGTAGCGCCAGCACCTTGTTGATCTCGGCGTTGAGCTTGTCGACGATCGGCTTGGGCGTGCCCGCCGGGGCCATGATGCCGAGCCAAATCGTCGCCTCGTAGCCCGGCAACCCGGCCTCGGCGATGGTCGGCACGTCGGGCATCACCGAGGAGCGCGTCTGGCCGGTGGTGCCAAGCGCGCGCACCTGGCCGCTCTGCGCGGTCGGGGCCATGGTGGTGATGGCATCGATCATCATCTGCACATGGCCGCCGATGACGCTGGTGCGGGCATCGCCGCTGCCGCGATGGGGCACGTGCACGAGGTTGGTGCCGCTCATGGACTTAAACAGCTCGGCGGCCATGTGGTAGGGCGTGCCGGGGCCGGAGGAGGCGTAGTTGAGCTCGCCGGGCTTGCTCTTCAGCAGGGCCAGAAACTCTTGCAAGTCCTTGGCGGGCACCGAGGGGTGCACCACCATCAGCAAATCCGAGGAATTGATGGGCGCCACCGCCGTGAAGTCCCGCAGCAGCTGATAGTTGCGGGTGCTCAGCAGGGTCTCGTTGACGGTGTGGGTGTTGGACATCATCAGCAGCGTGTAGCCGTCGGGTGCCGACTTGGCGACCTCGTTGGTACCGATCACCGCCCCGGCGCCGGGCCGGTTTTCGACCACGAACGATTGCTTGAGCGCCTCTTGCAGGTGATGGCCGATGATGCGGGCAAAGACGTCGGCCGGGCCGCCGGCGCCGAAGGGCACGATGATCTTGACTGAGCGGTTGGGATAGTCCTGCGCCGCCGCCGGCAGCGCCACGGCCAGGACGGCGGCGAGCGCAACGCCAAGCCTCAGGATCAGCCTCATAACTCTCCTCCCCTTGTCGTTTCTGGCCCTTGTCGTTCTGGCCCGTCTCGTTGTGGCCCGTCTCGTTGTGGCCCGTCCCGTTGTGGCCGGTTTCATCTGGCCGTCTCGTTCTGCCTGTCCCGTTCTTTCGCGTCCGGCGGGCATTGGTAGCGCAGAAGGCAAGAATGCCCAAGAGGCGAGCGCGGCGCGCACGCCCCGCGCGCCGTCCGATCGTTTGCCGCCATGTCGCACACCAGCTGGCGTGAGGCGCGCGTGGGCCCAAGCCACAGTAAAAGCTCGTCTACGGATGTTGCGGCGGTCGCCGCAAGCCTATTTGGTTTCGACCACGATGTAGGCGTCCTCCACCGTCACGGGGAAGGTCTCAGCGACATAAGGTCCCGCGACCACCTTGGCGCCCGGCTCGACGCTCACCGCGTAGTTCAGCAGCCGCAAACGGGTGGGATCGCACCAGGAGCGGCCCGTGCGCACGTCGAATTCCCAACCGTGCCAAGGGCAGCGCAGCATCTCGCCCACGCGCGAGTACTGGTAGGTGCCGGGCTCGGAGGACTGCACCAGCCCGGTGAGCTTGCCGCGCGCGAGGCTGCCCCCCTTGTGCGGACACTTATCGGAGAGCGCAAACAGCTCGCCCTTGACGTTGAGAATGACGATATCGCGGCCGGCCACGTGCACGAGCTTGCGCGTTCCGGGCGGCAGGTCCTGGGCTTTGGCAACGACGTGGCGCGGCATCAGGCGAGCCGGTAGACCGCCTTGCCGTTGCTGGTCAGGATCTGGTGCAAGCGCTCGCGCGGCAGGCCGGCCGGGAAGGCGCGGAACGGATCGTCGAAGTCCCAGTGCGGATAGTCGCTGGCAAACAGCAGCCGGTCCCAGCCGATCCACTCCATGATGTCGAACAGCTGGCGGGGGTCCTTGGGTTCCTCCATCGGCTGGGTGGTGAGCCAGATGTGCTCGCGAATGTATTCCGACGGGCGTCGCTTGAGGTGAGGCACCTCGCTGCGCATGCGCTCAAACAGCTTATCGAGACGCCAGGTCAGGGCCGGCAGCCAGCCAAAGCCGCCCTCGATGATCACCACCTTGAGCTTCGGGAAGCGTTCGAACACGCCCTCCATCACCAGGCTGGTGACGACGGTTTGGCAGGAGGTGGAGTGCCCCGAGCTTTCCTCGATGTAGTAGGACGGCCAGCCGGCGCCGGTGTAGGGGTGGCCGCTGGCTCCGAACACGTGCATGCCGACGGGAAGCCCGTGCCGTTCGGCCGCCGCGTAGATCGGCCAGTAGCGCTTGCGGCCGGCGGGCTCCTGGCTGCGCGTCAGCATGAACACCTGGGCGTAGGCTGGATCATCGGCGCGCTTGTCGATTTCGCGCGCCGCCGCCTCCGCGTCGTCGTAGGGCACGACGATCGCCGACTTCAGGCGCGGCTCCGGTTTGGAGAAGCTCTCGCGCTGCCAGTCATTGGCGGCCGAGGCGATGGCGCCGGCAAACTCCAAATTGAATTCGCTCTGCCCCGTCAGGCCGAGGGGCCCCAGGATGCCGTACTCGATGCCATAGGCGTCGAGGAACTGCTCGCGCATCAGGCGCAGGCTGCTGCCGGGGGCGCCGCCCTCTTCCGGCCAGGCGTCGCGCCGGCTCGCCCGCGGTTGCGACTTGGGATAGGGCTCATAGCTCATGCCGCTGCGGCGCCGACCGCCCCAGGTCTGGAAATGCTCCCACCAGCGCTGCGACAGGTAGGGCTTCAAGTCGGCGGGCGAGCGCAGCGCCGGATGCACGTCGCCATCGATGATCTTGAGGCGGGTGTTGGCGGGGAGCCGCGGATCGGCCTCGCTCTCGGTCGCCGGGTCGTGGCGCAATGGGGCGTCGAGGTTCATGGGGACCTCCCAAGACGGGGATAGGTGGCGAGCGCGTTGTCGATCAGGATCTTGCGTTTAAGCTCAGGGGCAAGGCCGGCGGGCAGCATCGCCTCCCCGTCAAACTGCCAATGGGGGAAATCGGTGGCAAACAGCAGCATGTCGTCAGATTGGAGCTGATCCAAGATTCTGGCAATGTGCGCCGCGCCGGGCGGCGCGTCAAAGGGTTGCAGGGTAAGCCGCACATGATCGCGCACGAACTCCTCCGGCGAGCGGTCGAGCCAGGGCACCTCCTGGCGCACGCCGCGCCAGGACTTGGCCAGCCGCCACAGGTAGGGAGGTAACCAGGAAACCCCGGATTCGATCAGCACGACCTTGAGCTTGGGGTATTTCACGAATACGCCCTCGCAGATCAGGCTGCCGAGCTGGGTGTGGAAACCCGCGGCCTGGGCGGCATAGTCCTCAATAAAGTAGCTGGGCCAACCCGAGCCGGTGACGGCCTGGTGGTAGCTGCTACCGGCATGGACGCCGAGGGCAAATCCATGCCTTTCGGCGGCGGCATAGATCGGCCAGTAGCGGGACTTGCCGAGCGGGCTCTCGCCCATCGCCAACACCAAGACCTGGACGAAGCGGCGGTCGGCGGCCAAGCGCTCGATCTCCTCCACCGACCGTGCCGGCGACTGGATCGGAAGCACGAGCGAGGCGCTCAGGCGTGGATCCTTGTCCAGCCACTCGCGCGCGATCCAATCGTTGGTTGCCCGGGCGAAGGCGGCGGCGAGGTTCTCGTCGCGGAAGGCCTGCACCGGAAACAGGCAATTTAGGATCGCATGGCCGAAACCGAAGCGGTCGAGCGTGGCGGTGGCCAACCCCGCCGGATTGGTGTCGGCGCGCGCCTGGCGCCAGTCGGGCCGCACCGTAAAGGGGGCGTTGGCCGGATAGGCCGCCGAATCCCAGACATCGATGCCGCGCACTTCCACCGTGTCGCGCCAGAAATCGTCCATGTGCCGGCTCAACACCTTTGGTGTCGGCAGGCGGGGGTGGACGTCACAGTCGATGGCGGCCTCAAAGTCTCGCTGCACGCGCGCTCCTTTTAATCCCCGTATCAATCCCTGCCCTGGTGTCGATCCGGTCGGCGCCAGCATAGCCCAAAGCCGCGGGCCGGCCCAGGACAAGGCCGCTCAACCAAGTTGGTCCCAAACCAAGTTGGGCCGGGTCAAGCCGGGCCAAGCGCTTGGTCGGGCCTGGCAATCCGGGCCCGCTCGGTGTCGGCGCGCCGGCGCCCTTCCGTCCCTTTACAGCGCCAAGCGCGGTCTGGCACAACGGCAAAACCTTA
>DASTMQ010000104.1:0-4982 GCA_035714005.1 Hyphomicrobiaceae bacterium
GAGGCGCAGGGTCCCGAGCCGGGTCCTGTCCTGTGCCTTGAGGGCTACCTTGGTTTCCTCACGGATACGATCGCGCATGGGATGAAGCTCCGCCGCTGGCTGGGCTGATGTATGGCCGCAGCGCCTCACCTGCAAGCCTACGACAAGCCTCGGTGCGCTTAGGCCTTGCGGGCAAGGCGGCTCAGCATCTCGGCGGTCGCGGGGTCGGCCGGAAAGAAGGCCTCCAGCGCGAGCTCCGAGAGCGTGATGTCGAGCGGCGTGCCAAACACGGTGGTGGTGCTGAAAAAGGAGAGGACGGCGCCTTCGCTGACAAAGCGAAAGGGGATCACCACCCCGCCGAACTCACCGCCGAGGCCGTCGGGCGGCCGGCCACCCCTGGCGGGCGAGGGGTAGCCGCGAAGCTCCTCCAGCAAATCGGCAAGGACGGGGTCGGCGCTCACGTCCACCTGCCGCCGCAGGCGCTCCAGCAGATGCTGGCGCCATTGCGCCAAATTGGCGATGCGCGGTGCCAGCCCGTCCGGGTGCAAACTGAGGCGCAACACGTTGATGGGCGGGACGAGCAAGCTTGGGGCGGCGCCGGCCAACAGGCGCTCGACGGCGGTGTTGGCTTGAACCAGCTGCCAGTGGCGGTCGACGGCGAGGGCGGGATAGGGCTCGTGGCCCGTCAGCACCACTTCGATGGCGCGGCGGGCCGAGCGCAATTGCGGATCCTCGAGCGGGCGTTCCGGAAAGATCGGCGCGAAGCCCGCCGAAACCAGCAGCACGTTGCGATCGCGCAGCGGTATATCGAGCCGCTCGGCCAAATGCAGAACCATGTCGCGACTGGGCTGCGAGCGACCGGATTCCACAAAGCTCAGGTGCCGGGTCGAGATTTCCGCTTCGCTGGCGAGGTCGAGCTGGCTCATGCGGCGGCGCTGGCGCCAGGCGCGCAGGTGATCGCCGATCGATCTAGCGGTGTCCATGACCGCGAACGATAGCGCAAGCCGAAGAGGCGCTCCATTACCTCCGGGGTAATCGACTTGCATCTGCGGGCGGGCGAAGGATGGCGGCAGCTCACGAAGAACAGGAGAGCGTCATGAGCGACACGCCAGCAGGTTCGACCAAGGGCTATATCTACGTGGAAATGACGATCCACGACCCGGCGCGTTTCAAACAGTACACCGCGCTATCCGCGCCAGCGGTGCATGCGGCCGGAGGTTGGTATCCGGTCGCCGGCGTCAAGCCCGAGGTGCTCGAAGGCGCCTTTGGCGCCGATCGCGTCGTCCTGGTCGAGTTCGATAGCCTCGAGCGGGCCCGCGCCTTCTATCACTCCGCCGCCTATCAGGCGGCCAAGCTGAAGCGCGCCGGCGCCGCCGATTTCAAGATGCTGCTGCTGCCGGGTGCGGTAGGAGGGGAGCGTTGAGGTTGGCGCCGGGCCCGCTACTATGCCGTGGCTGAACAAACCGGAAGGAAACGCCGCCATGGGCATGGTCGACGGCAAGATCACAATCATCACGGGCGGGACCAGCGGCATCGGCGCGCGCACGGCCGAGCTGTTTGTGGCCGAGGGTGCCAATGTCGTTTTTACCGGACGGCGTCGGGCCGAAGGCGAGGCCGTTGCCGCGCGCATTGGCAAGGGGGCGCAGTTCGTTAGAGCCGATGCAACCTGCGAAGATGATTGGCAGCGGGTGATCGACCATACCGTCAAGGCTTATGGTCGCATCGACTGCCTGTTCAACAATGCCGGCGGTCCGGCGCCGACGGGCAGCATCACCAGCGTGCCCGTTGATGGTTTCGATGCGGCCATGGCCCTGCTGGTGCGATCGGTGCTGCTCGGCATGAAGCACGTGGCGCCGATCATGCTGCAGCAGCGCTCGGGCAGCATTATTAACAACGGCTCGATTGCGGCACACCAGACGGGGCGCTCCACGTCCATGGTTTACGGCGCCGCCAAGGCGGCCGTGAACCATCTCAGCAAATGCGTGGCGATGGAGCTGGGCGAGCACAACGTGCGCGTCAATTCGGTCTCCCCCGGGGCCATTGCCACGGGCATCCTGCCGAAGGCGCTGGGGGTGGAGGCAAGCAAGGCCGACGCCCTGGCCGATGCCATACAGGAGGTCTTCGCCAAGGCGCAACCCATTCCCCGCTCCGGCCTGCCGGACGATATCGCCCAGTGCGTTCTGTGGTTGGCATCGGATCGTTCGACTTTCATCAACGCTACCGACATCGTGGTCGACGGCGGCCTTATTGGGGGCGCCATGTTCACGCCGCACCACGAGGGCTTGAAACAAATGAAGGCAAGGTTCGGCATCTGAGCCGGAGGGCTAGCGATGCCCCTGCCGCGCACGCCCTTGCTCACCGTCGATTGCGTGGTCGTCGACGCCCGAGGCTGGCTGCTGCTCGTGCGGCGGAGGCATCCACCGTTCAAGGGCATGCGGGCTCTGCCCGGCGGCTTTGTCGAAATCGGCGAGACCGTGGAGCAAGCTTGCCGACGCGAGCTCAGCGAGGAGACGGGCGTGCGCGCCGGCCGTTTGCGCCTGATCGGCGTCTATTCCGATCCCCGGCGCGACCCGCGTGGTCACACCTGCTCCATCGCCTTTCTCACCCGGGTCGGGCGCGCCAAAGCGGCGGCGGGCGACGATGCCGCCGCCGTCGAGTGGGTCGAGCACTGGTCCCGATTGCCGCTGGCCTTCGACCACGCCACAATACTAGCCGACGCGCGCCGTCTGCTCGTTAAGGCGTCGTGAGAACCGCGGCCGTCGTGGCGGCCACGCGCAAATTAAAAAAGGGGAGCTGGCATGGCAGAGTTCGACGGCAAAGTGATCCTGATCACGGGTTCGGCCACGGGCCTCGGTGCCGCCATCGCCGTTGGCGTCGCCGAGCGCGGCGCCAAGGCCGTGATTCTCAACTGCACGCGCAGCATTGCGGAGGCAGAAGAGACCGCTGCCGCCGTGAAAAAGGCGGGCGCCGCTGCCGTGTTGGCGCAGGGCGACGTTGCCGAGGATGCCGACTGCCGCAAGATCGCCGAGGCGGCCCAGCGCTTCGGCAAGCTCGACGCGCTTGTCAACAACGCCGGTACCAGCAAACACGTGCCCAACCACGCCGATCTGGACGGCCTCTCCAAGGAGGACTTTCTGCGCATCTTTGCCGTCAATACGGTGGGCCCATTCCAGATGGTGCGCGCCTGTCGCAGCCTGCTCGAGGCCTCCAGCAGCGCCAACGTGTTGATGACCTCTTCCATTGCCGGGGTTGCCGGTGGCGGCTCCTCGGTGGCCTACGCGGCATCCAAGGGGGCGCTCAACACCATGACGCTATCCTTGGCCCGAGCGCTGGCGCCCAAGATTCGCGTCAACGCCATCTGTCCGGGCTTCATCGATACGCGCTGGTTTCGGCAAGGGATCGGCGAAGACAAGGCCAACGAGCTACGCGAGCGCGTCGCCAGCAATGCGCCCCTCAAACGCGCCGGCGCACCCGCCGACATCATCGGTCCGGCGATGTTCTTGATCTCCGATGCTGCCCGCCACATCACCGGTGAGACGCTGATGGTCGATGCCGGCGTGCACTTGAACTTTGCACCGTTGCGCGCACGCTAGCCGGTTGAGCGGCTGCTGGCGGCCGTTCAAAGGCAGGTGGCGAGCGCCGCGGCGGTGTCGCTGCCCGCCACCACCGGCACGATCTCGAACTGCGCGAGGTCCGACCATTCGGCGACCCAACGCTGCAGGAGCGTGACGTCGTCGGCCTGCATGAGCTGGAAACAGCGGCCGAGATCGGCACTGACATGGCTGTTGATAAAGAGGAGGCCGTCGGGCAGGGCGCGCCCCTTGTCGCGCAGGCGCCGGTAGACGGCCTTGGCATCCTGATTGCGAAACGTCTCGATCACCATGAACAGCATGCCGGCCTCCAATAGTCAGTGTCGCTTACCTCAGAGGTCATCGACTTCGCCTCTCCTGGGCTCGATCATACCCGCACAAACCTGAGCAAAGGAGTTCGCCATGTCAGCCCAACCATCCACGTTTCTGCGCCGTGCCCTGGTGCTGGACGCCGTCGCCAGTGGGGCCACCGCCTTGCTTGTGATTGCCGCCGCCGGTCTGATCGACGGCATGCTTGGCCTCCCCGTTGCCCTGCTGCGCGGGGCGGGGCTCGTACTTGTGCCCTACGTGGCTTTTGTCGCGTTTGTGGCCACGCGCGCGCGCATCGAACCGGCTGCGGTTTGGGTCATCATCGCCTGCAACGCGCTCTGGGCGATCGCGAGTTTCCTGTTGCTGCTGAGCGGCCAGCTGGCGCCGACCGGGCTTGGCATTGCCTTCGTGGCAGCGCAGGCCATTGTCGTGGCCCTGCTGGGCGAGCTGCAATACATGGGCCTGCGGCGGCCCGCTGCCCAGGCCACGTAGGCTTCCCGTCCCGCCCGCCCGTCCGTCCGTCCGTCCGCGCGGGCGGGCGGCGCGCGTGCCTGCGGCACAAGATGGCCGGTGCCTGCGGCACAAGAAGGCGCTTGCCTGCGACACGGGGGTGGGCGCTGGCAGCTGTTTCAGCTTCGAAGGCGGTCTCGTTTCTCGGCGCCCCCCGCGCTTTTTTTTAAGCCAGCCTGCTTGGCCCAACATTCCCGGGGCCAACATTCCCGGGGCCAACATTGCCGAAGCCGGCATTCCCCGGGGGCTGGCAGTCCTTGGGCCGACCTCCTTGCATAAGGCCTGTGCCACCAGATTGAAAAAGTGCGCTTAGGACGCGCTTGGACCCGAAGCCTTGCAGGGGCACTGCCCCTGCTTTCGCCCCAGGCTCCCACGGGGGTGGCGCGCGGGGTCGGGTGGCGGAGCCTACACCGTCAGCCTGGGCCGACCTCAAGCGGGCGCTTGTCATGAGGGGACCGCGCCCTCGCCGGGCGTCGCGCCTCGCCCGCGCGCGGCCGACGCTTCAGCAGTCGGAAGGCCAGCAGGCCCGCGATCAGCACGGCGTAAAGGATGAGCTCGGGCGACCAGGACTTCACCAGCATAATAAAATGCAGA
>DASTMQ010000105.1:0-7031 GCA_035714005.1 Hyphomicrobiaceae bacterium
GGTCAGGCCGGCGCCCAGAATGGCGTGCTGACGGTGATGATCGGCGGTGATCAGGCGCCGTTCGACAAGGCAAAGCCGGTGATCGACACCTATGCCCGCATGGCCACCCTGATCGGTCCGGCTGGTGCCGGCCAGCTCACCAAGATGGTCAACCAGACCATCGTCGCCATCACCGTGCAGGGCGTCTCGGAAGGCTTGGCGTTTGCGCAGCGGGCCGGTCTCGACATTGCCAAGGTCATGGAGACCATTTCCAAGGGCGCGGCCCAGTCCTGGCAGATGGACAACCGCTGGAAGACCATGAACGAAAACAAGTTCGACTTTGGCTTCGCCGTCGACTGGATGCGCAAGGATCTCGGCATCATCATGGACGAGGCCAAGCGCAACGGCGCCATCATCGAGATCGCCAAGATTATCGACGGCTACTACGCCGAGGTGCAGAAGATGGGCGGCAATCGCTGGGATACCTCGGCCCTGATCGCGCGGCTGAACAAAAAGGCTTGAAGCTCAGCTCAAGTCGGGCCTGCCTGCACCGCCCGGATGGCGGCAAGCACGCGCTCGGGCGTCATGGGCATGCGACAGACCCGCACCCCGACCGCGCGCGCGATGGCGTTGGCGACAGCCGCCGCCGGCGGCACGATCGGCACCTCGCCGACGCCACGCACGCCATAGGGCACGTTGGGCACCGGGGTCTCAACGATCACGCTTTCGATGCGCGGCACGTCGAGTGCAGTCGGCATGCGATAGTCGAGCAGGCTGGCGTTGCGCAGGCGTCCGTCGGGGCCGTAGTCGAAGCCTTCCAGCAATGCCCAGCCGAGCCCCTGCACAACGCTGCCCTCGATCTGGCCTTCGACCGCGATCGGATTGAGCGCTAGGCCCACGTCCTGAAAAGCCGTATAGCGCAGAACGGTGACAAGGCCGCTATCGGTGTCGACCTCCACATCACACACGTGGGCGCCGATCTCGACGCCGAGCGGCAGCTTGCTCGAAACACCTCGCCCGACCACGGCCCCGTCGGTCAAGGTGGCCTGCATCAGCTCCGCCAATGAGATTGCCGCACCGCTCGGCTGTGGTGCGCGAAAAACAGCATCGGCATAGTGCAGCAATTCCGGGGCACTCTGCAGCTTTTCGGCCGCCCTCATCCTGAGCTGGCGCAGCGCGTCCGCGCAGGCCTCGACCAGGGCCGCGGTCATGGTGCGGGCGACGCGGCTGCCGGCAGCGCCGTCACTGTAGCCAACGGACTTGGAATCCCCGGTCTGGACGTGCACGTCCTCAATGGCCAAACCGAACTCCTCGGCTACGACCTGCGCCATCGTCGAGCGGGTACCGGAGAGATCGACGGCTCCCATCGTCACCATCGGCCGGCCATCGCCGGCAATGGTGATATGCGCCGCCGAGGTCATCGACGTCCCACGCCAGTAGCCGAGCGCCAGCCCGCGGCCGCGCGGGAAGGCGCCCGGCGCCAACGGCTCGGTCCAGCAGGGATGGCGGCCGACCGCCTCCAGGATGGTGTCGAGCCCGATGGCGGGAAACGGCGTGCCGATCGGCATCAGGCTGCCGGTCACGGAGGCGTTGCGCTTGCGGAATTCCAGTGGGTCCATGCCGAGCTTTTGGCACAGCATGTCCATGGCCTGCTCGACGGCAAAGGCCGCCTGGATGCCGCCCGGTCCGCGGTAGGCTTCGGTGCGCGGCTTGTTGGTGACGACGTCGTAACCTTCGAGGCTGAGGTTGGGGCATTGGTAGAGCGCGGCCGAAGCCTGCATCAACAGGGACGGGCTCATGCCGGGCAGACCGCCCGCATCCATGCGATAGGTGCCCTCGATGGCACGCAGGCCGCCGTCCTTTTGCGCGGCTACGGCGATGTCGATCAGGGCGCCGGCCGCCGGACCGCTGCCGCCTTGCAATACCTCCTCGCGCGTGAGCACCAGCTTGACTGGCCGCTGGCATTTCTGCGCCAGGCGGACGGCGACGGCTTCGCCATGAATGGCGATCTTGCCGCCGAAACCACCGCCGATTTCCAGCGGCACCACCTTCAATTTCGAGGCGGGCAGGCCCAGCATGCGCGCGATCATCAGCTCAGCGGTAAACTGGCCCTGCGTGGAGGCCCACACCGTCGCAAAGCCGTTGGCATCGACCTGCGCCATCGCGACCTGCGGCTCCAGATAGCCTTGATGCGCGGTGTCGACCTCAACGCGGACACGGGCGCTGGCGTGCGCTTCTTGCAGCGCCGCGGAGGCATCGCCCCGGCTGATGACGACGCGCGAACAAACGTTGCTCGCCGCCCGCGGGCGCGGCTCGATGCCTTTGGTAAAGACGTGTTCGTGCAGCACCGGGGCCTCCGGCGCCATGGCGGCGAGGATGCCCAGCACGGGCTCGAGCGGCTCGTAGTCGACAGCGATCAGCGCCAGCGCGGCCGCGGCCGTGTGCACGTCGACGGCGGCGACGGCGGCGACGGGCTGTCCGACCCAATGCACCTTGTCGCGGGCCATGTTGATGGCGGCCACCATCCACATGTCATAGCCGGTCTCACCCATGGGGATGGTGGATCCCACCGGCAGGGCCGGAAAGTCCGCGGCTGTGACGACGGCAAGCACGCCCTTGATGGCTTGTGCTCGCGTGCTGTCGATGCCGCGAATGCGCGCGTGCGCCAGTGGACTGCGCAGGATCTTGGCGTGCACCATGCCGGGCAACTTCAGATCGGCAGGATAGATCGCTTGGCCGGTGACGCGCTCCCGGGCGTCCACGCGCGCCAGGCGCTTGCCGATGACCTTGAGCTCGGCCGTCGGCGCGCCGGTTGGATCAAGGTTCATGTCGCGGTCTCCCGCAGGCGCGCCGCGGCGGTCGCGATCGCATCGACGATCTTGCCGTAGCCGGTGCAGCGACACAGGTTGCCGGCAATCGCCTGCCGGATATCCTGTTCGCTCGGGTCCGCATTGGTGTCGAGCAAGGCCTTGGCCGCCAAGACGATGCCGGGCGTGCAAAAACCGCACTGGGTGCCGCCGGTCTCGACCAGGGCGCTTTGAATCGGGTGCAGCTCACCCGCCCTCGCCACCCCTTCGATGGTCACGACCTCGCGTCCGGCAACCTCCAGGGCCAGCACCAAACAGGCATTGACGGCGGCGCCGTCCAACAGGACGGTACAGGTCCCGCAATTGCCGTTGCCGCAGCCTTCCTTACTGCCGGTCAAGCCGAGACCCTCGCGCACAAGATCAAGCAGCGTATCGCGCGCATCGACGAGCACGGTGTGCGCTTCAGCATTGATTGTACAGCTGAGCAGCGTCTTCATCTCAGCTCCAAGGCAATATCGAGCGTGCGCGCGCAGGCGGCCAGACCACGCCGCGTCAGCACCTCGACCAGGGCGCGGCGATAGTCGGCCGACGCCCGCGTGTCGGAGATCGGTCGCGCATCAGCGTTGGCGGCAGCGGTGGCCGCCGCCAGCGACAGATCGCGGTCGAGCCTGTTGCCCCGCAGCAGGCGTTCGGTGGACAGCGCCCGCATGGGGGTTGGTCCCACCGACGCCAGGGCGACGCGGGCGAGCGCGATTGAGCGATCCTCGGCGAGATCGATGCGCACCGCCACACCCACTATGGCGATATCCATCTCCCGTCGCGGTGTGAAGCGCAGGTAGGTGGTGGCCGATCGCGGCGGCACCGCCGCCAGGCACAGCGCCGTCAGCACCTCATCGGCTTGCAGCACGGTGCGGCCCGGTCCGGCGAAAAACTCATCGAGCGGCGTATTGCGGCGGCCGGCGGCACCGGCAATCTCGGCAGACGCCTGGTGGCAGATGAGGGCCGGCACGACGTCGGCGGACGGCGCCGCATTGCACACATTGCCGCCAAGGCTGGCGCGGTTCTGCACCTGCACGCTTCCCAGCAACCGCGCCGACGCGGCGATTGCCGGGTAGCGCGCGGCGATGAGCTCGTGCCGGGCAACGCTCGTCGCACTCGCCGCCGCGCCGATTGCAAGGCCGCCCTGCGGCAGCGGGCGAATGGTGCTAAGCTCGGCTATGGGCTTGAGATCGACGATGCGATCGGCGCTGCGGCGTCCTTCGCGCAACTGCGGCAAGAGATCGGTGCCGCCCGCCAGCGGTCGTGCCTCGCCCCGACGCAATTCGCCGATAGCATCCTCGATCGAGGGCGGAGCCACATAAATCAAGGTGCGCACGAGCACAGCTCCCGGTCGGCGGCACGGCAACGGAGCGCCATCGCTAGCACGTCGGGCATCCGCGCGAAACACGCGCTCGGCCGCCGGGATGCGGCGGCGCCAAGGAGCCCCGCCGGCGTCAACCGCCCGGCGTTCCCTGGGTGTTGACATACAGTGAGTAGAGCGAATGACTGGCCGCCATGAACAGCCGGTTGCGCTTGAGGCCGCCGAAGCACACGTTTGCGCAGCGCTCGGGCAGCGCGATAAAGCCGATCGGCTTGCCGGTAGCGTCAAAGATTTTGACTCCGTCCTGCTTCTCGTTACCCATGCCCCAGCCACACCAGAGGTTGCCGTCGACGTCGAGGCGGAAGCCGTCGGGCGTGCCGCCGGCCTCGGCGGTGATGAAGGGGCGTCCGTTCGCCAGCTTGCTGCCGTTGTCGACGACATCGTAGACCTTGATGACGCGCGGCGTGACGCCCGCCTCGACGATATACAGCTTCGATTCGTCGGGCGAGAAGGCGAGCCCGTTCGGTCGATTGACGTCGCCAGCCGCGACCGTGGCGCGGCCGCTGGCGGGGTCGAACCGATAGACGTTGGTTGGGAGCTCGGGCGTTGCCACGTGGCCCTCGTAATTGCCGAGAATGCCGAAGGGTGGATCGGTGAACCAGATCGTGTCATCCGATTTGACCACGAGGTCGTTGGGTGAATTGAGCGGCTTGCCGTCGAACGTGTCGATCAGGGTCGTAACGGTGCCGTCGAACTCGGTGCGCGTCAGGCGCCGGGCGTCGTGCTCGCAGGTCACAAGTCGGCCCTGCCGGTCGCGGGTGTTGCCGTTGGCGTTATTGGACGGCTGGCGAAAGACGCTGACGCTCGCCGTCTCTTCTTGCCAGCGCATGATGCGGTTGTTGGGAATATCGCTCCAGAGCAGGTAGCGACCGGCTCCGAACCAGGCCGGACCCTCGCTCCAGCGCATGCCGGTGGCAAGCCGCTCGACGCTGGCCAAGGCCAGGCGATACTTGGCAAAGCTCGGGTCCAAAATCTCGACGGCCGGATCCGGGTAGCGCTCGCTCGGACGCCACTGCGCGAAGGCTGGCGGGGTCACTGCCGTTGCCGCCAACGCAGCGGCGCCGGTGGCCATGAAGTGTCGTCGCGTCGTCATTTGCTGCCTCCGCAGTGCGCCCGCGCGCGGCGCCGAGTTTGTAAAAGACGTGCGCGGGCGCAATTCTTCTCTGGCGCGTCGGCGGCAGACAAGCGAAAAGAAAAGCAAGCCCACCCGTGGCGCCGCCGACGGCAGGGCACGAATGCCACTATCATTGCGCGAGTGTGCCGTCGCGGGTTGACGTTGCGCGCGTCTCGGCTGAGAGTTGCGAGGGCTAAGCTGCCAAAGCTCGGCCGGTCGGGGGCTATCCCGTGCGGGCGGTATCTTCTTCAGCGACGGCAGGGGCCAATCCCTCGCGCGGTCCCTCGCGGCTCAACTTTGCCCTGTGCGCGGGCGCAATCCTGGTGTTGCTCGGATTGTTCCTGGTGCCGGCCGTGGCGCCGGCCCTGCTGCGGGCCGAGCACTGGGCCGCCGACTGGCGCACGGCTTTCCTGTCCGATCGCTTGCCCGGTGCGCATGCGCGGCTGGTCATTATCCCGGTAACCGAAGATAGCCTGGCGGGGTTGCCCTACATTCTGCCGATCAATCGCGGCTATCTGGCCGACCTCGTCGCGGCCGTCGACCAGGCCGGGGCGCTGGCGATCGGATTGGACTTCTACTTTGCCCGCGACACCGAACAGCCCTACGACGACAAACTGACGGCCACGCTACAAAACACCAGAGCCAAGGTTGTGCTCGGTGCCTTCGAGGATGCCAGCCGCCCGGCGCAGCTCGCCAACCAACAGCGCTTCATTGCCAAGAGTGGGGCCGAGGCCGGCTACATCGATCTTGCTCCCGAAGCCGATCATGTCGTGCGCTATCGCGCCCGCGCCCCGGCCCAGGCCCGCTACCGGGAGAGCTTCTCCACGGTGCTGGCGAGGGCCGCCGGCTGGACGGGAAGGACGCCGCCCGATCGCATTGCCTGGCTGCTGCCGCCCGGCGACGGGCGCGGCACCTTTGCGGAAATTCCCGCGCATCAATTCCTGGGCGCCGCGCCCGAGCAAAGAGCCGCGCTGGCCAAGAACCAGGTCATCATCATTGGCGGCAAGTTGTTCTCGCTCGATCGGCATTGGACGCCGCTGTCCTTGCGCACGGGCGAGGGAATGAGCGGCGTCGACATTCACGCCCATATGGCCGCGGAGTTGATCGACGGCAATCGGTCCTATGCTGAGCTCGACCGTTCGAGCGCGCAGATTTTTTTGGGGTTGCTCGCGGCGCTGGCCGTTCTGCTTGGCGCCCGGTTTCAGACGCGCGGCTTCGATTTTCTCGATTGGCGGGTTGCTTCTTTCCTCGTCATTGCCCTCGACCTTGTCGTCTTCAGGTATTTCCATCTCATGCTGCCGTTCACCCTTGCCGCGGTAGCGTGGATCGCCGGCGTGACGGCGGGCACCCAGCTGCGGCGGGCGGTGGATTGGGCGCGCGCACAATGGCTCGGTGGCACATGAGCCGCGGCGCCTCCAAACTTGGCCTGCTGGCGCTTGTCTGCGGCATACTTTTGCCTCCGCACGCCGCCGCAGCCGATGCCCTGTCGCGGCCGGGCGCGCGCCTGGCGCAGCGCCTGAACCCGGCGCCGGTTCCATCGCCCGCCCCTTCACCGATTCCTGGCGGCTTGCCGGGGCTAGCGCCGGCGCCTCTGCCGGCCCCGGCGCCGCAGGCCGCGCCCAGCCTGCCGGCACCGCCCCTCAAGATCGCTCCGCCGCCACCGCCGCTTACGCCCAAGGCGCCGGATGAGAGCGGAGCGGAGGGCTGCGAC
>DASTMQ010000106.1:0-7521 GCA_035714005.1 Hyphomicrobiaceae bacterium
TGGGCCTCTTGGCCAAGCGCGCGCCGCCGGCGCCGGCGGCCGCCGATTGGCCGGCGCCCCGACTGGAAGGCGCGGGCGAGGGCCCGATGCGCGCGGGCACGCCTTCCGGCCAATTCAACCGCGACGACCGCGCCACGGCTCGCCCGCCGGCGAGCGGCTTGCCGCAGCCCGCCGAGTGAGCCCCATGGATCTTTCTATTGCCAAGCCGCACGAGATCACGCCGAGCCTGCTCTACCTCGACGGCGTCAGCGTGAGTTTCGACGGCTTTCGCGCCCTCAACAAGCTCTCGCTCGATATCTCGCCCGGTGAGATGCGCGCCATCATCGGACCGAACGGGGCCGGCAAGACGACGATGATGGACGTGGTGACGGGTCGGACCCGGCCCGATAGCGGCGCGGTGCTGTTCGACAGGGGCATCGATCTCACCAACAAGGATGAGGCCGCCATCGCCCAGCTCGGCATCGGGCGCAAGTTCCAAAAGCCCACCGTGTTCGACAATCATACGGTGGAGGACAACGTTTTGTTGTCGCTCAAGGGTGACCGCAGCGTGCGCGGCAACTTGGCGTGGTCTTCCACGGTGCACGAGGCGGGGCGCATCGGCGAGATCTTGCACACCATCGGCCTCAGCGGTCAGCGCCAGCGCCTGGCCGGTTCGCTCTCGCATGGCCAAAAGCAATGGCTCGAGATCGGCATGCTGATCGCGCAGGACCCCAAGTTGCTGCTGGTCGACGAGCCGGTCGCCGGCATGACCGATGCCGAGACCATGACCACGGCCGAACTTCTCAAGGACATCGCCAAAAACCATACGGTGATCGTCGTGGAGCACGACATGGAATTCGTGCGCCGCCTTGGCGTCAAGGTAACCGTGCTGCACGAGGGCTCGGTGCTGGCCGAAGGCAGCATCGACGAGGTGAGCGCCAATGAGCGCGTGGTGGAAGTATATTTGGGCCGTTAGGTGGCGGGCGGCCTTTGCGCACCGCCCCTTCTTGCTCGGCCCCGGATTGGCCGGCGCCGGCCGGCGCGGGTGCAGGAGCTAAGGTGCAAGGGCATGCTGAGCGTCGAAAACATCGATCTGCACTATGGAGCCGCGCAGGCCCTGCGCGACGTTTCCTTGACGGCTCAACCGGGCGAGATCACCTGTGTGCTCGGGCGCAACGGCGTCGGCAAGAGTTCCCTGCTGCGGGCGATCATGGGTTTGCAGCCGGTCAGCCGTGGCCGCATCCTCTTCGATGGCAGCGAGATCACGCGGCTCAAAACGCACGAGCGCGCACGGCTTGGCATCTCCTACGTGCCGCAGGGTCGGGAAATTTTCCCCCTGCTGACGGTGCGCGAGAACCTGGAAACGGGCTATGCACGCCTGCCGCGGCCGGCGCGCAAACTCTCGAGCGAACTCTTCAATCTGTTTCCGGTGCTCAACTCCATGCTTGGCCGGCGCGGCGGCGATCTTTCGGGTGGGCAGCAACAGCAATTGGCCATCGCGCGCGCGCTGATGATGCAGCCGAAGCTGATCGTGCTCGACGAACCGACGGAGGGTATTCAGCCTTCCATCATCAAGGATATCGGCCGCGCCATCAGGTATCTGCGCGACGAGGGCAAGATGGCCATCATCCTGGTCGAGCAATACTTCGACTTTGCGCGCGAGCTCGCCGACACCTATGCCGTGATGGAGCGCGGCGAGGTGGTGCTTGCCGGCGCCGGGAAAACCATGGTTGAGACCGAGGTTCGGCGCTACCTTACGGTCTAGAGTCTCAAGCTTTGCAAACAGGATCATCGCCCCGTGCTCCAGGCCATGCACTGGCTGCCGCGCAGCCAAGGATCGGTTCGGCTGGACCTGGTCAATCGGCGGGGAGCAACGCGCCTGGCCGTGCTCGAGCAAAGCGGAGCGGCGCGCGTGCGCTTTCCCAAGACCGGGCCGGGCGAGCCTTGCGAGGCCGTGCTGATCAACACCGCCGGCGGCTTGACGGGCGGCGACAGCCTGGCCATAGCAGCGCATCTCGGTGCTGGCGCCAACGCTGTGCTGACCACGGCCGCCGCCGAGAAGATCTATCGCGCCCGCGAGGATGCGGCCACGATCGTGGTTGCCCTGTCGGTCGCCGGCAACGCCAAGTTGGCGTGGTTGCCGCAGCCGACCATCGTCTTCGACCGCGCCTGCCTCAGGCGCACGACGGAGGTCGACTTGAGCGCCGAGGCAAGTTTCCTTGGCCTGGAGATGCTGATCTTTGGCCGCGCCGCCATGGGCGAAAGCGTGCGCGAGGGCAGCCTGCGCGATGCCTGGCGGCTGCGGCGCCAGGGCGCCCTGCTGTTCGCAGAGGCGCTGCGGCTCGAAGGTCCGATTGCCGAAGTGCTGGCCCGCCCGGCCGTGCTGGACGGCGCCGGAGCCACCGGACTTTTGCTTTATGCGGCGCCTGCTGCACAGGAGCGCATCGAAGAAGCGCGCACCATGCTGCACAATGCTGGCGCCACGGCGGCTGTCAGCTGGGTGAACGGCGTGCTGGTGGCGCGCGCCGCGGCCCCGGATGGGCTGAGCCTCAAGGCCCAACTGGCGCCGCTGATCGAAGCGCTGCACGGCCAGCCGCTGCCGCGCATCTGGACATGCTGAAGGCCGGGGTGGGACATGAACCTGACTGCGCGCGAAAAAGACAAGCTTTTGATTTCCATGGCCGCCCTGGTCGCGCGCCGCCGGCTCGAGCGCGGCGTCAAGCTGAACTATCCAGAGGCGGTGGCGCTGATTTCGGATTTCGTGGTCGAGGGCGCGCGCGATGGCCGCAGCGTCGCCGAGCTGATGGAAGCCGGGGCCCATGTGGTGAGCCGGGACCAAGTCATGGAGGGCATACCCGAGATGATCGCCGACGTGCAGGTGGAAGCAACCTTTCCGGACGGGGTCAAACTCGTCACCGTCCACCAGCCGATCAGATAGGCGGTGGGCAGGTGCAAAACGGTCGGGATGGCGGAGCTCCGCGCCGGGCCGGGCGGGCGCTGCCGCGTGTTGCTGGTGCTTGAGGAGGTGGGCGGTGGTTCCAGGTGAAGTCATGTGCGCGGCCGGCGATATCGAGCTCAACGCCGGGCGTGAGCGCATTACGCTGTCGGTCGCCAATAGCGGCGACCGGCCGATCCAGGTCGGCTCGCACTATCATTTTGCCGAGAGCAACGGCGCGCTTAAATTCGATCGCGATCGGGCGCGCGGCTATCGCTTGGACATTGCCGCGGGCACGGCGGTGCGCTTTGAACCGGGCCAGACCCGCGAGGTCAACCTGGTGGCTTTTGCCGGCCGACGGCGCGTCTTTGGCTTTCAAGGTGCCGTGATGGGGGAGCTCGACTGATGCCGATGAAGCTGTCGCGCCGGGCCTATGCCGACATGTTCGGTCCCACCACCGGTGACCGCGTGCGCCTGGCCGATACCGACCTGATCGTCGAGGTCGAGGAGGACCTCACCAGCTACGGCGAAGAGGTAAAGTTCGGCGGCGGCAAGGTGATCCGCGACGGCATGGGGCAAAGCCAGGTTAGCCGCGCCGATGGTGCCGTCGACACCGTCATCACCAACGCGCTCATTATCGATCACACGGGCATCTACAAGGCCGACGTCGGACTTCGCGACGGCCGCATCGCCGCGATCGGCAAGGCCGGCAATCCGGATACCCAGCCCGGCGTCGACATTATCATCGGCCCCGGTACCGAGGCGATCGCCGGCGAAGGCAAGATCCTGACGGCGGGGGGCTGCGACAGCCATATCCACTTCATCTGTCCGCAGCAGATCGAAGAGGCCCTCAATTCCGGCATCACGACCATGATCGGCGGCGGCACCGGTCCCGCCACGGGCACGGCGGCGACGACCTGCACGCCCGGGCCCTGGCATTTGGCGCGCATGCTCGAGGCCGCCGATGCCTTTCCCATGAACTTGGCCTTTGCCGGCAAGGGCAACGCTTCCGACCCCAGGGCGCTCACGGAAATGATCGTGGGCGGCGCCGCCTGTCTCAAGCTGCACGAGGATTGGGGAACCACGCCGGCCGCCATCGACTGCGCGCTGGCGGTGGCCGATGATCACGACGTGCAGGTGATGATCCACACCGATACCCTGAATGAGTCCGGTTTCGTCGAGGATACGATTGCCGCCTTCAAGGGCCGCACCATCCACGCCTTTCACACGGAGGGTGCCGGCGGCGGCCATGCGCCCGATATCATCAAGGTGGCGGGGCTCAGCAACGTTCTGCCCTCCTCCACCAATCCGACGCGACCGTTCACGGTCAACACGCTGGAAGAGCATCTCGACATGCTCATGGTGTGCCACCACCTCGATGCCAATATCCCCGAGGATATCGCCTTTGCCGAAAGCCGCATCCGGCGCGAGACGATCGCGGCGGAGGACATCCTGCACGATCTCGGTGCCCTGTCGATGATTTCCTCCGATAGCCAGGCGATGGGGCGGGTCGGCGAGGTCATCATCCGCTGCTGGCAGACGGCGCACAAAATGAAGACACAGCGCGGACCGCTGCAGCAGGATCGGCCGGGTAACGACAACTTCCGCGTTCGCCGCTATATCGCCAAGTACACGATCAACCCCGCGATCGCGCAGGGCATCGCCCACGAGCTGGGGTCGCTCGAGGTCGGCAAACGGGCCGACCTGGTGCTGTGGAACCCGGCCTTTTTCGGAGTGAAGCCCGACCTGGTGTTGCTTGGCGGCAGTATTGCCGCCGCGCCGATGGGCGATCCCAATGCATCGATCCCGACGCCGCAGCCCGTGCACTATCGGCCGATGTTTGCGAGCTTCGGGCGGGCGGTGGCCTCCTCGGCGGTATCGTTCGTCAGCGCGGCGGCCGCCGCCGGCGGCCTTGCCGGCAAACTGGGCCTCGCCAAGCGGCTCATCGCGGTCAAAAACACGCGCGGCGGCATTTCGAAAAAATCCATGCTTCTCAACGACGCCACGCCCAATATCGAGGTCGACCCCGAGACCTATGAGGTGCGCGCCGACGGGGAGCTTTTGACCTGCGAGCCCGCGCGCGCGCTGCCCATGACGCAGCGCTATTTCTTGTTTTGAGGCCTGTCGGGCGCAGCCGCAGCGGGTGGCGGTCGTTTTAAGGCAGTGGCGCGGTGAGGCGCTGTGGGCGCCGCCCCGCGTCCGCAGGCGCCAAGTTAAGGTGCCAAAGCCGAGGCGCCAAACACGAGGTGAGGACATGCTGCGAGCCACCGAAATCCTGCCGGCCGGCCAGTGGCCCGGCCCTGCCGCCGACGTCGTGTGCCTCGACTACGACCGGCGCACGCGGCGACGCATCGCGCTGACGGGAAACGCTGGCCTCGCCTTCCTGTTGGATTTGGCCAGGGCGCCCGTGCTCGCCGCCGGCGACGGCCTCAAGCTGGAGGATGGGCGCATCGTCGGCGTCGAGGCCGCCGCCGAGCGCCTGATGGAAATCGTCTGCGGCGATGCGCGGGCGCTGGCGCGCATTGGCTGGCATCTCGGCAACCGGCATTTGCCTTGCGAGATCGGCGAGGGCAGCCTGTTGATCCGGGCAGATCACGTCATCGCCGAGATGGTGCGCGGCCTCGGCGCCGCCGTGCGTGAACGCGAAGGCCCGTTCAACCCGGAGCGCGGCGCCTACGCGGGCGCCGCGCACGCGTCCCACCGCGGCCAAGAGCCCGGGCACAGCCACCTCCACCAGCATCATGCCGCAGCCGAGCGCGCCCGAGACGAGCGCCGATGACGAGCTCGGAGCACACTGGCGCGGCGCGGCCGGGGCACGGCAAAGACACGCCCGGGAAGGGGCGCTCGGCTCTCCGGCCGGGCGCGCAGACCTCGAGCGCCGACGGGCGGCCGCCGGCCGCCGCGGACCTCGCCCGCCTGCTGCTTTGGCTGTCGCCGGCGTTTCCGGTGGGCGGCTATAGCTATTCGCATGGACTGGAGTGGGTGGTGGAAAGCGGCCGCATCGGGGATGGGGTCGCGCTCGCGGCTTGGATCCAAGATGTGCTGGTGCACGGCGCTGGCCGCAGCGATCTCATCTTTTTCGCCGAGGCCTGGCGGGCGCTGACTGCCGCCGACACGCCGCGGCTGCGGCAGGTCGCCGAGCTAGCGGCCGCCTTTGCCGTTTCGGCGGAACGCCGCCTTGAGACGCTGGGCCAAGGCACGGCCTTCCTCGCCGCCGTCAGCGCGGTGTGGCCGCACCCGGCGCTGCTGGGCGCCTTCGAGATGGGCGCCGAGATCGCCTATCCCGTCGCCGTCGGCGCCAGCACGGCGGCGCACGGGCTGCCGCTGGCCGGCTCGGCGCACGCCTTCCTGCAGGCGTTTGCGGCCAATCTCGTCTCGGCCGGCGTGCGGCTCGTGCCGCTCGGCCAGACCGATGGCCTGCGCGTGCTGGCCGGATTGGAGCCCTTGCTGCCAAGCCTCGTTGCCGCCGCGCTCGCGGCCCGGCTCGAGGACGCCGGCGGCGCCGCCATCCTGGTCGACATCGCCTCGATGCGGCACGAAACTCAGTATACGCGGCTCTTCAGGTCGTGAAGCCATGAAGGAGGAGGTATGGCAAAGTCACCCAACGGTCCGCTGCGGATCGGTATCGGCGGCCCGGTCGGCTCGGGCAAGACGGCGTTGATGGAAGGATTGTGCAAGGCCTGGCGCGACCGCTACGACATCTGCGCCATCACCAACGACATCTACACCAAGGAGGACGCCCTGATCCTCACCCGCGCTGGCGCCCTGCCCGAAGCGCGCATTCTGGGCGTCGAAACCGGTGGCTGTCCGCATACGGCGATCCGCGAGGATGCCTCCATCAATTTGGCCGCCGTCGCACAGATGCAGCGCGCCTTCCCCAATCTCGACCTGGTGCTGATCGAATCCGGTGGCGACAACTTGGCGGCGACGTTCTCGCCCGAGCTCGCCGACCTTACCATCTACGTGATCGATGTCGCGCAAGGAGAGAAAATCCCGCGCAAGGGTGGCCCCGGCATCACCCGTTCGGATCTGTTGGTCATTAACAAGACCGATCTGGCCCCGCATGTGGGGGCGTCCTTGGCCGTGATGGAAAGCGACAGCAAGCGCATGCGTGGCGAGCGGCCTTTCGTCTTCACCAACTTGAAGACGGGCGAGGGCGTTGCGGCCATCGCCAGCTTTGTCGAGCGCCAAGGTGGCCTCCTCTGAGCACAGGCGGAAAGCGCCTGCGTCGGGCTTGCCCGAGGTGGCGCCCGGCTCAGCTATTGCCGCGCGGCGAGGTCTCGTTACGGCTGCTTGGCCAACCGGCAGGCGTTGATGGCCGAGGCCCAGGTTTCGTTGCCGGCAATGTTGGTGGCAAAACAGTCAAGCGTTTGGCGTGCATTGCGCGTGCCGGCACAGAGGATCAAGGCGTTCGCCACCGTCCAGGTACTGCCCGTTCCCCAGCTGATCTTGCCGCGCATCAGCTCATCAAAGCAGCGCGCCGGCTCGACCGACGTCTCCGCGCCGTGACAAAGGCGCGCCAAGCTCCCCTCCGGCCAAAGGCGTGACCCGTTGGGGCCCAGCCGCACCTTGCCCTGTACCGCCTGCGCACACGGTGTGGTGGGCCG
>DASTMQ010000107.1:0-4914 GCA_035714005.1 Hyphomicrobiaceae bacterium
CAAGCCATGAAAAAAGCGTGGGATAAGCCTCAGGTTGAAGAACAGCAGGTCGGCATGGAAGTTAGCAGTTACCTGCCGGCGGAACTAGATGGGCGTTGAGCCAGCCTGGCTCAGCGCCAAGGGCGCCGGCGTGATTGCGACGAAGTGCCAGCAGGCGCTTGGCTCCAGTCTTGCCGGCCCGATCGCCTTCACGTTCCCGCCACATTTACGCTAGTCTTGCGCCCGTCCACGCGAAGTTTGGCCGGTCGGCTCGTCGGCTCGGCCATCACCGCTCAACCAACGCTCCAAGCACCCCGCATGCCAAATCACCGCGATTGCCAATTGTGCTTGCAACATGTCCGCGCGCGGCCTCTGGCCGCCCTCGCGCTGCTTGCCGCGACGCTCGCCTCGACCCTGGCCATGACCCTGGCCATGACCCTGGCCGCAACGCCGGCCCTGGCGCAAAATGCCGATGACGGCAAGGCCGTCTTCAACAAGTGTCGCGCCTGTCATCAGGTGGGCCCGGGTGCACGGAATCTGGTGGGGCCCTCGCTCAATGGCTTGATTGGGCGCAAGGCCGGCACGGTCGAAGGCTTTAATTATTCGGAGGCCAACAAGAGTTCCGGGATCGTTTGGGACGAGGCCACGTTCCGCGAGTACATCAAGAATCCCAAGGCGAAGATTCCAAACACCAAGATGGTATTTCCGGGCATAACGGACGAAAAAGATATCAATGACCTGTTGGCGTTCCTGGAACAATACTCGGCCGACGGCAAGACCAAATAGGCGCGCCAGCACGGACGCGCCTTTAGGTCTGCTTGGTTAAAGCCGGCTTGGGCGCGCCGCCGCCGACGGGCTCGGCGCGCCGCGGGCCCCGCGCTCGGAAATCAGTAGATCACGACGCTGCGAATGCTTTTGCCAGCATGCATGAGGTCGAACCCCTTATTGATGTCGGTCAAGGGCATGGTGTGGGTGATCATCGGGTCGATCTCGATCTTTTTGTTCATGTACCAGTCGACGATCTTGGGCACATCGGTGCGGCCGCGGGCCCCGCCGAAGGCCGTACCCTTCCACACCCTCCCCGTCACCAGCTGGAACGGCCTGGTGGCGATTTCGGCGCCCGCGGGTGCCACGCCGATGATGATGGATTGGCCCCAGCCGCGATGGCACGCTTCCAGCGCCTGGCGCATCACCGTGACGTTGCCCGTGCAGTCAAAGGTGTAGTCGGCGCCGCCGATCTGGTCGGCCCCGCGCTTGGTCATGTTGACGAGGTGGCCCACCAAATCCTTGCCGGCCTCGCTCGCATTGACGAAGTGGGTCATGCCGAAGCGCTCCCCCCAGGGCTTCTTGTCGGCATTGACGTCAACGCCAATGATCATATCGGCGCCGGCGAGCCGCAGACCCTGGATGACGTTGAGGCCGATGCCCCCCAGACCGAACACGACCGCCGTCGCCCCGGGCTCCACCTTGGCGGTGTTGAGGACGGCGCCGATGCCGGTGGTGACGCCGCAGCCGATGTAGCAGATCTTATCGAACGGGGCGTCCTCGCGGACCTTGGCAACGGCGATTTCGGGGAGCACGGTGAAGTTGGAAAAGGTCGAGGTGCCCATGTAGTGAAACAGCCGCTTGCCGTCGAGCGAGAAGCGCGAGCTGCCGTCGGGCATCAAGCCCTGGCCCTGGGTGGCGCGGATGGCGGTGCACAGGTTGGTCTTGCGCGACAGGCAGGAGGGGCACTGCCGGCATTCGGGCGTGTAAAGCGGGATGACGTGGTCGCCTTTTTTCACGCTGGCGACGTTGGCGCCGACATCGACGACGATACCCGCGCCTTCATGGCCGAGAATGGCCGGAAACAGGCCCTCGGGGTCGGCACCCGATAGGGTGAATTCGTCGGTGTGGCAGATCCCCGTTGCCTTGATCTCGACCAGCACCTCACCGGCCTTCGGTCCTTCTAGCTCCACGTCCATGATCTGGAGCGGCTTTCCCTTCTCGACGGCGACGGCAGCGCGGGACTTCATGGCGGCTTCCTCCTTGTCGATATCTGGGTCGATGGGGGCATAAGGCTGGCGGCACCATACCATGGACACCGTCGGCCGTTATTGCTGGCCCCTGAGCGGCGGGCAAAAAAGCGGGGGGAGACGTCCCACCCGCGCCCGGCTCCCCAAGGGCAAATGCAGCTCATGCGATCTTGATTGGTTTTTGCGTGATTGCAAGTTTCCAAGCGGGAAAGACAGGTCTAAGCTTCCCCCGGAAAGACTGAGATCGAGGCCAACATGAAACCTTGGAGCAGCTTTCTAAATCTCATTGGTGTGACGAGGTCGAAAGAAAGTGGTCAACCGCCGCGGCAAACCCATGCGCCGTCGGCGAATAAGGGAGGACCTGCGATGGCACAGACGTCTATTCATCCAGCCGTTGACAATGGCGTTAAGCCCGGCGCATCGAGCTTCGCTGGCGGCACGCTCACCTGCCAATGCGCGAGCAATCCCGTCGAAGTCAGTGTTGGTAGCCAATCGGCCCACAATCATGTCTGCGGCTGCACCAAGTGCTGGAAGCCGGCGGGCGCCTTGTTTTCCCAGGTCGCGGTGGTGCCGCGCGACAAGTTAACCGTGAGCAAGGGTGCCGAAAAACTCAAAGTCGTGGATGCCAACGCGGCGATCCAGCGCTATGCCTGCACGGGCTGCGGCGTGCATATGTATGGTCGCATCGAAAACACCAAGCACCCCTTCTACGGTCTCGACTTTATCCATACCGAGCTGTCGAAGGATGCGGGCTGGTCGGCCCCCGAGTTTGCCGCCTTCGTCTCCTCGATCATCGAATCGGGCGCCAAGCCCGACCAGATGCCGGCCGTGCGCGCGCGCTTGCGGGAGCTCAAGCTGGAACCCTACGATTGTCTGTCGCCGCCGCTGATGGATGCCATCGCCACCCACGTGGCCAAGGCCTCCGGCGTGCTCCAGGCCTGAGCAACGACATTAGGCGGCGGACGGCGTGCCAGCCGCCGCCGCCAACCTTTCTTTGTTTCCGCCCTGGTGCGCCTCGGCCTGGCGCCAGGGCCAGGGCGAGGGCGATGGCGACGACGCGCGCCGGCACAAGGCAAACGAGCCCTTAGAGTGGCGGCTGCCAGGGTGCGCGGGACTGCGGCACGGCGCGTAGCAACAAACTGAGGGCGCGGGCCAGCGCCGGGGTGCCCAACGGCTCGCCTTGGTAATGGCCAAGCCGCACGACCACCAGATCGTGGGTCGGCACGATCAGGGTGATTTGGCCGCCCGAGCCGGCCATGTAGTAGGCGTCCTCGGGCACCGGCCATTGCCGCAGCCGGTTGAGCCAGAAGAAGCCGCCATAGACCGGCTCGGACCAAGCCGGGGCCGGCGTGCGTACAAAATTGCTCCAGCCTTCGGGCAGAAGGCGCTCGCCGTTCCAAAGCCCGTCCTGCTGATAGAGCAGGCCAAGGCGCAGCCAGTCGCGTGCGGTGCCGAGCTCGTAGCCTTGCAGCAGAAAATTGCCGTAAGGGTCGGTCTCGAGTACGAAGCGCCGGATCCCCAGCCTGTCGAACAGGCGCCGTTGCGGGTAGGACAAGTACTCCTCGCCGCGGGCAACAACCGCCTGCTTGATCAGGGCACCGATCACAAGCGGGTCGGAGTTGCGGTAGCGTCCGACCGTGTTGGGCAACCATTGCGCGGGACGGCTGCTGGCCCACTGAAAGGCATCGATCGCACCCGTATAGACGTAGAGGTGATCGGGATAGCCGCGCGCCGGATTGAAATCGGGGTCCTGCGGGGCGATGAAGTGAAGGCCGCTCGACATGCGCAAGAGATCGGCGATGCGGATGTCCCGGCGCGGATCGCCCGCCGCCTGCCACGCCTCGATGGGGGCCGGGGCCCAAAGCTGGAATGCACCGTCATGGATGAGCTGCCCCAGCAAGGTGGCGGTCACGCTCTTGCCCATCGACCAGCCCGGTAGGCGCGTGTCGCGGTCGCTTCCTGCCGCGTAGCGCTCGGCAATGATGCGCCCCTGGTGCGCCACGACGAAGGCCGCGGTCAGCCCCTGCGGCGGATCGAAGGCGGCGGCAGTGGCGGCGGCCAGCATCGGCTGATCGATCGCGGCGCCGGTGGCGGCGTCCGCGACGGCATCGCCCATTGGCCAAGCTTGGGTGTGCGCGTCGGGTAGCCTCGAGGCGACCGGCACGGGCGTGAAGAAGGGCGCGTCGGCGCCGGCCGGCAGGGTGACGCAGCCTTGCTCGCCCACCAGTTTGGCTGAGCGCGTGAGCCCATTGGGCAGGCGCACCGAGACGGCCTGGCCTGCGGCATCGAGCGTGGGCTTGAGCAGACGACGTTCGGCGCGCGGTGCCACAAAGAAACCATCCTCGGCAACGGCCGTGGCCAGATCGCGACCGGTGATAAAGACGGCGGAGCACAAGATCTTGGCAAAGCCGGCGGCCGTATGCTCCAAGGCATCACCGGGCGGCGCCTGCCATTGGCTGGAAAGCTCGCGCGCGACGGCTGGCGCGGTGGCAAGAAAGGCGAGGGCCCCCAGCAGCGCGGCAGCGAACATCTTACAGCGGCGCATTTCGAGCTCAGCTCCAAACCAACCCAACCGGCCAAAGGCCTCCCGCACCCAGCGCCCGGCCGGCGCGGCCCAGGGCAAGGGCCAGGGTAAGGGCAAGGCGAACCCGGCACTGACGGGCAGAGTCTAATCGGCTTTTTTGCGCGCGACGAGGCGCCCGTTTGCGCGCGATGCGGTGCGGCCTCAAGCCCCGGCGGGGACGCTCCAGCGCCTTGGCCGACCTTTTTTTGTGCTTGCCGCCGCGCTTGACGGGGAGGAAAAAGCGGCCGATTGGGTCGGCTCCCACCACGGCCGCACGGGAGGGCGAGGTGAAACGGGAAGTTTTGGCGCTGGCCCTCATCGGCCTGGCGCCGGCGAGCCCGGCCCCGGCGGTCGATG
>DASTMQ010000108.1:0-4813 GCA_035714005.1 Hyphomicrobiaceae bacterium
ATTGAGGAACGACATGAAGTAGAGCGTGTCGGGATTGGGCGTCAGCGTCTGATTTTTCCAGTCGAGCGGGCGACCCCAGTAGATCATCTGGTTCACCTTGCCCGCCGTCTTATTCAACATTTCCTGCAGCATCAGGTCATAGTTGACCGCGGGCATGCCCCAGATCACCGCTTCTACCGCCCGCCGTTCCACGGCGCGACGGTCAAGCTCCGCGGCCCGCTCGCTGCTGGGCTCGCGCGGCGCAGCGGCCGAGGCGGTCGTGACAAGGGCGAGGGACAAGCTCGCGACGGCGATCGTTAATTGTTTGAGAGACCCGGCGCGACGAACGCGAAAAAGGGCTGCGGTGGCCATGGACACCTCTAATAGAGAGGTGGTGATGGTCGCCCTAAGGGCAGTGGCGCCGGTATCGGGAAATACCCTGGAAAGGGGCGACCGATTTGTTGATTGGCCGCATTAGCTGCCCTTGGCACCGCGGCTATGTCCGGCCGCACCCCTTTGAGGCGCGCGGCGGCTCGCACGATACGCTCGCGTTATCGGAGTGCCGAGTTCCTCTATGGCCGACGCGACGCGGTTCGCCGTGCTCGGGCGCCGGGCTTTGGCGCGGACGGTCGTGTAATCGGGAAGACCTCACGCATGTGCCCTGCCAGCATTTCGCAAAAGGCCGTGGCGTAGCGCGGCAGGGGACGTCGTTTGTCCCAGAAGACGGCGAGCGGCTCGCGCAATGGCTTGCCACGGTAGGTGATGCCGACGATGCGTAGCGCGTAGCGAGCGGTCTGCAATGCCGACGGGATGATGGCCACGCCATGCCCCCTGCTTGCCATCGCCAGCAGCGTGTGCGGAGCCCGGCTTTCAAAGGTGATGTTGGGCTGGAAGCCAGCGAGGCGACAGGCGGCATCGAAGGTCCGGCGAAAGACGAAGCTGCCATCCAGCAGCAGCAAGGGGTGAGCTGAGAGCCGGCCGATCTCAATCGTGCCACCGTTGCCGAGCGTCAGCGTCGGTTGCCCGGCCGCAAGCAAGTCGATCGCCTCGAGGGGATGGCGGCCGAAACGCTGGTCGGCTGCGTCTACGGCGTGAAGCAAATTTTGTCCCAGGTGGACTTCCCCGCGCTCCAACATGGCCCTGGTGTCGGGCCAGCCCAATGCCTCGAACAGTTTAACCTGCACTTTGGGGTAACGCTCAGCGTAAGCGTGCAAGAAGTCGGCAAGGACGCTTTCAATGATTTGCGGAGAGGTGGCCACCTTCAGCACGCCACGGTCGCCGCGTCGAAGCAGCTGCGCCCGCTCAGCCACGGCGCTCGCGTAGTTCAATAGCGCGCGGCAATCCCCGAGCAATTGTTCGCCCTCGCCGGTCAACACCAGTCGGCTTGCCACGCGATCGAAGAGTTTCAGACCGAGCTCGTGTTCGAGAGCGCTGATCTGGCGAGACAAGGCGGGTTGCGCGATGCGAAGGCGCATGGCCGCTTTGGATACGGTGCCCAACTCGACCACGGTGACGAAGGTTTGCGCGTAGCGAAGGTGCATGGTAAATCTCTATGCCAGAACGGTATCGCACACTAGGCATATTATGTATTGGACGCATAGGGATCGCAATTGCCAATGTCGAGCGCCTCGGCAGGCGCGCTGGTGCGCCAAGCTTGCGAACGGAGGACATGGCTCATGCAGGCATCCCGCTTGACGCTCCTATCCGCACTCGCCTTCGCCCTTATTTCCGGAGGGGCGCAGGCAGACAGTTGGCCTGCGAAGCCGCTGCGGGCGGTCGTGCCGTTCGCTGCTGGCACGCTCACCGATATCCTCCCTCGCATTCTGTTCGAGCAGCTGTCGACGCAACTCGGCCAAAGCATCGTCGTTGAAAACCGCGCGGGCGCCGGGTCGACGACGGCCGCCGGCCTCGTCGCCAGGGCGGATGCCGACGGCTACACCCTTCTTGTCAATTCGGCCGCGCACACGATCGCACCGGCCCTGCATCCGACCTTGAGCTACGATCCGGTTCGGGATTTTGCGGCCGTCATCCCCCTTGGCCTTGCCCCGAGCGTGCTGGTGGTTTCGCCGGCCAGCGGGTTTAAGACCGTGGCCGAGTTCGTGGCCGCGGCCAAGGCAAAGCCCGGTGCACTCAGCTTCGGCTCGGCGGGCGTCGGCACGGCGACCCATCTCAGTGCCATTCGATTCCTGGCCAGCGCCGGGATCGAAGCCGTGCATGTGCCGTTCAAGGGTGGCCCCGAAATCTTGAGCGAGATCATCGCCGGCCGCATCGACTTCTTCTTGGCCCCCGTTGGCAACGCCCTGCCGCTCGTGCAAGACGGCAAGCTCACGGCGCTGGTTGTCAACAGCACCGAGCGCTCGGCCGCGCTCGCTGGCGTGCCAACCACGGCCGAGGCCGGGTTCAGCGATGCGGAGTATCCATTCTGGATTGGCATGTTCGTGCCGGCAAAAACACCCCGCAGCATCGTCGACAGTTTGCACCGGGAAGCGGCCAAGGCGTTGGCGACGGCTAAGGTGCGCGACAAATTCCTCGCGCTGGGCGTCGAGCCGATGCCGATGAGTGCAACCGACTTCGACGCGTTCATTGCAAATGAGATCGCTGCGGACGCAGCCCTCGTGAAGGCAGCCGGCATCAAGACGCACCGCGACTAGCCAAAGCGCGCCACGCCACCGCGCCGCCGATTGGCGGCGACGCGCAGCGACCCTCAAGCTCTAAGGCTGTTGCCGTTGAACCGCGAAGCCTGGACGGCGAAGGCTCGCGTCAGGCCTGGATGGAGCCATGACCGAACAGGTCATTCGTTTTGAAGACGCAGACGCCTACGAGCGTGGCATGAGCCCCTGGAGCCGGCTCGCGGGAGCGCGCTTCCTGGATTGGCTTCAGCCGCGGCAAGGCTTGCGGTGGCTGGACGTCGGCTGTGGTACGGGCGCCTTCAGCGCGTTGGTTGCCGAGCGGTATGCTCCCATGGAAATGCAGGGCATCGATCCGAGCGAGGCGCAACTGCGCGTTGCCCGGGCGCGGCTGGGCGCGCGCGGTGCCGCCTTTGTCCGGGGCGACGCCATGGCCCTGCCGTTCGAAAGGGCGCGGTTTGATGCGGTCGTCATGGCGCTGGTCATTTTCTTCGTCCCCGACCCGGCCCAAGGGGTCGCCGAAATGGTGCGGGTGGCTCGGCCGGGTGGGTTGGTTGCGGCCTATGCCTGGGATCTGCTCGAGGGCGGTTTTCCGTTCGATCCGATTTGGCAGGAAACGCGCGCCGCCGGCATCACCCCGCTGCTGCCGCCCAATGCGATGAGCGGCGGCTTGCGGGCGCTTGGCGGGTTGTGGAGGGGGGCCGGACTAGAGAGGGTTGAGACGCGGCAGATCGTGGTGGAGCGCACCTTTGCCAGCTTCGAGGAGTATTGGGCGACGAGCACGATCACGGGAGGCGTGCGTCCGCCGTTGGACGCAATGGCGATCGAGGACCGCGAACGCCTCAAAATCCGCGTGCGGGCGCGTCTCCCGGCCGATGCCATGGGTCGCGTCAGCGCGCGTGCGCGCGCCAATACCATCAAGGCCTTTGTGCCGAGCTAACCGTTTCACGGCAAGCTAAAGCGCTCACGGGACCCGCACGCCGCGCAGGCCGGCCTCAGCGATCGCTTTCTGCAGCGTGCCATCGGATCGGATCCGGTTCACAAAGACATCCACCTGAGGCAGCGCCGACCGAGCCCGCGTGCGTACGCCAATCGACATTTGCACCACGTTAAAACGTCCAGGCAACACACGGGCACCGGGCAAGGCATCGGCAATGCGGTGTGCCAAGTGCAGGTTCTCGCCGTAAACGTCAGCCGCTGCCGTTGCCAGCGCCTCGCGGGCGGGCTCGAAGCCGCCGGGTATTGGAATGATGTCTGCCATCTTTATCAAGCGTCTCAGCACCGTATGCGGCGCGCTTGCCTGCGCGACCGCAATTTTCACACCGGCACGGTCGACCTCGTCGGCCGTGGTCGGCGCGGCGTTCGGGCCTGCAACGTAGCCGTTGTCGACCTCCATGAAGGTTGCGCTGAAGGCGAGGTGATCGGCGCGGGCGGGATCACGCGCGGCAAGCCCGATGTCCCAGTCATCGCTCGCGAGGCTTTCATTGTAGCGCGCGGGGTTGTCGTAAGGCTTGAGCTCGATCGGAACGCCGAGATGCGCCGCGAGCGTGCTGGCAACGACCACCGACACGCCGCCGAGCGAGCCATCGGTACGGCGGGTCACCAGGACGGGATTGGAGACGATCAGCGCGGCGCGGAGTTTGCCGGTTGGAGCCAGCGTGGCTGCAAGCGAAATATCTTGCGCGGTTGCGCTGGCGAAGGTTGAAGCCGCGGCAAATCCGGTCAGGGCGAGGCGGACGACGGCGGCTAAACGTGTCGGCACGGTGGTTTGCCTCCGCTCACAATGGTGTGTCTGGTGACCGCAGGGCGACACGGCACTGGGTTTGCTGACGGTAGCATGCGGGCCGCCGCAGCGGCAGAAGAACATAGCCCTTGCACGCAAAAGGGCCGAAGCTCAGCCCCTCGGTTAGAGCTCAGTCGGTCCCGCGGGCCGCCCGTGGAAAGCCAACGGCATGGTTGCGGCCAGCGCGGCAAGCGGAGGCCGGGTCGGCCCTCGCCACCCTTTTCACGCAATTTGGTGGTTCTGAAGAGACAGACCTGCCTCGGTGACTTGAGTGATCGCCGCGACTTGGGTGATCGCTGCAACGAAATCCACCGCTCACCGAAGCGGAGGCAAGCACCGCGGGAGGCGGGGTGGTTACGCGTTCGGCCGGTCGGCAGTTGGGGACCAGTTATGGATGACCTGATCCGACGCGCCAGTGCCTGGC
>DASTMQ010000109.1:0-15038 GCA_035714005.1 Hyphomicrobiaceae bacterium
AAGCCCGGTCCCGCGCCGCAGACGCCGGCAAGGCTACGTCGGAAGCCAGAAACACCCCGTTAACAGAAAGGCGCACTGGCCCGACCTTTTTGGCTCCTGCTTTCTGGCCCGTGCTTTCTGGCCCATGCTTCCAGGCTCGCCCGCAGCTTTGTGTGTGTGTGCAACTTGTGATTTGACGAGGGGCCAATCCCGCTCCACGCTGCTTCGATCCTGGCGAAAGGAGGTCTACGAAAATGTCGCCCCCGGGCAGTTTTCAGGCCGCCCAACACCCGCAAGCGCTTGCATCGGTCAAGGACGGCCGCTTTCCGACAATTGGAACACTCTGACGGGTGCTCCCCAAAGGCGCGTTACCGGCTCCGGACGTCGGCGGACAAGCAACCGGAATTTCTTGGTAACCGGAATTCATGGGCAACCGGAATTCCTGGCAACTGGGGTTTCCTGGTTGAACCCGGCCGGCGAGATCAAAGGTTCGCGCAGGGGACAACGCCCGTAAAACCTGATCATCATCAGGCGGGCCTGCAGTGGAGATGATGCCCTGCTCGACGGCGGCGCTTAGCGTGACAGCCGTTGTGCCTGAAGGCACCTCCCAGTTTGGCGTTAAAGCCCGCACAACCCCTGGGCCACGCTGGTGGCCTCGAAGCCCGGCGCCCTCGGTCGCCGGGCTTCTATTTGCCAAAACGTTCGCGGCTCTAAAGCAGGCGGGCGCAAGACGAGGAGCCGGCACCCTTCGGCGCTTTTTCTTTGGTCTAGATCTTGCCCTCGGCGACGGCATGGCAGGCGGTGCTGGCGCGGCCTGCCGCCTTGAGTTGCGGCGTCTCCCTGCGGCAGCGCTCGAAGGCGTGCGGACAGCGGGGATGGAACGCACAGCCCGCCGGCGGCTTGATCGGATTGGGGATCTCGCCCTCGATCGGCTTGCGTTGCCGTCCGCTCATGGCGAGGTCCGGCAGAGCGTCGATCAGCATGCGCGAGTAGGGGTGCCTCGGCGTCTTGAACAGTTCGCCCGACGGTGCGAGCTCCACGATCCGCCCCAGGTACATGACGCCGATGCGGGCGGCCATGTGCTTCACCACCGCAAGATTGTGGCTGATGAAAAAATAGGAGAGACCCAGTCGGTCCTGCAGATCGCACATCAGGTTCAGGATCTGGGCTTGCACCGAAACATCGAGCGCGCTGGTTGGTTCGTCGCAGACGATGAATTCGGGATTGGAGGAGAGCGCGCGGGCGATGCAGATGCGCTGGCGCTGACCGCCGGAGAACTCGTGCGGATACTTGCGGCCATCGGCCGGGTCCAATCCCACCAGGCGCAACAACTCGCCGACGCGGTGCTCGATCTCCCCTCGATCGGCGGCGAGGCGAAAGGCCTTGATCGGATCGGCGATGATGCGGTCGACGCGCCAGCGCGGATTGAGACTGGCATAGGGATCCTGAAAGATCATCTGCAGGCGGCGCCGCAGTTTCTGGCGCTCGGCCGCCGAGGCCGGCGCCCACATGTCGACGCCGTCGATGCTGACGCTGCCGACGGTTGGCGGCAGCAGGCCGACGATCATTCGCGCCACGGTCGATTTGCCGGACCCCGACTCGCCCACCAGCGCCAAAGTCTCGCGCCTGGCGATTGAGAACGAGACCTCGGTTACGGCCTTGAGCAGCGTGCGCTTCTCGTGCTCGATCAGGCGATTGAGCCAAGGCTTGGAAACGTCGAACACGCGCGTGAGATTGTGCGCTTCGACGAGGGCCGGCGCCAGGCTCATGGCTGCGCTCCGGCGTCGTGCGCCACCAGCCAGCAGGCCGCCTGCGAGCTGCCCGCCGGCATCGGTTCGGGCCGTTGCACCCGGCAGCGATCAAAGGCGTGTGGGCAGCGCGGGTTGAAGGCGCAGCCCTGCGGGATGGCGGTGAGACGGGGCATGGCGCCCGGGATTTGCGTGAGGCGCGCGCTGGGCGCCGCCTCGGCCGATGGTATCGCCCCCATCAGGCCTCGGGTGTAGGGGTGGTGCGGCTGGCGTACCACGTCGCGCACGGGGCCGATCTCGGCGATGCGACCGGCATACATCACCGCGACCCGATCGGCAGTCTCGGCGATCACGCCCATGTCGTGCGTGATCAACATGACCGACGTTCCACGCTGTCGGCACAGGCGCTTGATGAGCGCGATGATCTGCGCCTGGATCGAGACGTCGAGCGCCGTGGTCGGTTCGTCGGCGATCAGCAGATCGGGATCGGCGCACAACGCCAAGGCCAATACCACGCGTTGGCGCATGCCGCCGGAAAATTCATGCGGGTAGGCGTTGATGCGGGTGCGCGCCGCCTGGATGCCGACTTCCTGCAAGAGCTCAATGGCACGCTCCGAGGCCGTTGCCGTCGAGACGTTGGTGTGCGTGCGGATTGTTTCCACGATCTGATCGCCAATGCGGTAAAGCGGGTTCAGGCTGGTCAGCGGATCCTGGAATACCATGCCGATACGGCGGCCGCGCAGCCGGCGCATGGCTTCCGGTTCGAGATTGTCGGTCCGCTTCCCTTTCAAGTGCACGCTTCCCGCCACGATGCGGCCGGGAGGTTCGAGCAGGCCAATGATGGCGGCGCCCGTCAGCGACTTGCCGGCGCCCGATTCGCCGACCACGCCCAATACCTCGCCGGCGGCGATATCGAAGGAGATGCCGTCGACCGCCGTGAGCATACCGCGCCGGGTCGGAAACCCGATCACGAGGTCGCGCACGGAAAGGACCGGCTCGCTCATTCTTGCCGCCGACCGATCAGGATCAGTCCGGTTGCCAAAGCTCGCGCCATGCATGTACCAGCGGTAGGATCTCGGTCTCGCTCGGCAGGGTCGCAAACCAGGCGGCATCGCTGCTGAGCCGTTCCCAGGGCTGGGCGCTGCGCATGAAGTAGTGCGCCAGTGGCACCAGCCACGATGTATCGTCAAGGGTCCCGGCACGTACGTTGACGCGCTGGCTGCCCTCGCGTTCGCCCCAGATGCGGCCACCGCAGGTGGGGCAGAACCAAAATCGGGTGGGAATGCCGGCGGCGCCGACGAACGCCCATGCCTTGGCTTCGCCCTGTTCGAGATGGAATGCCGGCGCGGCGACCGGCAGCCCCAAGCTAAAGGCGCTGCCGGAATGACGCTGGCAGTCCGTGCAATGGCAGGCGTAAAGAAAGAGCGGCATGGCTCGAATTTGGTAGCGGATGGCGCCGCAAGCACAGCCGCCTTTGAGCGGCAGCGACGGCGGCTGGCGTTCGCTCGCGGCCGCCGTGCCGCCCACGATCTTTTCAGCGGAGCTTGGGATTGAGCGCATCGCGCAGCCAGTCTCCAAGCAGGTTGACCGAGAGCGCCAAGACCGCCAGCGTCAGGCCGGGAAAGGCCACCATCCACCACGAGCCCGAGAACAGGTAGCGGTTGCCGATCTGGATCATGGTGCCGAGCGAGGGCTCGGTAGCGGGCAGGCCGACGCCTAGGAACGAAAGCGTCGCCTCGGTGATGATGGCGAGCGCCAGGTTGATGGTGGCAATCACCAACACCGGCGAGAGCACGTTGGGCAGGATATGCTGGAACATGATCTTGCCGGCGCCGATGCCGATCAGGCGGGCGGCCTGCACGTATTCCTTGTTGCGCTCAACCAGGGTCACACCGCGCACCGTGCGGGCGTATTGCACCCAGAACGATAGGCCGATGGCGACCACCAGGATGCCGAACTTGGCGGCATCGAGGTTGTAATTCTTGAAGATGGCAATCGCCACGCCGTCGATCAGCAGGGCCGTGAGAATGGCCGGAAACGTCAACTGCACATCGGCGATGCGCATGATCAAGGCATCCACGCGCCCGCCGGCGTAGCCCGCCCACAGCCCGGCCGACAGGCCGATGGCAACGGCGAAAAGCACCGAGCAGATGCCGATCAGGATCGAGGCGCGCGTGCCGTAGAGAATGGTGGAGAGGATATCTCGGCCCTGGTCGTCGGTGCCCAGCGGATAGCTGGGCTCGCCGCCCGTTTCCCACATCGGCGGCAGATTGGAATCGAGCAGGCTCAAGGATTTGAGGTCATAGGGGTTGTGCGGCGCGATTACGGGAGCAAGGAAGGCGGCCCCGACCAGGAGCACGGTGACGATGGCGGCCAGCACCACCAGCTTGGAGCGCAGAAAGCTATGCAGGAGATCGCTATCTTGCCAACGCTGCCAGCGCCCTGGGCCGGCGCTATTGGCACGCGCCGCCTGCCTGTTCTCCGGCCGAGCGGCGGCAGGCGCAAGCTTGTCGGCGCTGTCCTGCATGGCTTGCCTCACACCCCGCGCCCGTAGATGCGAATGCGAGGGTCGACGCGGACATAGATCAGATCGACCAGGAAGTTGATCAACACGAACAGAAAGGCCACCAACAGCAGATAGGCGGCCATCACCGGAATATCGGCGTTCTGCACGGCCTGGATGAACATCAGTCCCATGCCGGGCCATTGGAACACGGTCTCGGTGATAATGGCGAAGGCGATGACGGCGCCGAGCTGGAGGCCGATGACGGTAATGACGGGCACCAGGGTGTTCTTCAAGGCATGCCCGAAGTTGATGGCGCGCAGCGTCAGGCCGCGGGCGCGGGCGAACTTGATGTAATCGGTGCGCAGGACCTCCAGCATTTCCGCCCGCACCAGCCGCGTCACCAACGTCATCTGGAACAGGCCCAGCGTAATGGCGGGAAGGATCAAGGCCTTTAGCCCCGAGGCGGTGAGCAGTCCCGTGTTCCAGAAGCCGAGGCGCACGACCTCGCCGCGGCCGAAGGAGGGCAGCACGCCGAGCTTCACCGCGAACACATAGATCAGGAATATGCCGATCAAAAAGGTCGGCAGCGACACCCCGATCAGCGAGACGCTGAGAAAGAGCTTGGATAGCCAGCTCTCGCGGTGGATACCGGTGTAGACCCCCATCGGGATACCCAGGCTCACCGCGAACAGGGCGGCAACCAGCGCCAGCTCGATGGTCGCCGGCGCCCGCTCGGAGATGATGGCGGTCACCGGCTGCTTCATCTGATAGGAGATGCCGAAATCGAAGCGCGCGGCGCTGGCGACGAAGCGGGCGAACTGCACCGGCACCGGATCGTTGAGGCCCAGCTCCTCGCGCAAGCGCAGGCGGTCTTCCAGCGAGGTATCCTGCCCCACCATTTGATTGATGGGATCGCCGACAAACCTGAACAGCACGAACGCCAGCAGCGCCACCGTCAGCATGACGATGGCCGCCTCGAATAGCCGACGTATGGTAAAGGCCAGCATTGGTCTGTTTGCGTCGCGGGCTGGCGCCGGGACAATCCGCCCGGCGCCACGCTCACCTACTGCATCTTTGCCCAGTAAAACAGGATCTGGTTGTCGGCCCGCTGCACGATGCTGACCTTCTTGGACACGCCCCAGGCCAGCGCCTGCTGATGCAACGGCAGTACGCCCACCTCCTCGTGATTGATGCGGAAAGCCTCGGCGATCATTTCGTCGCGCTTGCTGTTATCGGTCTCGACCAGGATCTTCTGCGCCAGCTCCTCGATCCTCTGGTTACAATAGCCGCCGTAGTTGAACAGGCCACCTTTGCCGTTGGCGTCCCGGCAGCCAATGATGTTGGCAATGACGTTCCAGCTATCGAACGAGCCCGGGGTCCAGCCCAAGAGGTTGAAGGAGGAATCGTACTTGTCGGTCTGCCCGGCCTTCTGGAAGAACTTCGCCTTCGGCATGGCATTGAGCTTTACCTTGACGTCGACGCGCGACAGCATCTGCGCCACGGCCTGACAGATGCCCTCATCGTTGACGTAGCGATCGTTGGGACAATCCAGCGTCACCTCGAAGCCGTTGGGATAGCCCGCCTCGGCGAGCAGCTTTTTCGCCGCCGCGGTGTCGTAGGGCCAGCGCTTGAACTCGCCGGCGCGCGCAAACAGCAGCGGCGAGATCAAAAGCGCCGAATTGGCCGACATGCCCCGCATGACCTTGGTGTGGATCGCCTCCATGTCGATGGCCTGGTAGACGGCCTTGCGCACCCGCGCATCCTTGAAGGGGTTCTTGCCCTTGACGTTGGAATACAGGAGCTCATCGCGCATGGAATCCATGTTGAGGAAGATGGTGCGCAACTCGGGGCCGGTGAGCACGGTCACATTGGGATTGCTCTTGACCCGATCGATGTCCTGCACCGGCACCGGGTCCATCATGTCGATGTCGCCTGAGAGCAGGGCGGCGACGCGGGTGGCGTCCGACTTGATGGTCTGAAAGATCGCTTCGTCGAGGTTGTGCTCGGGCTTGCCCCACCAATTTGGGTTGGCCTTGAAGACCGTCTTTACGCCGGGCTCATGGCTGACGATGATGAAGGGGCCGGTGCCGTTGGCCTTGAGCGCGAATGGATTGAGCGAGGTTGCCTGCGCCGACTGCGCCTGCGTGGCGCCGTTGGCCTCGGACCATTTCTTGGAATAGATGTACCAGGTGTCCCATTCCGCGTGCAGAATGGGATTGGGCGAGGCCAGTACGAAGTCGACGGTATGGTCGTCGACCTTGACGGCCTTCATGTCCGCCGGTGCCCGCGTCTTGATCTGCGAGCCGGGGCTGCGCATGCGCTCGAGCGAGAAGACCACGTCGTCGGCGGTGAAGTCTTCCCCGCCGTGGAATTTGACGCCCTTGCGCAAATAGAAACGCCATTTCAGGGGATCGATCACCTCCCAGCGCTCGGCTAGCCCCGGGATGATTTTCAGGTCCTTGTCGCGCTTGGTCAGCCCCTCCATGACGTTGCCGAGGGCACCGAGCGTAAAGCTCTCGTTGAGGGTATAAGGATCAAGGGCGTTGAGATCGCCCTGGAAGGCGTAGCGGAAGGTCTTGGCGGCAGCCGGCGTCGCCGCGAGCGCAAGCACCAAGGCGCTCACGACGGCAAGGGGTCGAAACGTCATGTGGGTCTCTCACAACAAGGACGTAGGCAGGGCAGGCCCGCACAGCGCGCGATATTGGCCGAACTTGCGCCGTTGGTCCAGCCATGCCGGCCCTGGCGGCAAGATGGCGCGCCCCGTCGGGCGCTTCCCCCGGCTGCGGGTTGGCCGGCCGCAGTTGCCAAGGCCCGGCAGAATGGTTGAGATTGCAGCCGAATGAGACCGTTGCTTGGGTCGCCCATCAGGTGCAATCGGCCCCGGTCGGGCAGGAGGAGGAGGCAAATGCTTCGAGCTGGTCGATCAATTGGCGCGCTCGTGTTGGCCCTGTTGGGGGCAAGCGCAGCGGCCGCCGAGCCCAACTATCCGACGCGATCGATCACGCTGGTCGTGCCGTTCGCGGCCGGCGGTCCGACCGATGTGGTTGCCCGCATTGTCGGCGATCACTTGTCGCGCAGCCTCGGGCAGCAGTTCGTGGTCGAAAATATCGGCGGCGCCGGTGGCACCACCGGCATGGCGCGCGTGGCGGCCGCGGAGCCCGACGGCTACACCCTGGGCGTCGGCAACATGGGTACCCAGTCGGCCGCACCTGCGCTTTATCCCAACCTCAAATACGATCCGGCCACCAGCTTTGCCCAGATCGGCATCGCCAATTTCACGCCACAGGCCATCGTCTCCAAAAAGGACAACCCGGCCAAGGACCTCAAGGAGTTCATCGCCTATCTCAAGGCCAACCAAGACAAGCTCAGCTATGGCCACGCCGGCGTCGGTTCGATCTCGCACGTTTCCGGCACCCTGTTCAATTCCCAGTTCGGCCTCAAGCCGGCACTGGTGGCCTACCGCGGCACCGCGCCGGCGCTCAACGATCTGGTCGGCGGCCAAATCGACTACATGGTCGACCAGTCCTTGAATGTGATCCCGCAGATCAAGGCCGGCACCATCAAGGTCTATGCCATCGCCGCGGCGCAGCGCCTGGAAAGCCTGCCCGACGTGCCCACCAGCAAGGAGGCGGGCGTCGACTTCATCTTCAGTGCCTGGAACGCGATGGTGGCGCCGAAAGGGACGCCCAAGGAGATCATCGCCAAGCTGAGCGCCGCCCTCAACAAGGCGCTCGACGATCCGGCCACCGTCAAGCGCTACGTCGAGCTCGGCAGCACGGCTCCGGAGGCCGCCGATCGGGGGCCCGAGGGCCTGCAAAAGCTGGTCGAAAGCGAGATGGCGCGCATTACCCCCGTGCTCAAGGAAGCAGCGGCAAAATAAAGGTGTCGGAGCACCCGGCGTGAGCGCGAGCGGGCGGATGCGGCTTGGCGAGGAAGAACGGGCCATGCTGGCTGGCGAGATGGGCCCGGCGCGCCAATGGGCGATCAAGCATCAGATCGCCGTCGGTGACTTTTTCGATGCGGCCGATTTCGTGCGCGTCGGCCAGGCCCATATTATGGCCGATACCGAAAGTCTCGGGGCCTCGGGGGTCGCCTGGCTTGAGGCCATCGCCCGGCTGCCGAGCGCCGAGCGGCGGGTGGCGGTGCCGACCATCACCGACCCGCGCGGGCTCGATTTTGCCAGCTACAAGCGGCTAAAGCAGACCGAGACCATGGCCGGGCTGGAGGCGCGCACGATCGCCGCCTTCGAGGCGCTCGGCGTGCTGATGACCAACACCTGCATCAACTACCAGACCATCCTGCCGCCGGTCTTCGGTGAGCACATGGCCTTCGGCGACACCGGCGTTGTCATCTATTGCAACAGCGTCATGGGCGCGCGCAGCAACTTCGAGGGCGGACCCTCGGCGCTGGCGGCGGGTTTGACGGGTCGCACGCCGCGCTACGGCTACCATCTGGAGGAGCATCGCGGCGGCAGCAAGCACTTCGCCATTGGCTGGCGGCCGCGTGACCTTGCCGATTGGGGTGCGCTTGGCGGCATCGTCGGTCGTGCCTGCAACAGCTACTGGGAAGTGCCCGTCCTCAGCGGCTTGGAGACCCCGCCCAATTCCGACGAACTCAAGCATTTCGGGGCGGCGCTGGCGAGCTTCGGCTCCGTCGCCCTGTTCCACATACCCGGCGTGACGCCGGAGGCGCCAACGCTTGCGGCCGCCTTTGCGGGGCGCCCGAGCCCCGCGGCGGTGCCGATTGGGGCCGAGGATATCGCGCAGTTTTATGCCACCTACGCCGGCGACGGCGACAAGGTCGATGTCGTGGTGTTTGCCGCGCCGCAGCTGTCATTGTTGGAGATGGAGCGGGTCGCCTCCTTGCTCAAGGACCGGCGCGTTCACGCCGATACGAGCTTGATCGTTGCGACCTCGCCGGAGATCAAATTCGCCGCCGACCGCATGCGGCTCACGCAGAGCATCGAACAGGCGGGCGGCATCGTTACGGCCGGCGTCTGTTTTTATCAGAGCTACGCCCGCGAGATGGCCGAGGCGAACGGCTGGCAGTGCCTGCTCACCAACTCGGCCAAGCTCGTCAACATCATCGGCGGCTATGGCTATCGGCCTACGCTGGCGAGCATGCAGCGCTGCATCGATAGTGCGGTCGCCGGGCGGCTCGTCTGATGGCCATCGTGCTCAACTGTCACCCTGGCATCGGCCCGACCGTGACCGGCACGGCGCTGGTGGCGGTCGACAATTTTTCCGCGCGCTACGATCTCGATCGCCTCAAGGGCACCTTCTCGCGTCCCGCCCACCGACTGTATGGCGAGAGCTACCACGACAAGATCCTGGTCTTGGTGACGGCCAAGGGCGGCGTGGCTTCGGCCTGGATGCTGCGCGAGATGAAGGAGCGCGGTATCGTGCCCAAGGCCCTCGTGTTCGATCGCAGCAACACGATCTTGGCCCAGGGCGCCGCCTTCGCGGAGTTGACCTTGGTCGACCGTTTCGAGGCCGGCGATCCGACCAGGCTGATCCTCAGCGGCGATGAGCTTATGATCGAACCCGCCAGGGGTCGGGTGACGATCCTCAATCGCGCCTGACGGTCGAGGCTGCGGACCCCTTCCCGGCCGGCGGCGCCGACAGGGGCGCGGCTTGCGTGTGTCAGCGGAACAAATAGAGCGGGCTCGACCACATGCGGTGGCCGTCCTCCTGCTGCACGCGCACGAACGGGCGCGTATCACCCTTGCCGCGCAGCGCCAGCTTGCGCTGCAGCAGCAGCTGGCGCTGCTGCAGCTTCACCGGCAACCTGTTGAACTTGATGGCGCGCTCAAGGCTCCCGGCGGGGAACACGCGCTCGGCCAAACCAAGTTCGGCAATATTAAGCTCGCCGGCAACGGGGGCGGTCAGAAAGCGAAGGCGCCCTGCGTCCGGCTTTTCCAGCCACAGATCGAGGCCGCCGTAGTTGCCGGTGGTCACCGCCTTCCAGCTGAGGCGGTCTGGGCCCTGGCTCACGATGCCGCGCTCGAGGTTCCAGTTGTTGATGACGGCGGCGCGCACAATGGCATTGCCCTCGATGCTGAGCGATCCGTCCCAGGTGGTGGTGCGGGCTCGACCGCGATATTCGGCGCCTTCCCAGATGAGGCGGATGCGCGCCCCCAGCTCGGCTTCGCCATACGGTCGAATGGTCTCCAGGTGCTCAAGCCCATCCCAGAGGTCGAGGCGCTCGATCGCTGCCGAGCCGATGACCTCCACCGTCAGGCTGACCTCGTCATCCCTGAGCCGAGCGATGTCGCCCATGATCAGGTGCCGCGCCGGCGATGATGACGTTGAGCCTTGAGCCGGGTCGCCGGCAAAGACCTCGGCATCTAAAGTGGTTGCGACCGAGACGTTAAGGAAGGCGCGATTGCCCGTGGTTGCGTAGTGCCGGCGCCGCCGCATGGCGGCAAAGATGGCGTCGCGGTCGAGGCGCTCGGCCAGGAAACAGGTGAGGCCGCCCATGCTGCCGAAGAACGAGGCGCCGGGGTAGCAGGCGCCCGGGCGGCCCTTGTGACCATCGGAGTTGGCGACGATGCCGACCCGGTAGTTTGCTTCGAAGGCGTCGCGCAGCAGCCATTCGAAGGTGCCCCAGGCCGAATGCACCTCGACGGCCGTCTCCATCGGGTCGTGCGCCAGCTTGATGTCGGCATAGCGTCCGCCGACGTGGGCCATCACCACGCAGTCCTTGCCGCGGAGCTTCGCGAATAGGGCGTGCGCGGTGTGGGCGTCGGTCGCCTCGTCGTCGCCGTCGACGACCTGGGCATGCGAGGAGCGGTAGATGGCTTCGCCCTCGTGGCGGTAGTGCACATTGCGATCGCCGCCCAAGGCGGTGTTGGCGGACCATTCGTAACCGGGAATGCACACGAACCGACCCGGCGCATCGAACTTTCGGCTCAGCTCGTTGAGCTCGCGCCAGAACGCCGTCGAGATCTGGAAGTCGTTGCCCTGGTGTCCGATCACGTCCAAACAGGCCTTATCGCGACCGAATTCAAAATACTCGCGCGCCGTGTTGGTCCCCAACGTCTCGTTCGACTGACCGTGGGTATCACCCCAAAAGTGGCGCCAGGGGGCGCCGGCGGCTGCGATCCGGAGAGGATTGGAGCGGCAAAGCTCTTGCTGCCCCGCTTCGTCGAGCACCCTGATGGCTAGGTCGCCTGGCGCCGCCGCGCGCAGGCCCTCAACCGTGGTGGTAAACGCGCCCGGCCGCAGCTGCGCGCGGGGTGGCAGGTTGAGGATCGGGCCCTCGCCCATCAGGCGAAGGGTGGCATCGGCGCGATTGGTCGGATTGCCCCACTTGTCCTGCGCCAGCAGCGCCAGCCGAAACGGCTCGTCGAGGCGCGTCAAGGTCGGCAGCACGGCAAGCGTGCGCACCGGTGGCCCCGGCACTAGCGCGATCTGCGGGCTGTGCGGCAGGGCGACGTAGTCGTAGGTGGCGATCGGATCGGCGAAGATGCGGAACTCGAAGGCGCTCTCGCAGTAGGTCTGCAGGCGCACGCCCGGTGAGCCGAAGCGTCGATCCCCGAAACGGATGGTGAGGGTATCCCCCGGCGCCAGAAAGTCGCGCACGACGCCGATGTAGAGCGACCGGCTCCAGGGCCGGATGTTGCGCTTGAACTCCCACTTGGCCTCCAGCCTCGCGCCGTTTGAGGCCTCCACCGTGGTGTAGCCCTGCCCGGCCGGATCGCTGAATTGCAGCGGCCCGAAGTCGGTGGCAAAGCGAAAGCCGATCTTGATCGAGCCGGTGTCGTCGATACCGAACGCCCCGGCGGTGTAGACCAGGGTAAAGCTCTGCAGCGAGCCCGCCTCGAAGGCACCCGTCGGCGTGAGCGCGGCCGTACCCATCAAGTCGGGCCGATAGTTGGAATAGGGCATGCGCGCTCCTGGCGCCGGTGGCCGCGGGCCGCGGCTGGTCGACCCCACGAAGAGGGGTTCGAGGTCAGCGCCGCCCCGCGGGCGGCGCCACCTCGGCCCGGCTTTTGCAGCTGTTGCCGGCCTCGCTAGCTCGCCAGGCGGGCGTTTTGCGGGAACATGATGCGGCGCGCCTCGTCGTCCATTTCGGCCTTGAAACTGTGGCGATCTTTGAGAGCCGCCGCGCGCTGCGCCGCCGGGCGCGCGCTAATTTCCTCGATCAGGCGCTTGAGGTTGGGGAAGCGCGCCGCGGGGTCTTCGCCGAGCACGAACTGGCCGAGGCGCGTCCAGCCCCACACATCCATGTCGACGATGGTGTAGCTATCTCCCACCATGTAGCGCTGCTTGGCCAGGCGGGCATCGAGAATGCCGTAGTGGCGCTCGACTTCGAAACTGTAGCGGTTGGCGGCATAGGGCACCTGCTGTGGTGCGAAGTGCCGGAAGTGCACGGCCTGGCCCGAGAAGGGCCCGACCCCGGTGGCGACGAACATCAGCCAGGACAACAGCTCGCCGCGCGCCTGTGGTGTATTGGCGGGCAGAAACTTGCCGGTCTTTTCGGCGAGATAGAGCAGGATCGCGTTGCTGTCGAAGACGGTGGCGTCGCCATCGACGATGGCCGGCACCTTACCGTTGGGATTGACGGCGAGGAAGGCGGCCTTGAACTGGTCGCCCTTGCGCGTGTCGACCGCGATCGCCTCGTAGGGAAGGCCCGCCTCCTCGAGGAACAGGGCGACCTTGGTCGGATTGGGAGAACCGTTGTAGTAGAATTTCAACATCGTCCATCTCCAGTTGCTCACCGCCATGGCGCGGGCTGCGGAGCTTATGTCACAGCGCCACCGCTCCCGGCAAAGGCCTTCTAGCGCTCTGTTGCCCCCAAAAGCGGCGGCTGCGGCAGCGCCAGGCTTGGGAGCCTTGCACCCAACGCAGCTTGCGCGCCGCGGCCGCCGCGCAACCCCCCGCGCCCCGTTGGCCCTGCCGCGCTCAAGCATGGGACGGGGAGCACGGGGACTGGAAGCACAGGGACTGGAAGCACAGGGGACTTGAAGCACAGGGCACGCGAAACACCGGGATTGGGCCGGACGCGCCGGACACACTGGATATGACCCGATAGAAGGGTGCTGGCGTGGCGGGCGGCCCGGCAATAGAACCATGGGGGGTGGGCGCGCGCGCCGAGTTGCGCCGCCGACGGCGCCCTCAGCGTCCGCAGCCAAGGAGGATGGCGTCCTGTTACGTCTGTCGGTACTTGATCAATCCGTGGCCCTGGTTGATCGTCCGCATGCGGAATCGATCCGCAACACGCTGACGCTGGCGCAACATTGCGAGGCCCTGGGCTATCAGCGCTTTTGGCTTTCCGAGCACCACAATCACGGCAGTATCGTCGGCACCGCGCCCGAGATCCTGATCGCCGCCATCGCCACGCGCACGCGGCACATCCGGGTCGGCAGCGCCGGCGTGATGCTGCCCCACTATTCGCCCTACAAGGTGGCCGAGCAATTTCGCGTGCTCGAGGCCATCGCGCCGGGGCGCATCGACCTCGGCCTGGGCCGGGCGCCGGGATCGGACGGGCGCACGGCCTTTGCGCTCAATCCGCTCGCCAACGAGCGTCCGGCGCAATTTCCGAGCGACGTGCGCGACCTGATGGCCTGGGTGACGGCTTCGCCGCTGCCCGAGGGCCATCCCTTCCGCCTGGTGCGCGCCTATCCGGAAGGGGAGACCTCGCCCGAGGTCTGGATGCTCGGCAGCTCGGACTATGGGGCGCAGGTGGCCGCGCATTTTGGGCTGCCCTATGCCTTCGCCTGGTTCTTTACCGACGGTCGGGGCGGCCAGGAGGCGCTCGATCTTTATCGTCAGCTCTATCAGCCCAGCCGTCGTCACCCCGTGCCGCACACCGCGCTCTGCGTCTGGGCCCTGGCGGCCGAGACAAGGGAGGAGGCCCAGTATCACTTTGCCTCCCGCGCGCGGGTGCGCCTGTTGCGCGATCGCGGCATCTTTGCTGCGCTCGAGCCAGCCGACGTTGCCCTCGCCCACGCCTATACGGAGGCGGAGCGGGGGCGCCTGGCCGAGATGCAGCGGGAAACTTTTGTCGGAACCGCCACCGACGTCATCGAGCGCATTGCGGCGCTGGCTCGCCGCCTCAACGTTCAGGAAATGGCGGTGGTAACCTGGACCTATGACGAGGTGGCCCGCCGCAAAAGCTACGCCTTGCTGGCCGAGGCGGCGGGGCTCGGTGGCCCGGCCAATGCGCCTGCCGAGCCCGCCGCGATCACGGGGTCGTGACTTTGGTTTTGCGCCAAAGCCTGGCTACTGGAAGCGCTCTGGTACTAGCCACGACCGCTCGCCCAAGGAGCTTCCCATGCGACCGCGCGATCTTGCCGCCGCCTTGCTGGTGATCGGGCTATCCTCGACGGCGGCAGCGGCGTGCGACAGCTATGACGATGACATGTCGCTCGCCTCGGTTCTGGCGCGCGCCGTCGCCGAGGCACGCGCCAATGGCACGTTGCAGCCGGCCGGGACGCTGGCGATTGAGGCCGTCGCGCCGGAGCAAGCGGCGGCGGACGGCAGCGCTGGTGGCGCCCAGCCAAAATCCTAAAATTGATGAGGGGCCGCGGGCGCGGCAGCCGGCGCCCCTTTTTCTGGTTAGCTTTTTACTTTGACGTAGCGCCCCGGCGCGTCCTCGATGACGCCCAGGGTCTGGCCGGGCGCGCGGGCTTTTACCTGCCCACCGGAGTGTTTGGCCAGCCAATCGGCGTAGTGCGGCCACCAAGAGCCTGGATGCTCCCGTGCCCCTTCGAGCCAAGCCTCAAGGGTTGCCGCCTTTTTGTCGTTGGTCCAGTACTGGTACTTCGGGCGATCCGGGGGGTTGATCACGCCGGCGATATG
>DASTMQ010000110.1:0-12360 GCA_035714005.1 Hyphomicrobiaceae bacterium
CGCCCTCCACGACATCATATTTCGTCTGAACCAAGTCATCTGCCGTTTGGCGTACTGCCGGGTCGCCAATTCGGCGGCGGCGGCCGCCGCCGCCAGGCTCTGGCGGCCGGCGAGGTGCTCGGCGAGCGGCGCCACCCCCAAGGCGCGCATGATCGGCAGCTCGGGGGAAAGTCCGAGCGCCAGCAGGCGGCGCACTTCCTCGAGCGCGCCCTCCGCAAGCATACGCTGGAAGCGCTGGGCGATGGCGGCGGCGTGGCTGGCCGCTGGCGGCAGCACCAGCAGCGGGATGGTATCGCTGGCCTCGAGCACCGGCCGACCCGGTCGGCGCTGCCAGTCGGCGAGCGAGCGCCCCGTGCTGTCGAACACCTCCAGCGCACGCACGATGCGCTGCGGATCGCTGGGCTGCAGCCGCGCCGCCATGATCGGGTCGCGCGCCCCAAGCAGGGCGTGCAGCTCCCGCGCCGGGCGTGCCTGCGCTTGTTGACGCCAGTGGGCCCGCACGGCTGGATCGGTGCTGGGCACGGGTGAGAGACCTTGCAACAGGGCCTGCAGGTATAAACCTGTGCCGCCAACGACAATGGGGACGCGCCCGGCCTGCCGTGCCGCCGCGATCGCCCCTGCCGCATCCCTGCCGTAGCGGCCGGCCGAATAGGCCTCCTCACCGCCGACGAAGCCATAAAGGGCATGCGGGAGGCGCGCCAGTTCGCCGGCTTGCGGTCGGGCGGTCAGTACCGCCAGCTCGCGGTAGACCTGCATGCTATCGGCATTGATGATGACGCCACCGAGGCGCTCGGCCAGCGCCGAGGCCAGCTGGGACTTGCCGCTGGCGGTCGGCCCGGCAATAACGATGGCGCGTCCTGCCAGGGGTTGGATCATGCGGGCAGTTAGGCCGCAGTCTTCGGCGCAAATCAACTGCCGGCCGGCGGCGGCTCGACCGGCGCCGATTAGCTCGCCCCCTTGTGCCTGCGCCGCTTGAGGTCCGCATGCCTGAGATGATGCGCTATGCCCTGCTGCTGACGGCCGCGCCGGCGGCGCCCGTCATCGACGAGGCGGTGATCGCTGCGCTGCGGCCGCTGCTGGCCTCGGCCCAACTGAGCGATCAGCGCTGGCTGGCCGCAGGGACGGCTTGGGAGGGTCTCGTGGTGATGAGCGCGCAAAGTGAGCAGGCATCCCTGCGCGCCCGCCTCGGCGCCGCCCTGGCCCCGCGACCGATCGATATCAATCTGGTCCCCGCCGAGGCCGCCAGGCGGCGCAAGAAGCTGCTCGTTGCCGACATGGAATCGACCATCATCGAGCAGGAGTGCCTCGACGAGCTGGCGGCGCGAGTGGGTTTGCGCGAGCGCATCAGCGAAATCACCTCCCGCGCCATGCGCGGCGAACTTGCCTTTGAGGCCGCGCTCGAGGAGCGCGTCGCGCTCCTCAAGGGCCTCGACGCCGGCATCCTCGAGGACATCTATGCGTCTCGGGTCACCTTGATGCCAGGCGCAGCGACGCTGGTTGCCACCATGCGCCGCCACGGTGCCCACTGCGCCCTGGTGTCCGGTGGTTTTGACTTTTTCACCGAGCGCATCGCCGCCCGGCTGCAGTTCGACAGCCAGCAGGCCAACAGGCTTGAAATCGTCGACGGCCAGCTCACCGGCAGCGTGCGCCAGCCCATCCTCGGCCGCGAGGCCAAGCTCGCCAGCCTCATTCGCCTGACGCGCGAGTTCGAGCTCGATGCCCGCGACACGCTGGCCGTCGGCGACGGGGCCAACGATCTGTCCATGCTTCGGGCCGCTGGCCTTGGCGTTGCCTTTCGTGCCAAGCCGATCGTGGCCGCCGCCGCGGCGGCCACGATCGAGCATGGCGATCTGACCGCGCTCCTTTATTTGCAGGGCTATGCCCGCCACGAGTTCGCTGGCGGCCTCCCCGCTTGAGGTCGCAGGCCTAGGGCTGCGCCACCAGACGCCGCTTGATGGTCTTGAAGAGGCGCATGGCATTGGCGCCCAGCCGCCGGCCTAACAGGGCGGCGCCGGCTACCAGGGCAGCGCCGGCGAGGCTGACGTGCGGGGAGGCGCGCCGCCACGCGACCGCCAAATGCCGACGCAGGCGCTCCTTCCAAAGCCGACCAACCCTCCAGGGCCATGAGGTTCGCACCTGCTCGGTCAGCGCCTCCTTCCAGGGCATGACGGTGTCGTGCGACCAGGCAAACCAGCCGATCTGCATCAGCGCCGGTTGGGTCAGCTCGAACAGGCGGGCGATCAAGGCAGTTGCCACCACCTTGGCGGCAATGAACAACAAACTGGCGAGCAGCAGCTGGCCGCGGGCGATCAGGAACAGCGCCAGGAATTTGAGCGGCAACAGGATGAGCGTGGGCAAGGCGAAGGCCAGCAGGGCCGCATAGGGCGGAAGCCGCGCGATGGCGTATTCGATCCGTGCCCACGGCTGCCAACGTGCCAGCCTGCCCAGCATGTCTGCGAGCGGCCGCCAACCCCACTCCTCAAAGACGATGATCAGGGCCAACAGGACCTGTAGCGTGCCGGCGAGAAGCGGCCTGATGAGCCGCCACAGCCAAAAGCCAAGCCTGCCGAGGCGCCGAGCGCCCTGCCGCGCCAGGGAAGGTCCCCGGCCGGCGATCAGGCGCAGCCCGGGCTCGCTCGCCCGGTCAGGGCCGCCATTGTGCATTCACCCACCTCGCACGCTCCGCCCCGCGCAACGTCCCGACCGTCCCCCTAGCTGACATTCTGCCGCCCACGCCGGGCAAAATCATGCCGCCCCTCGGATCCCCGCGCGCGAGCGGCCCAGGCGCTGCTGGCGGCGCATCAACCCGCCGGCGGCAAGCCATCGCCTGGGCTGGCGGTGGCCCCACCAGCCTCGGCTACTCCCTCCAGGGCTGCCGCGGCGTCGAGGCGTCCGTCCCTGATACGCATGCCCTCCTGCGCCAGGGCCTCGGCCAACTCCTCGCGCGCCTTCTCCGCCTGCCGCTGCCGGTTCCAGAGACTGGCGTAAAGCCCACTGCGTGCCAACAGCTCGGCGTGCGTGCCCTGCTCGACCAGTTGGCCGCGATCCAGCACCAGGATGCGGTCGGCGCCGACGATGGTGGAGAGCCGATGGGCGATGACAAGCGTCGTGCGGTTTTTCGCGACTTCGTCGAGCGCGTCCTGGATCTCCTTTTCGGTATGGCTGTCGAGCGCGCTGGTGGCCTCGTCCAGGATCAGGATCGGTGGCCCCTTGAGGATGGTCCGGGCGATGGCGACGCGCTGCTTTTCGCCGCCGGAGAGTTTGAGGCCGCGCTCGCCGACGGTGGTGAGATAGCCCTCCGGCAGCGCCTCGACGAAGGCGTCGATCTGCGCCATGGCTGCCGCCTTGCGCACCTCCTCAAAGCTGGCGTCGGGCCGGCCGTACTGAATGTTGTAGAGGATGGTATCGTTAAACAACACGGTATCCTGCGGCACGACGCCGATTTGAGCGCGCAAGGACGCTTGCGTGACCTCGCGGATGTCCTTGCCGTCGATGCTGACGCGTCCTCCGGCGACATCGTAAAAGCGCAGCAGGATACGCGAAATGGTCGATTTGCCAGCGCCGGAGGGGCCGACGATGGCCAACATTTTTCCGGCGGGCACCTCGAACGACAAACAGTCCAGGATCGTTCGCTGCGGCTCGTAGGCGAATTTGACGTTCTCGAAGCGAATGCTACCGGCCTTCACCTCCAGGGCCTTGGCATCGGCGCGGTCGCTGACTTCGGGCGTCACTGCCAACACATCCATCATGCGCTCGATGTCGATCAGCGACTGTTTGATCTCGCGATACACCATGCCCATGAAGTTGAGCGGAATAAACAGTTGCAGCATCAGCGCGTTGACCATCACGAAATGGCCGACCGACTTCTGCCCGGCGGCAATGTCATTGACGGCCATCACCATGCAGAGCGTCAGCGCCAGGGTGAAGATCACGGCCTGGCCGCTGTTGAGTACGGCCAGTGAGCTGTAGCTTTTGATGCTGGCTTGCTCGTAAAGGGCGACCGCCTTGTCATAGCGCCGCGCCTCGCGCTCCTCGGCGCCGAAATACTTGACCGTCTCGTAGTTGAGCAGGCTGTCGATCGCCTTGCTGTTTGCCTCCGTATCGCTCTCGTTCATGCTGCGCCGGATCTGGATGCGCCAATCGGTGGCGCGCACGGTAAAGCTGAGGTAAAGGCCGATCATTGCCACCACGACGCCGGCGTAGCGCCAATCGAACTCGTAGAGCAGCACCCCCACCACCAAGGCAAACTCGACCAGCGTCGGCACAAAGGTCATCAGCGTCATGCGCGTGATGTTCTCAATGCCGGTGCGCCCGCGCTCGAGCACGCGCGTGAGGCCGCCGGTCTTGCGCTCCAGATGGAAGCGCAGGGACAGCTGGTGCATATGCTCGAAAGTGCTGAGTGCGAGCTTGCGCACCGCATGCATTGCCACCTTGGCGAACAAGCCTTCGCGCAGCTGCACCAACAAGGTCATGGCAATGCGCGTGAGCCCGTAAAGCAGCGTCGCCAGCACGGGGGCTCCTGCCAGCCAGGCCCAGGTCTGCCCGGGCGGCAGGCTGCCGCCCGCCATGGCGACCAGCGCGTCCGTTGCCCACTTGAAGGCAAACGGCATGGTGACCGTAATGATCTTGGCCAGCAGCATGAGCAGGAGGGACACGATGACCGTTGCCTGCAGGTCGGGCCGGTCCGCCGGCCACACGTAAGGGGCAAGGCCGCGCACGACGCGCCATTGACCCGCGGCGCCGGCGCGCCGCGGGGCGGGGTTTTTGCCACCGGGCGCCGCGCCGGCGCCGGGGCTCGTGAGGTATCGCTGCATGGTCTGGCTTTACTTTGCGGGCCTGCCAATGTCGATTCACCCAGGGCAGCCGCCGATGCTGCACTGCAGCGCCAGGCGTCGCGGCCCACACCTTTCCTGTGCGCGCTTGCCACTGGGCCTTGCTTCCTGGGCCTTGCTGCCTCGGCCTTGCCCCTTGGCCTCGCTTTTTGGGCGCCGCTGGCTTGGCGCGGCGCTCACGAGCCCCGGCGATGGTGCTGCGGCAGGTAAAGCTGCTGGCAGGGCATGATCAGGTCTGGACCTCGTTTCAAGCGCTCGCGATTGGCAAGGAAAATCGTGCGATACCGCGCGCCGGCCCCGTAATGTCGCTCCGCGATGGCCCAGAGCGTATCCCCGGTCTTGACCACATACCAGCCGGGAAGCGCCACCTTGGCGCCGGCTGCTTGGCAGCGCTCACCCTTCGTGGCTTGGCGGGGCCGCGCGAGACGAGCTTCAGGCTCTGCGGGCCTCGCAATCTTGGAGGCGCGGCGTTGGCGGGACGTCGCCGCGGTGGCCGCAGACGGCTGATCGGACGTGCCCGCCTCGCTGGGTGTGGCGGCAGGATTGTTGGCTACGCGGTCCTCGGCGCGCCTCTCCTCAGCCGGTTTTTGGCCGCCCTCGGCTGGCGCGGTCGCCGCACCCGGTCTCACTTCGCGGGCGGCGTCTTCGGCCGGCCCGTCTTTGCTGGGCTTGGCCTCGGCGATGACCACCTCTGGCTTGGAGGTGTCCTCTTCCTCCTCGTGTAAGCGGAGCACCTCGCCCCGCTTTTCGCGGGCCTCGCGCTCCGGCGCCGGCGTCCCCTTGTCGGGCGCGAGCTCGGCGGCGAGGGGGGCTGGCTCGGTCGGTCGCGCGGGCTCGGGCGGCGCGGGGTCGGCGGATTTCGAGGCTGGCTCGGACCTTGAGGGCTCCTGAGGCTCGGCGGCGGCCATCGCGCCCGAGCCAGCATCGCTGTTGGCCGGCGCCTCGACGACAGCCTGGCCATTGTCGGCGGCAGGCTCGGTGGCCTCGGCGCGCCGCGGCCGGCCGGCCGGCTCCGCTTCCGCGGCTGGCGGCCCCGGTGGCCCTCCGGGTGCCCCAAGTGCGGGGATGGCCGTGCCCGGCGCGTCGCTGGCGCCGGGCGCTGTGGCCGAGGGCGTCGCGGTGGGCGCGGTGCCGTCGCGGGCACGCCCTTGCTCCCGGACGGCGCGGTGGTGGGCCTCCGCCACGGGATCCCATTTGGCGCCCGGCCCGCCGGCGCGGGCGAGCCTTTGCATGATCGCTTGGAACTCCTGGCTTGAGCGTTTGAGCCAACCGACGGTGCCCGGATCCCAGCCCTTCGCGGCGCCCTCCAGCGCCAGCCGGCGTAAGATCCCCCGGTACTCGTGGTCAGAATAGTCGAACCAATAAAACAACAGCGAGAGCGACCGCTCGCGGTCCGCCGCGCTCACCGGGCTCGATGGCGGTTTGGGTTTGGCCGCGGGCGTCTGTTCCTGGAGCACCTCGCCAAACTTTTTGGAGGCCTCCTCGGCCAGTTCCTCGGCCTGCCGGCGCACGGGATCATCGGGCCTGGCGTCCTGCGCTAGGACGGGATCGCACAGGCCAAGCGCAATCGTAGGCGCAAGCAGAACCCAGTGAGCCCTATTCAGCACGCGCCGACTTCGCCTCCCCCAAACGACCTCCCGCTGACCTTCCCCCGCTCGCCCTCCCCAAGCCCCTAACGTGATACGCCCGCCCTCGCGGCGCGCCAGGCCGGCTTGCCGGGAGACCCAAACGCCGTGAGCCCAGCTTAACGCCAAGCCCGGTCGGCCACAAATCATGGGGGGGCCCCTCCCTGGCGGCAGGCCCCAATTTGGCTCCGGCCGTCCCCATACTATTTACGTGTCCCAGGCCCAAGACATGACAAGGCGCATCGGAACAGGGCAAGCTATGGGTGATCGCCGCCGAGTTAGAAGGTTTTATATGCAGCAAAGAACCAACAAGAACACCCGCAAGCAGCCCTCCCCTAGGCCGACCATCTGCGTCTACTGCGGCTCCAACACGGGCAAGAACCAGGCCTATGTGGCCGCAGCCAGGACGCTTGGGCGGCAGATGGCGGAGGCCGGCGTCGGCCTCGTCTACGGCGGCGGTGGGCTCGGTCTGATGGGAGAGATCGCCAAGACGGTGCTCGCCCACAACGGACACGTCACCGGCATCATCCCCGAATTTCTCTCCAAAAAAGAGCGCATGCTGCGCGCGGCCGACGAGCTGATCGTGGTCAAGGACATGCACGAGCGCAAGCAGCTGATGTTTGACCGATCCGATGCCTTCGTGGCCATGCCGGGTGGCATTGGCACGCTCGAAGAACTGGTGGAGCAGCTGACCTGGGCGCAGCTTGGTCGGCATAACAAGCCGATCGTGCTCTTGAACGTGGAAGGGTTCTGGGCGCCGTTGTTGGCCCTCTTGCAGCACATGCACGGTGAGCAATTCATTCGGCCGGACATGGATGTGCGCTTCATCACGGTCGACAGGCCCGAGGACGTCTTGCCCGCGATCGAGGCGGCCTCGCAACGCGCGCCCGCCAGCACCGCGGACGCCGAGCTCGCGGAAAAATTCTAACAGCGCGCAAGCGGCGATCACCGGCATCTCACCAGTTTGTGACCCGGGCCAGGAGAACCGCATTGCGGTTTGCTCCGTAGACGCTGCCAGCTCCGCAAGAGGAGCGCAACGCGTCAAGGGAGAGAGAAATGCTATTCTCGGTTCGCCGCGATCGCGCCGTTGGCGCGCTCGCCTCGCTGCTGGCGTGCCTCGGCGTCAGCCAGGCCGCGCAAGCCGCGCGCATTGCTGCCTTACAAGATGGAAAATCGATTGTTTGGATCGACACGCAGCAAATGCGGGTGACAGGCACGACCGCGCTGGCCGGAGGGGCAAGTCTGGTCGGCATCGATGTGCGTGCCGCCGATGGCAGGCTCTATGGCCTGACGGGGGAAGGCGGCGTGGTCACGCTCGATGCTCGCACCGGCACCTGGGAGAAGAAGAGCCAGCTGAGCGAGAAGCTGCCGAGCGGCGTCACTTTTGCGGTCGACTTCAACCCGGCGGCCGACCGTCTGCGCGTGCTGACCAACACCGGCATGAGCTATCGCATCAACGTCGAAGACGGCAAGACGACCGTCGATGGCTCGCTCAAATTCGCCGACGCCGACACCCACAAGGCTATGACCGCCAAAGTCGTCGCCGCCGCCTATTCCAACAGCTACGCGGGCAGCAAGGAAACCACCCTTTACGACATCGACCTTGCCACTGGGGCGCTTCTCAAACAGGCGCCGCCCAATGACGGCACGCTCAACACCATTGGCAAGCTGGGCGTGAGCCTCGACGGTCCCGTTGCCTTCGACATTGCCGCGGATGGCAAGGGCGGCAATACCGGTTGGATGCTGGTGGGCGGCACGCTCTATGCGATTGACCTCGCCACTGGCCAAGCCAAACCGGCGGGTCAGATCGCGGGCCTTAAGGGTGCCATCCTCGACATCGCCGTTCTGGCGTCCGAATGATGTCTGCCGCGGCGCGCCAACCCTGGCCGCCGCACCCCCGCTTGCTCCGCAAAGCCACGCCGCGAGGAGCGGTCGACAGCCCATGCGTCCGCTGCTGAGCCTGGCCCGCGAGCGCCGTTTGCTGCAATCCGCCGTGACCGTTGCGGCCTTGATCCCGATCGGCGCCGGGCTCGCGGGCGTCAATGGCGGGCTTGCTGCCTTCGACGCCGCAGCGCGCTGGTCGCTCAATGGCGACAGCCACGTGCGCTATCTTTCCGGTTTGATCTTCGCCATCGGGGCCGGGTTCTTGACCACTGTGCCTGCCATCGAGGCCTGCGGGGCGCGCTTTCGCCTGTTGACGCTCTTGGTTCTGGTCGGCGGCTTGGCGCGGCTTTATGCCGTGGCGCTCTGGGGACTGCCGGGTCCGGCCATGCGGGCGGGCCTGGTCATGGAGCTCCTTGTTGCGCCGGGCTTGGCCCTGTGGCGCGAGCGCGTGGAGCGAGGCCTCGCGGCGGCGCAGCCGGCGCGCTGGCCATGACATTTTCGTAACCTGAAACCGCGCGCCAAATTGCGCCATGGTTGTCTTCTAGTCGAGCGCCCGCGGCCGAGGTCGAGCTTGGTGTTGCCGCTGTGGCGATTTGCGGCCTCGTAGAGGAGGTTCCAGCATGCACAGAAGCCCCGCGCTCCCGATCGTCCTCGTTGCCCTTGCCCTTGTTGCCTTTGGCCCGGGCGGCACGCCGGCGGGCGCCAACCGCATCAACACCGGTGCGGCGGACGGGCCCTATCAGAAACACTTTTGTGGTGTCCTTGCCCAGCAGCTCAAGCTCGCCCAGTTCGATTTTGCCTGCGAACCCACGGCGGGACCGCGCGAGACGGTCGAACGCGTGCTCGCCGATCCGCGCCAGCTGGGCTACGCCCAGCTCGATGCCTTTGCGTTCCTGGCCAACGAGCTCAAGGCGGAGACCGCATTCACCGTCGTGCGCCACGACGATGTGCGCCAATGCCTCTACGCGGTGACGCGCAATCCGCAGCTGACGAACTGGGGCGAACTTTCGGCCAATGCCCGGCAGTTGCGTCTGGTTTTGCCGCCTGCCGATTCCGACAGCGCCAGCAGCTTTCAGTTCCTGCGCGCGATCGACCCCGCGGGGCTCGGCAAGACGCAAGAGGTACGCCACGCGCCATCGATCGAAAGTGCGATTCGGGAGGGGTTGAGCGCGGAGGATACCGTCAGCCTGTTTGTGCAATTCCCCGATCCCGACAGCGAACGTTTCGCCCTCATCCAGGAGCTGGGTGGCCACGTCGTGCCGGTTATCGATCGTGCCATTCTGCGCCAGGAGGCGCTCGGCAAAAAGGTCTATTTTGCCCAGGAGACGCAGGTGGAAAATCCGCAGTGGATCAAAAGCGCGCGCCGGATCGTGACGGCCTGCACCCCCGTGCTCGTCTTCACGGGAACTGCCGACCGGGTTGCCGGCGACAAGGCGCGCAAGGACCACGAGGACCTGATCCGCACCATCGGCGCGCTCAAGGGGGCGGCGTTGCTGCCTGAGGAGGGGCTGTTCTCGAAGCTTTTGAAGCGCAGCAAGGAACTGACCGCGGCAAGCACGGAAAAGCTCTTGGCTGCCACCGAGCAGGCGCGGGAAAAGGCGCGGCCCTATACCGACAAGGCGATGGAGGCGGCCAAGGAAGGAGCCGAACAGGCCAAGGGAGCCGCCGAGAGGGCTTCTGATGCCGCCAAACCCTATGTCGACAAGTCGAAAGAGGCCGCCCAGAAGGCCTATGACGAGGCCATGAAAATGGCCAAGGAACTCTTGGAAAAGAAGCCACAATCGCCGCCGAAGAACGACTGAGGCCGCATCGGCTCGAGATTGCGCTTGCGCGCCGCTGCCACCCATACTTGCCACTGCGCCCGTTGAAAGGCTAGCAGTGTGCCCATGCAGCACGCCCCTCGCCTTGCCGATCGACTGGCCCTGATCACCGGGGCAACGCGCGGTATCGGTCGCGCCGTCGCCCTCGCCTACGCCCGCGAGGGCGCACATTTGATTCTGGTCGGCCGCACGGCGGGCGCGCTCGAAGAAGTGGACGATGAGGTGCGCGAGTTCGGGCGGCCGGCGACCCTTCTGACCCTCAACCTCACGGATCTCGAGCGCATCGATGCGCTGGGTCCCACCATCTTCCAGCGTTGGGGGAAGCTCGACATCTTCGTCGGCAACGCCGGTGTCCTCGGGCCGCTGTCGCCACTAGGTCACGTAACCGCCGAGGCTTGGAAGGACGTGATTGATCTCAACCTCAATACCAACTGGCGTTTGATCCGCACGCTCGACCCGTTGCTGCGCCGGTCGGAGGCAGGCCGGGCGATTTTCGTTACCTCCGGCGCCGCCACGAACCGGCCCGCCTACTGGGGGCCCTATGCCGTCTCCAAGGCCGGTCTCGAAGCCCTGGTGCAGACCTATGCCGCGGAGATGGTCAACACCAACGTGCGCGCCAATCTGATCAACCCGGGACCGGTCCGCACGGCGATGCGCGCCAAAGCCTTTCCCGGCGAGGATCCAGCCACTTTGCGCTGGCCTGAACAGATCACGGAGAGGTTCGTGGAGTTGGCCGAGGCCGCCTCGAGCTACAACGGCCGCATCTTCGACCTGAAAACGAACGAGGTGCGCTAGTCGGCGCCCGGCCGTTAGGCGGTGTTGACCACCATGCCATCGTAGCCCGGTTCGACGTGCGGGGGCAGTTCGCGGCGCAAGGTCTCGTAATCGAGTTCGGACGTCATGTGGGTAAGGATTGCCCGCTTGACGTGCAGCCGTTCGATCCAGCGCAGCGCCTGCTTGACGCTGAAGTGGCTGGGGTGGGGCACCGGCCTCAGCGCGTCGACGATCCACAAATCGAGATCGGCGAACAGCGGCAACGCCGCTTCCGGGATGTCGCTGATATCGGGGGAATAGGCGACGCGGCCGAAGCGGAAGCCAAGGGAGGCAAGATCGCCGTGCTGCTGGGGCAGCGGCACGACCCTAATGACGCCGCCGGCTCCGTTGATTTCAAGGGCCGCCGGCGGCGCCAGGGTGTGGGCATTGAGAATGGCCGGGTAGGCCGAGCCCGGCGGCTGCGCGAAACAGTAGTCGAAGCGCTGCTCAAGGACCTCGCGCGTGCGCGCATCGGCGTAAATATCGATGCGCCGGCGTGCATTGAAAGCCATGCCTCGCAAGTCGTCGATGCCGTGCGTGTGGTCGGCGTGGTCGTGGGTGTAAAGTACGGCGTCGACGCAGTCGACCTCGGCATCAAGCAGCTGATTGCGCAGGTCGGCCGGCGTGTCGACCAGCACGCGCGTTAAACCGCGACCGGCGACCTGCTCGACCAGGATCGCACAGCGCCGGCGGCGATTCTTCGGATTGCTCGGGTCGCAGGCCCCCCAGACGTTGCCGATGCGCGGCACACCACCGGAAGACCCGGTGCCGAGGAGCGTGATCTTGCGGCTCATGCGGCGCCCAACGCGGCGGCTGGAACCTTGCGGTAGAGCCGCAAGAAATTCGCGGTCGTGATGCGGGCGAGCTCCTGGTGCGAAACACCCTTGACCTGCGCCAGGGCCTCGGCGGTGTGCTTGAGATAGGCCGGCTCGTTGCGCTTGCCGCGGAAGGGGGCGGGCGCCAGGTAGGGCGCATCGGTCTCGACCAGCAGTCGGTCGAGCGGCACCAGGGCTGCCACCTGGCGCAGGCTGTCGGACTTCTTGAACGTCAAGATTCCGGAAAAGGAAATATAATGACCAAGGGCGAGGCCGCGCCGGGCCAAGTCCTCGCCGCCCGTGAAGCAGTGCAGTACGGCCGGGAAGGCGCCCTTGGCGGTTTCCGCCTCCAAGATGGCGGCGACGTCGGCATCGGCATCGCGCGCGTGGATGACGAGCGGCAACTGCGTGACCCGCGCCGCCGCGATGTGGCGACGAAAGCCCTCGGCCTGAGCCTGGCGCGGACTGTTGTCGTAAAAGTAGTCGAGGCCGGCCTCCCCGATCGCCACCACCTTGGGATGCGCGGCGAGGCGCACCAACTCTTCGAGCGGGATGTCCAGCTCCTCGTGGG
>DASTMQ010000111.1:0-5976 GCA_035714005.1 Hyphomicrobiaceae bacterium
CCCATGGTTATCTTTGTGTACCCGGTTCTCGTTGCCTGCTCAATTCTTGCGCACTATGTTTTCAACCTCTTTGAAGTTTATCCAAACAACCGGCTTGACCAATGGCTAATGTGGACCATCATGGCCGCAATCTGTGGGACCATCGCAGGAATCGGTCTTATTACCGGGGCCGTCATCACCAAGGAACGGCTGGGCTCCTAGCCGCCGACAGCCGGCCCAGGGGAACCGGCCACGCCACAACTCGTTTTGCACTGCAGCGCAGCCGCGTTAGATTAGCCCTGGAGTGCAATGGGCGACAAGGAGCGTTCGCCATGAGGGGCCGCAAACCCGCCGCCGGCGCGCAGGCTGCGCCGCGGGACAAGCCCTGGCTATTCCGCACCTATGCCGGCCACTCGACGGCGGCGAAATCCAACGAGCTCTACCGCACCAATCTCGCCAAGGGCCAAACCGGTCTTTCCATCGCCTTCGATCTGCCAACCCAAACGGCTTACGATTCCGACCACGAGCTCGCTCGCGGTGAGGTCGGCAAGGTCGGCGTGCCGGTGTGCCACCTTGGCGATATGCGTACCCTCCTCGAGGGCATACCGCTCGGGCAAATGAACACGTCGATGACAATCAATGCCAGCGCCGCCTGGCTGCTGGCCCTCTACATTGCTGTGGCCGACGAGCAAGGCACCGAGCGCAAGGCTCTCACGGGCACGATCCAGAACGATATCATCAAGGAGTACCTGTCGCGCGGCACCTACGTGTTTCCGCCCGAACCGTCGCTGCGGCTGATCAAGGACACGATCGTCTACAGCTACCGCGCGTTGCCGAAGTGGAATCCGACGAACATTTGCTCCTATCACCTGCAGGAAGCGGGGGCGACACCGGTGCAGGAGCTGGCGTTCGCGCTGGCGACCGCCAAGGCCGTGCTCGACGTCGTGCAGGCCTCCGGTGACGTGGCGCCGTCCGACTTCGGCGCCGTGGTCGGGCGCATTTCGTTCTTCGTCAACGCCGGCCTGCGCTTTGTGACCGAGATCTGCAAAATGCGGGCCTTCAGCGAGCTGTGGCAAGAGATCACTGCCGAGCGCTACGGTGTCAGCGATCCCAAACATCGTTTGTTTCGTTATGGCGTTCAGGTCAATTCTTTGGGGCTCACCGAGTCGCAGCCGGAAAACAACGTCTATCGCATCCTGCTCGAGATGCTGGCCGTCACCCTTTCCAGGGATGCGCGCGCCCGCGCCGTGCAACTGCCGGCCTGGAACGAGGCTCTCGGCCTGCCGCGGCCCTGGGACCAGCAGTGGTCGATTCGCATGCAGCAGGTGCTGGCCTATGAAACGGACTTGCTGGAGTACGGCGATATTTTTCAAGGATCGAAGGTCATCGACGCTAAGGTCGAAGAGCTGAAAAGCGCGGCAAGGGGCGAACTCGCCCGCGTCGAGGCGATGGGTGGCGCGGTCGCCGCCATCGACTACATGAAAGAGCGCCTGGTCGCCAGCAACAGCGACCGATTGCGGCGTATCGAAAGCGGTGAGCAGGTTGTGGTCGGCGTCAATCGTTGGACGGAAAGCGAGCCGTCGCCGCTGTCCGAGGGCAGCGCGGCGGTGCAAGTGATCGACCCGGCGATCGAGGCCGAGCAAATCGCGCGCTTGGCGGCCTGGCGCGCGGCCCGCAATGCTGCGGGGGCGCGCGCAGCCTTGAGCGAACTGCGGCGCGTCGCGAGCGAGGGCGGCAACATCATGGAGCCGTCGATTACCTGCGCTAAGGCTGGTGTGACCACGGGCGAATGGGGGCAAACGCTGCGTAGCGTTTTCGGCGAGTATCGCGCTCCCACCGGAATTGGCCGAGCCATCGCCAGCGCCAACGATACCAATCTCGAGGACGTGCGCGCTGAGGTCGAGCGCGTCTCGCGCCGGCTCGGCCGACGCATCAAGCTGCTGGTGGGCAAACCAGGGCTCGACGGTCACTCCAACGGCGCCGAGCAGATCGCCGTGCGTGCCCGCGATTGCGGCATGGAAGTCGTATATGAGGGCATCCGACTGACGCCGCAGCAGATTGTGCGGGCGGCCATCGACGAAGCCGTCCACGTGATCGGCCTCTCGATCCTTTCGGGAAGTCATGTGCCATTGGTCGCCGAGGTCATGCAACGCCTCAAGCAGGAGGGTTGTGACGACGTGCCCGTTGTGGTCGGGGGCATCATTCCGCCCAACGATGCCGAAACGCTTGCGAGCTTCGGCGTGTCTGCGGTCTATACGCCCAAACATTTCCAGCTCAATGCCATTATGCGCGATATCGTGCTGCTGCTTGACCGCCCCGCTAAGGCTGCCTGAGGCTGCTGCATTGGCACGCCGATCGCGCCCCGCGGCGGCCATCCTTGCATGGCGCAGCCGCGCCGAATAGCATTGCCCGTCTTGGGACGATTAGACCGGGACGGAGCACGAGCTTTTTTGCCTCTTGGCACGCGGAAAGGTTGGGCGATGGCGACTTACAACATCCTCATGATGGGCGCGTCTTACGGGTCGTTGCTGGCCTCCAAGCTTCTGTTCGGGGGGCACAGGATCCACTTGGTGTGCCTGCCCGCCGAAGCCGATCTCATCAATGCCGAAGGCTTTGAGGTGCGCCTGCCCGTTCGAGGGCGCAAGGAACCCATCGTGCTGCAGTCCCGCAAGTTGCCGGGCAAGGTCTCGGCGGGCCCCGCCACAGGGATCAATTTGAAGGACTACGACCTCGTCGGGCTTGCCATGCAGGAGCCCCAGTACCGATCCGCCGGGGTGCGCGAATTGCTCGATGCGGTGGCGAAATCGCGGGTACCTTGCATGTCAATCATGAACATGCCGCCCCTGCCCTATGTGAGGCGCATCGAGGGACTGAACCACGACGCATTGAAGCCCGCCTATACCGATCCCAGCGTTTGGGATTCGTTCGATCCCGGAGCTATTACGCTGAACAGTCCCGACCCGCAGGCCATTCGCCCGCCGGAGGAAAAGGTAAATGTGCTACAGGTGACGCTGCCGACCAATTTTAAGGTGGCCCGCTTCGACAATCCCAAGAGCACGGCCATCCTGCGGCAGCTCGCAGACGAAATCGAGGCCATCCGCTATGATGCCCCGGAGGGCAAAATCGAGCTTCCGGTCAAGCTGCGGGTGCACGATTCGATTTTCGTACCCCTTGCCAAATGGGCGATGCTGCTCGCCGGCAACTATCGCTGCGTGACCAAGGACGGCATGCGAACCGCCCAGGAAGCCGTGCACAGCGACATTGAGATGTCGCGTTCGGTCTACAATTTCGTCAACGATCTGTGCGTTAAACTCGGGGCCGCGCCGGCTGATCTCGTCCCCTTTGAAAAATATGCCGCGGCGGCGCAAAGCTTGACGCGGCCAGCCTCCGCGGCGCGGGCCCTCAATAACGGCGCGCCTTATATCGAGCGCGCGGATAAGCTGGTGCAGCTGATAGCCAAGCAGAAGGGGCTGCAGCATGCAACCATCGATGCCACCGTGGCGTTGGTCGATGCTCGCCTCGAGGCAAACCGCAAAAAGGCAGCATAGCAAACGCGCCCGAGCCTGGGCCCCGGGCGCGCTCGCTCGCGAGACGAAACTCGCTTACTGGCCTTGGCCGCCGCGGTTGTCGCGGTCAAGATAGGGCCAAATGCTGTCCTCGTAAGGGGCGGCGCTTGCAGTCGCGGCGAAGCCCGCCAGAACGGATAAGGCGAGCAGGGCGGACGCAATCGTCTTCATGATCAGCTCCTCGGTTTCGGTTTTGTCCTAGCAATGATACTCAAGCGCGCTAGGCGCTGTTTTTAGTTAACGGAGCAGTGCGCGCGCGCGTTCCGCGCAGCAGCGGATCCTCACGCACGCGTGAGATGGCTTGATGGCCGGCGACCGCATGCCGCCGTTGTGCCGCCCGCGCTCGCCAAAGCCCACCTCCCGCCGGGCTCGTTTGCTGCTTGCCAAGCCCCCGTCTTCCGGGTTGCTCGCCCATCGGCGTGCTCACAAAAAAAGCGATCGCCTGCTACACGCTGGGGCAGGAGCAAGGCTTTAGCGCGTCAGCTGGCAAACGAGGAAGGAACCGCGATCAGCCCATCAACGTGCTTCGCATCGGGCCCGGCGGTGGCAGCAAAGGGGCAAAGCGGTTTTCCCAAGCACAACCTCACCAGCGGCCACAGCGATGCCGAGCGCGAACCGCCCGAAGCCCCGGCCGCGCCCTTGGCTCGCGAACAGTTCGGCTCGGCGGCCGAATTCGAGGATCCCAAGGTGGCATCTTGTTCTCGCTGAAGCCTCCGGACAGCGTCGATAGGCAGAAGCTGGCCGAGGCATCAATCCCGGTCCGGAGTGGTCGATCGACAAGGCTTGAGCCGCGCGCAAGACGCCCGCGCCTGTGCTTCGCCAATCCCGGCGAGGCGATGATACGGCAGGGTTGCGCCGCGCTCGCTCGCAATTTGTCGGCGCGAAGTTGGCATGCCGAAATTTGCCAACTTCAAGCCGGGTTGAGCCCGCGGCGGCTCAACGGGCGTCGTGAAAAATGATCCCCAGAGTGTAGCGACGGCCACTGCGAAGGCGGCTAACTCCGTGGCGCATGTTGACCCGGTAAACGCCCCGCGTGCCTTTGACCGGTCGCTCGCGCACCGGGAAAATAACGGCCTCACCCTGCCGCAGCGGCGCCACCTGGGCGCGAGATTGCATGCGCGGGCGCTGTTCTGTGAGCACGAATTCGCCACCCGCAAATTCGGTGGCCGGATCGGACAAGAGCACCGCCACCTGCAGCGGAAACACCAGCTCACCATAGACGTCCTGGTGTAGACAGTTGTAGTCGCCCGGCCCATAGCGCAACAGTAAGGGCGTGGGCTTGGTCTGGCCGGCCGCATGACAGCGCTTAAGAAAGGCCGCGTGTTCTGGGGGAAATCGCGTGGCAATGCGCATTTGCTCGTACCAGCGGTTGGCGATGGCGGCCAATGGTCGGTAAAGCTGGGTGCGCAGGGCGGCGACGTTGGCGGGCAGCGGCGCGGCAAAATACTGGTACTCGCCGCGCCCGAAGCCATGCCGGGCCATGATGATGCGGGAGCGGAACGGGGCCTCGTGCTCATAGAGCGCGGCCAGCGTGCGGCACGCCTCGGGCTTCAAGAGAGGGCCGATCACGGCACAACCGTTGCTGTCAAGCTCTTGGCCGATAGCGGCCCAGTCGAGCCGGCCAAGGCCGCGCGCCGCCGCCGCGGGCTTGGCCTTGGCGCTGGCTGGAGTGAGGGCGGTGCGCGGGAGGAGGGCCATGGGGTCGATCTCGCAATTGGCTGTGGCGGCAACCTGCCACGCACCAATGCGCCATACGACCCGATTTTGGCGCACGTATTTGCATATTCTGCCGGGCGGGCCTCGCCGCCGCGGACCACATGATCTTTTGCGCTGGCGGCCGGATTAGCGCTTGCAGCGCCTGGCGCACCATGGCCTTGGCTCGTTGGCGAGACTGACCGAAGTTGGCACTCGCGAGCGCCTTGCCCCCGAGCGCCAGCGTCGCCTATGAGCTTGGACCGGCGTCGAAGTTTACCTTGTCGACCAGCTCGGATGCCTTTTTGCGAAACTTGGCGATGTTCTCCAAGGGCAGCGCATCGGGCTTGAGCTTGCCCCAGCTTTTCACGATGTCGGAGGGTTCGACCGCGGGATTGACCGGGTATTCGTTGTTGGCCGTCGCATAGATTTTCTGGGCCTGTTCGGAGGCCAGATACTCCATCAGCCTGAGCGCGTTGGCCTTGTTTGGCGCGTTCTTAGCCAGCGCCATGCCCGAGATATTGACGTGGCTGCCGCGATCATTGGCGTTGGGAAACAGTGGTTTGATGGCGGCGCCCCAGCGCTTCTGTTCCGGGTTCTTCTCGTTGGTCGCCATCAGGGCCATATAGTAGGTGTTGCCGACGGCAAGATCGCATTTTCCCGAGTAAATATCCCGCGCCTGCTCGCGGTCCCCGCCGGCCGGCTTGTGCGCCAGGTTGGCTTTCAGCCCCTTCAACCA
>DASTMQ010000112.1:0-37631 GCA_035714005.1 Hyphomicrobiaceae bacterium
GGCAGAAAAACTCGCGCGCTCCTCGAGGAAGATGCGGACCTCGTCCTCCCAATCGATGTGATCGAGGGCGCTCGTCACCAGCCCCATCCGCTCGCAATCCTCTGCGCTCAGCAATTGGCCGCTTGCTGCCTTGGCCTCCGCAAGGCTATTCGGCTCGCCCAGGAATCGCGTCGCCAGCCGCGACAGGCCGTTGCTCATGGGATAACCCCCGAAATTGAGGCTCGACAGCGCCAGGCTCGGTGCGGCACGGTTGTCGCCCTCGAAGCTGCCGATCAGCATGAAGCAGCGGTCCGCGGCAAACGCCACCTCCGCCAGCGTGCCGGCAAAGCAACTGCCGGGTTCCACCAGGGCGACGAGGGAGCGCGACGTGAGGTCGACCCGTTTCAACACGCGCTTCCAATACTGCTGGATTTCTCGTGCCAACCAGTGGTCCGCGTTGGCCTCTAACAGCGCGTCGTAGGCGAGCACCTGCGCCGGTTCACCCTGGCTCTTGAAGATCAGCACGCCGATCTCAGGTTCGTTCAGGCGCAGATGCAGAATGGCATCGTCGAGTTCGCGCGCCAAGCGCAGCGGCCAGAACGCCGCGCCCTGTTGTGCGATCCCCTCCGCGGAGGTGGGCGGTTGCGAGCCGGGACCATTGAGCATCACGGTGGCGCGATGGGTGCTGCGGTCGATCTCCAGCTTCAGGGCCGAATAGGTGATGACGTCGGGGTGAAAGGTGCGCTCGATCGGCGTCAAGCTGATGCCCTTGGCGTCGGCGGGGCGATCCGACTGGGCGGCCAACACCCGCGCGGCCTCGGCGACGCTGCGATCGAATTTCGAATTGGGGATGACCTGATCGACAAGCCGCCATTTCACCGCCCGGCTGCCCTTGACGCCTTCTTCCACGGTGCAGAACGTGTCGGCGAGGTCGCGACGCACCTTGCGCTTGTCGGTTACCCGCGTCAGGCCGCCGGTCCCGGGCAGCACCGCCAGCAACGGCAGCTCGGGAAGCGCGACGCTGGAATTGCCATCATCGGCAAGCACGATGTGATCGGCCGCCAGCGCCAGCTCATAGCCGCCGCCCGCGGCCGTACCCCGGATGGCACACAGGTACTTCTGTCCCGACTGGGCGCTGGCATCCTCAATGGCGTTGCGGGTCTCGTTGGTGAACTTGCAAAAGTTGACCTTGTGGGCGTGCGAGGAACCGGCCAACATACGAATGTTGGCGCCGGCGCAAAATACGCGTTCCTTGCCAGATTTGAGCACCACGACCTTGACTTCCGGATGCTCGAAACGCAGCCGCTGCACGGCATCGGCGAGCTCGATATCGACGCCCAGGTCATAGGAGTTGAGTTTCAGTTGATAGCCTTCAAATAGGCCGCCAGCCTCGTCGACGTCCATGATCAGCTCGGCCACTTCGCCGTCGAACTTCAGTTTCCAATGCCGATAGCGCCCCGGCTCGGTCTGAAAATCGATGCGCGTGGCCATCCTCGCCTCACTCCCCTGGCATTGTCCGCCGCCGATCATGCCACGACCGGAGCATTGCTGGGCTTTTCTCGCCCCGAACATGCATTATTATGCCGGATAAATACCCATTGATGCATAATAATGCAAGCCGACGCGGTGGCCGGCGCCGCGGCCGGGGACCGCGCACGGCGCGCGTCCGCGGAGCTTGTGTTTGCACATTGGGCCTCGACCAGGTCGCCGGCCGCCGGCGCAATTTGCCAAGCGGGCGTTGACGGAAGTGCGAGCGCGGGCAAATCAAAAAGGCCCCGCATCGGCGCGGGCGGCCGCGGCCCCGCGCCGCGCCAGGGGAGGGAAGCCATGGACGCAGATGCCATCGTCGTTGGCGCGGGTCTGGCGGGCCTAGTGGCGACGGCGGAACTTGCCGCAGCCGGGCGCAGGGTGATCCTGCTCGACCAGGAAGCCGAGGCCTCGCTCGGCGGCCAAGCCTTCTGGTCCTTCGGCGGGCTGTTTTTGGTCAACTCGCCCGAGCAGCGTCGCTTGCGCATCCGCGACTCCCACGACCTGGCGCTGCAGGACTGGCTGGGTTCGGCCGGCTTCGATCGGCAGCAGGATCACTGGCCGCGGCGGTGGGCGGAGGCCTACGTCGGTTTCGCCGCGGGCGAGAAGCGCGCCTGGCTCCGCGCGCTGGGCGTGCGCTGGTTTCCGGTTGTCGGCTGGGCTGAGCGCGGCGGCTATACGGCGATGGAGCACGGCAACTCGGTGCCCCGCTTTCATGTGACCTGGGGCACCGGACCGGGCGTGATTGCTCCGTTCGTTGCGCGCGTGCGCGCGGCGGCGCGCCAGGGTCTGGTGCTGGCAAAATTCCGCCACCGCGTCAGCGCGCTGACGGCGACCGGCGGCCGCATCGACGGCGTGCGCGGCGAGATCCTCGCCCCCAGCCTGTCCCCGCGCGGCGAGCGCAGTTCGCGTACCGTGACCGGCGAGTTTGCGCTGACAGCACAAGCCGTCATTGTCACCTCGGGCGGGATTGGTGGGAACCATGAGCTCGTGCGCCAGAACTGGCCCGCGCGGCTGGGCAGCGCACCCAAGCGCATGCTCAGCGGCGTGCCAGACCACGTCGACGGACGCATGCTGGCGATCACGGCGGCCGCCGGTGGACGGCTCATAAATGCCGATCGCATGTGGCACTACACCGAGGGCATTCACAACTGGCAGCCGATTTGGGGCGAACACGGGATCCGCATCCTACCCGGTCCGTCGTCGCTGTGGCTCGACGCGCTCGGACGGCGCCTGCCCGCTCCCTTGTTTCCAGGCTTCGACACCTTGGGCACGCTTCGCCACCTGCGCCAAACCGGTCATGACTACTCCTGGTTCGTGCTGACACAAAAGATCATTGAGCGCGAGTTCGCTCTCTCGGGCTCCGAGCAGAACCCTGACCTCACCAGCGGCAGCTTGCTCAAGGTGATTCAAAGCCGGCGCGGCGGCGGTGCCCCAGCGCCGGTGCGCGCCTTTCTGGAAAAAGGGATCGATTTCGTGGTCGAGCGCGATCTGACACGCCTGGTGGCACGCATGAATGCGTTGACGGGCGAAGGCCTGCTCTCCGCCGCCAACCTGGAGGCGGTGATCCGCGCGCGCGACCGCGAGATCGACAACCCGTTTGCCAAGGATGCGCAAATAACCGCGCTGCGCGGCGCACGCCGCTACCTCGGCGACAAGCTGATCCGGGTCGCCAAACCGCACCGGATCCTGGCTGCGCAAAGCGGACCCTTGATTGCGGTTAGACTTTGGATTCTGACGCGCAAGACGCTGGGCGGGCTCGAAACCGATCTGTCGGCACGCGTGCTCAAGCACGATGGGGAGCCGCTCGGCAATGTTTATGCCGCCGGCGAGGTTGCGGGTTTCGGCGGCGGTGGCATGCACGGCTATCGCGCGCTCGAGGGCACATTCCTCGGCGGCTGCCTGTTTTCGGGTCGGGTCGCCGGCCGCGCCGCCGCCCGGGCGGTCGCTTGAGAACTAGCGGGGAGCCGCCTGCTGGCGCAGCCGCGCCGTGCCCTCGGCATCGACTTTCCCGTTCTCGTCGAATACCACGCGGTAATGCCGCCGGGCAAAGTCGGCGCTGATCTTGCCGTCCGCCAAATCCTCCTCAACCCTGTGGGGATCGCGCCCAAGGGGAGGGCCGAAGCCGCCGCCGCCCGCCTGCTCGTGCACGATCAGCGCCGCCTGTGGCACGGTCATTGTCACCTTGCTGGGGAGCGGCTCGCGCCGGTTGCCGATCTCGATGAAGTTTTGCGATCGACCGCCCGGCCCCCCGCCCGCCAGGCCGTAGGGTCGAAAGGCCACGCGGTCGGTGCGCAGCTGCAAAAGCGCTTCCCTGGCCAGGATACGGTAGGAACGGCGCAAACCGACCCCGCCGCGCCAACGACCGGCCCCGCAGCTGTCCGGCACAAAGGCGTACTCCTCAACGCGTACGGGATGTTCCGCCTCCATCACCTCCACCGGCATGTTGGACAGGTTCTGCGAGGCATTCGTGACGGCTTCCAGACCATCCTTGTCCGGTCGGCCGCCCCAGGCGCCGCAGATCATATCGACAATAATGAAGGGTTTGCGATTTTCCCGGAGGCCGCTGATGCAGACCACGCTGTTGCCGCCTTCGCCCGCGGCCGGTACCCGCTCCGGCACGATTTGCGCCAGGGCGCCAAGAACGGTGTCGAACACCCGATAGCCGGTGAGCGCCCGGGCGGCACACGGGCCCGGCAGTACCGGATTGAGCACGGAGGCTTCCGGCACCTTTACCTCGATGCAGCGGAACACGCCGACGTTATTGGGTATCTCGCGGGAAAGCACGCAGCGCACGCTCAGGTAGGTGAGGGAGCGCGTGAAGCTCAGTGTCGAGTTGAGCGCACCTTTCACCTGCGGCGAGGAGCCGGTGTAGTCGACCAATAGACTGCCGTCCGCGCGCACTTCAACCGCGACTTTGATGGGAATCGGCCGATCCGTGAAACCATCGCCGTCGATGTGATCGATGAACTCGTAGCGTCCCTTCGTCCAGTCCTTGATCTCGGCGCGGGTCGATCGCTCGGCATAATCGATCAGTTCCGCCATGTAGGCTTCGACCTCGTCCGCACCGTAGCGCTGCAACAGCTTATTGAGGCCGCGCTTGCCGACCTGGGCGGCGGCATACTGTGCGGAAAGGTCACCCCACACCCGCTCGGGCACGCGCACGTTGATCTTGATCATCGTTGCCAGCGTTTCGTTGAGCCGGCCGCGATCGTAGAGCTTGAGCGGCGGAATACGCAGGCCTTCCTGGTAGATTTCCGTTGAGTCGGAGGCATTCGATCCCGGCACGCGACCGCCAACGTCGGTGTGATGACAAATGACGACGGCAAAGGCTCGGCGGCGGCCGGCCTCAAATAACGGCATGAACATGAAGATATCGGGCAGGTGCATGCCGCCGTGGTAGGGATCGTTCATGATGACGGCGTCGCCCTCATTGAGGTCGGTGCCGAACTTGGCGAGCACGGCGGCCATGGCCTCGGGCACGGCGCCAAGGTGCTGGGCAATGGTCTTGGCCTGCGCCACCATCTGGCCGTCGGTGGCGCAGATCGCCGCCGAAAAATCCATCACATCCTTGACGATTTCCGAGCGGGCGATGCGGATCACCGTGTAGGCCATGTCGTCGGCAATAGCGTCGAGGCCGCTCTTGATGACGGCGAAGGTGATGGGGTCGATCTGCATGGGCCTCTAGTCCAGCTCGAGCACGATATTGCCGATGGTATCGAGGTGTGCGGTGGCGTCCGGCGGCACCACGATGGTGGCGTCGAACTCCTCGACAATGAGCGGACCGCCGCGCGGACGCCGCGCCAACGCCCGCCGCGGCACGATTTCGGTGAGCGTGGCGGCCCGGCCACGTTGAAAGTGCACGTGCCGGCGCGCCGCCGCCGCTGCCGCCGGCGCCGCGATCGTCAGCCGCTTGAAGTCGAGGCGCTGCTCACTGAGGCCGCGGCCGATCACGCGCAATTTCACGAGCTCGATCGGACTGTCGTCCCGATAGCCATAGGTTTTTTCGTACTCCGCGATGAAGTGGCGGCGCATTTCCGCCGGATCATCGCCGTCGTAGTGGATGGTGAGCTCGCTCGCCTGGCCCTCGTGGCGCAGGTCCGCCTCCCACCTGAACGCCAGCCGATCTTTGCCGAAACCGTCGGCGGCAAGGCGCGCGGCGACCCCGTCGGCGAGATCGAGCTTGGCGGCCGCAAGGTCGGCCGTGTGCAGGTCGTCGAGGCAGCGAGTGACGGTCCGCAAGCCGACCTGCTCGAGGTCGGCCGCCAGCATGCCGACCGCGCTGAATACGCCGGCCAGCGGCGGCACGACGACACGGCCAATGCCGAGGTCGCGGGCGAGATCGGTGGCGTGAATGCCGCCATTGCCGCCAAAGGCCACCAGGGTCAGGTCGCGCGGATCGCGGCCGCGTTCAACCGTCACGGCGCGAACGGCGCGCACCATCGCCGCGTTGGCGACGGCGCGGATGCCATGCGCGGCCTCCACTAGGCTGAGGCCGAGCGGCTCTGCCACATGGGCGGCGACGGCGCCCGCGCTGAGGCTCTTCTCGATCGGCAGACGGCCGCCGGCGAGCGCCTGGGGATTGATGAAGCCGAGGACGAGATTGGCGTCGGTCACCGTGGGGCGGTCGTTGCCGAGGCCATAGCAGGCCGGGCCTGGCACGGCGCCCGCCGATTGTGGACCGACCGTGAGCAAGCCGCCCCGGTCGATGCCGGCCAGCGACCCACCGCCGGCGCCGACCTCGGCGATGTCGATTGCCGGCACCTTCAGCATGTAACCGCCCGCCTTGACGAACCGGCTCGAGCTCGAAATACCGTCACGAAACTCATATTCCGAGGTCATGCTGGGGCGGCCGGCTTCGACGATGACCGCCTTGGCGGTGGTGCCGCCCATATCGAAGACGATGAGATCGGACCAGCCACGGGCCTGACCCAGCCGAGCCGCGCCAATGACGCCACCCGCCGGCCCCGATGCCACCACGAACACGGGGGTGTCGCAGGCGCTTGGCGCGGCGAGCATGCCGCCGTTGGAGGTGATGACCCGGATCGGGGCTTGAATGCCGATGGCGCGCAGTCCCGCCTCCAGGTTGCGCAGATAGCCACGCATGGCGACGAGCAGATAGGCGTTCACCACCGTGGTGCTGGTGCGCTCGTATTCCTTGCGCTCCGGCAACACCGCGTACGAGGCGGTTACCAGCAATTGCGGAAAGTGCGCGCGCAGAATGTTTTCGATTGCGCGCTCGTGCAGCGGATTGCGATAGCTGTTGAGCAGGCACACGGCCACGGCTTCGATGCCGGCAGCCGCCAACCTTTCGCCGGCCGCCACGACCTCCCGTTCATTGAGCGGCTCGATCACGCTGCCATCGGCGGCAATGCGTTCGCCGACCTCCAGGCGATAGCGGCGCGCAACCAACGGCTTTGGCTTGTCCCAGCTCAGATCGAACATGTCGGGCATGCGGATACGCCCGATCTCGAGCACGTCACGAAAGCCGCGCGTCGTGATCAAACCGGTGCGCGCACCGGTGCGCTGCAGGATGGTGTTGGAGCCCACCGTGGTCCCGTGCCGCACCTCGGCGACGAGCTGCGGCGCCAGCGCTAATTCGCGCAAGAGCGCCTCCAGCCCGGCGACGACGGCGCGGCTCGGATCGTCGGGTGTGGTCGCGATCTTACTTTCGTGCAGCACGCCGTCGGGCGACAGCACGACAATATCGGTAAAGGTTCCACCGATGTCGACCGCAACCCGCACGCTCAGGCCCCTCGTCCGACGCTGCCTTTTTCTGCCGGAGCCCTTAGCGATTGAGCCAGCGCTTGGCAAAGCCGAGCAAACCTTGCGGCATGAAGATCACCATGGCGATGAAGATGATACCCACGGGGACCAAATAGGGGAATTCGGCGAGGTGGGGAAGATTGAAAGTGGTCGCCAGGTAAGGGAACAGACGCGACAAGCCCTCGCGCAGACCCAGGAAGAAACCCGCACCGACAATCGGACCTACCAGCGTGCCGATGCCGCCCATGACATTGAAGATCACCACCTCACCGGAGACCACGAAGTAGACGAAATCCGGCGCGGCAAAGCGGTTCTGCAGGGCATAAAGCACGCCGGCAAGGCCGGCGAACAGGCCCGAAACCATGACCGCCATCATCTTGTAGCGTTCGACCGGATAGCCGATGGCGCGCGTGCGGGCCTCGTTTTCACGGATCGATTGCAGCACCATGCCGAACGGTGACTGCGTCAGGCGGCGCAGCAGCAGGTAGGCGGCCGCCACCACCGCCAGCACAAACCAGTGCAGCGTCGTGGAGGTGAAGGGCGTCGTCCAGAGCCCGGGGATGCCGAACCCCGGCCGCGAGAACGCCAAACCGTTTTCGCCACCGGTCACCTCGGTCCAGGTGAAGATAATGACGTAGAAGATTTGCGAGAAAATCAGCGTGGTGATGGCGAAATAGATGTCGCGCAGCCGCGTGGAAAAATAGGCGACGAACAGGGCCACGGCGGCCGAGCCGGCCAGGCCATAGACGATGGCGAGCCATAGGTTGGGCGGCTTCACCAGCAACAAGGCGGCGGCGGCGCCGTACATGCCGAGACCAAAGAACGCAGAGTGACCAAACGAGACCATGCCGGTGTAGCCAATGAGGATGTCGGACGACATCGCCAACAACCCCCAGATCAGAATCTCGGTGAGAAAACGACGCCAGAATTCGGGCAGCACCAGCGGTGCCAGGATCAAAAGCACGATGATGACGGCAAAGCCTGTCCAATAGGTGCTGGCGTGTCGCGAGAGGGTCATTTGGGTGTCGGGACGAAAAGGCCGGTGGGCCGGAACAGCAAGGTCAAGATCAGCACCACCGAGGAGACGATGATCGCCTGCGAGGGACTGACCCAGATCGAGGCATAGGCCTCCAATAAAGAGAGGAAGATGGAGGCCGCGATCGACCCGCCAAGATTGCCCATGCCGCCGACGACAACGACGATGAAGGCCTTGAGCACCCAATCGAGGCCCATGGCGTGGTTGACGCCCACCAAGGGACCAAACAGCACGCCGCTGGCCGCCGCCATCCCCGCACCCAAGGCGAAGACGCCAGTGTGCACCCACGGCACCGGAATGCCCATCGCCTGCGCCATCACGCGGTCCTGGGTGGTGGCCCTGATCCAGACGCCGTAGCGCCCGTACTTCAAGAACAGGTAAAGCCCGCCGATGATGGCGGCGGACAGGCCGGCGATCAGCAGGCGATACCAGGGATATTGCAGGTAGAACAGGGTGAACTGGCCGCTGAATGGTTCCTGGATCTTGCGCGCCACCGGCCCAAACTGCCACAGGGCGTAGTTTTGCAGCACGAGCGAAATGCCGAAGGTGGCAAGAATGGTGTAGAGCGGGTCACGCCCCAACAGCGGCCGCAGCGTCACCACCTGCAGCGCGGCGCCAAGGGCGGCGATGACGAGGGTGGCCGCCACCAGCGCCAGCCAGAAACTGCCGGTGGTCGCCAGCGTCACCACGCCCATGTAGGCGCCGAGCATGAACAACTCGCCGTGCGCGAAGTTCACCACATCCATGATACCGAAGATGAGGGTCAGCCCCGAGGCCACCAGCGCCAGGATCATGCCCGTGACGATGCCATTGACGGTTTGAATGATGATGATGTCCCAGGGGATGTCCACCGTTTCACACTCCCAGGTATTTGTGAATGATCGGGTGATCGACCGTCAGTTCCGCGGCTGCGGCATGGTGCTGAACGGCCCCCTTCTCCATGAAGTAGACGCGCTGGCTCGCCGCTAGCGTCAACGGTACGTTCTGCTCCACGAGCAAGATCGCCACGCCGTCCCGGTGCAAGACCTCGATGATCTCGCGGATCTGCGAGACCATGCGCGGCATCAAGCCTTCGGTGGGTTCGTCGAGCAGAATGATCTTCGGCTCCAGCATCATGGCACGACCGATGGCCAGCATCTGCTGCTCGCCACCCGAAAGCGTGCCGCCGGCCTGACCGCGACGCTCGGCCAGACGCGGAAAGTAGGCGAACATCTTCTCCAGCAGCTCCTTCTTGCGCGCCTCCGAAACGCCGTCGCGGTCGAGCCCGGTGCGCAGGTTCTCCATTACGGTCAGCAGCTTGAAGATGCGTCGGTCCTCCGGCACGTAGGCGATGCCGATACGGGCAAGCTTGTGGGAGGGCATGCCGCTGATGGGTCTACCGTCGTAGACGATGCTTCCGGAGCTGGCATTGACGAGACCCATGATGGTCTTGAGCGTGGTGCTTTTGCCGACGCCGTTACGGCCGATCAGCCCGACGACCTCGCCGCGGCCCACCTCGAGAGAAACGCCATGCAGGATGTGGCTCTTGCCGTAGTACGTGTGCACGCCTTCGACAGAGATGAGGGACTGCGCTGGGGACTGCGCCGGGTTCATGTCTTGAGATAAACCTCCAGCACCTTGGGGTTTTCCTGGATCTGTGCGGGCGTTCCCTCGGCCAGCACCGCCCCATAGTTGAGCACGGTAATGCGCTGCGCCAGCTGCATCACCACCTGCATGTCGTGCTCGACGATCAGAATCGTCAAATTTTCGCTGATCCGTCGCACCAGTGCCATGGTGCCGTGCGTTTCCGCCGCACTCATGCCCGCGGTCGGCTCGTCGAGGCACAACAGCTGCGGCTCGGTGGCGAGCGCGATGCCGATCTCGAGGTTGCGCTGCTCGCCGTGCGACAGGTTGGCGGCCAGCTCGCCGGCTTTGCCGGCGAGGCCGACGGAGGCCAGCACCGCCTCGGCCTTGTCCATGATGTCGTGGAAATCGCGATGATGCCTGAACATATTCCAGCCGTGGCGGCGCGACTGCACGGCGATACGCACGTTTTCGAGCGTGGTGGCGTTGGGCAAAATGTTGGTGATCTGGTAGGAACGCGCGATGCCCCTGCGCGAAATGCGGTTGGGCGGGAGGCCGCCGATATCCTCGCCGGCGAAAACCACGCGTCCGGAGGTCGGCCGCAGCACGCCCGTCAGGCAATTGAAAAAGGTGCTCTTGCCGGCTCCGTTCGGCCCGATGATGGCGCGAATCTCCCCCCGCCGCACTTCGAAGTCGACGGCATTCAGCGCCGTCAAACCTCCGAAGCGCACCGTCAGGGCTTCCGTGCGAATGATAGCATCGCCAGCGCCTCCTCGGTCGACCGGGGACGGCGCCGTCACGGCAGCGGCCTTCACTTAGGCAAACTTGCAGGCCGGCGGGAAGATCGTCTTCTCCTTCGGAATGACGTCGAGAATGCGATGTTTGCCGTCTTTGACGTCGAAGATGAATTGCCGGATGAATGCCTGGTGATCCTCCTTGCGCAGCACCTTGTCGCCCTGCGGGAAGTCATCGCCTTCCTTCATTTCGAGGCCCTCGAGCGCCTCGATCAGCTTCATGGTGTCCTGCCGGCCCTGGAACTTGGATTTTTCCATGCCGAGCTTGAGGGCATTCATGGCCTCGAAATTCGACTGCACGTAGCGATCGGGCAGCGGACCGGAGGGATCAATGGCCTTAAGGCGCTTCAGCGATTCCTCGAAGAACTTCTTGTGCGCCGGCGTGTCGAGCGGCGGATCCAACACGGGGATGTAGCGGTTGATGCCGACAAAGCCCTCGATCTTGTTGCCGAGCGCCGGCAGGTTGGTCGACTCGGCGATGGCGCCATCGCCGGCCCACTTGTATTTCTTGGTGAGGCCGAGATCATAGGCCTGATTGCCGACGGTGACGCCGTCCTTGCCGAAGAAGATGCCGAAGAAGCCGTCGAAGTCGCCGGTGATCTTGGACAGAAACGGCGTCATATCGGCCGTGCCGAGCGGGATGCCCGTGGTGCCGACGATGCTGCCACCCGCCTTCTTGATCTCATCGGCGTAGGCATCGCGCGTCGACTGGCCCCACGAGTAATCGGCATAGGCTAGATGCCACTTCTTCCCCATCTTGTTGACCAGGTAGGGGGCAAAGGCCACGGCCTGCGCCGGCGCGTAGTCGTACGGTCGGAAGCTGTAGCGGTTACACTTGCTGGTCGTGAGCGTGGTGTCGAGACAGACGCTGATCATATTGACGATCTTGGCTTCCTCGAACACCGGCATGCAGGCGAGACAAATGTTGGAAAGGAAGCCGCCGAGGTGGACGTCGACGTTGTCTTCCACCACCAGCTTTTCGGTCTTGCGGCGACCGACGTCGGGCTTGGATTCATCGTCGGCCACGATCAGCTCGACGGGCCGTCCATTGATGCCTCCCGAGCCGTTGATGCGATCGACCGCCATCTGCACGCCGACCAGGGCGGTCTTGCCGCCGGCGGCGGCGGCACCGGACAAGGGCTGCAGCGAGCCAACCTTATACGGCTTGGCTTGGCCGAACGCCGCACGCCACGGCGCCGGCACCAGCATGCTCGCACCCAGCGCGCCCGCCGTCGCGCCGTAACCGATCAAGCGGCGACGCGTAACTTTGCCGGCATACCAAGGTGCTTCGGCCTCGTCTTTCTGGTCGATTGACATGCAATTTCCTCCCTTGCTGTTCGTCTGGCGCCGCGCCGAACGGATGACCAGCGACGCGCGCATACATCTTTAAACGGAGTTGACGATCGGAGTTGGCGATCGGCGTCTTTGCTGAGATGCTAGCGGAAAGGTTTTGCCGCAACAAGCGGGGAAGATGGGCAGAAATGCTCTTATGCTGCCTTGCAAGCGGGCAGCAGCCCACCCGTAGTGAGTGAGGTGAGGCGTGGCCGATCGCATTCGTCCTTGTGAAGAGCAAGCCTCGCCCGCGCGGCGTGCCAGCTGGGGGGCGGGGTGGCCCGCGCCGGCCCACCACCGCGACCCCGCGCGAGAAAAGCTCTCTTGCCATGCAAGGAGTGCGCGATGCGCCCGTTTCTGACCCTGCAGCATCCGGCCCAGGCCCAGCGCTACTACGCTCAAGGCCTGTGGCGGCAGGACACCTTTTATGGCCTGCTGGCACGCCATGCTGCCGCCCGGCCGGCGGCGATCGCCCTCCGGGACGGGCGGCGAAGGCTGAGCTGGGCGGAACTCTTGTGCTGGGTCGATGGTGTTGGCGCCGACCTCCGCGCCCGCGGCCTCAAGGGCGGTGAGCGCCTGTGTCTATTGCTGTCCAATCGCGTCGAGGCGGTCGTTTCCTTTCTTGCCTGCGCCCGCGAGGGCCTGGCCTGCAACCCGTCGCTGCACCGCAGCCACACCTGGAGCGAGGTCACCAACTTGCTGCAGCGCTTGGGCGCCCGCGCGCTGCTAGCCGAACCCGGCTGGGGCGCGGTCCCGGCCGATCTCGATGGCGTCCCAGCCGGCATCGGCAGCCTGCAGGTGGTCTATGATCTGGCGCGATTTCCCAAGCCCGGCGAGAATAGGGGCGCCGCTGCTGCAGATCCGGACCGGGTGGTCTATTTGGCGTTCACCTCCGGCACGACCGGCGCGCCGAAGTGCGTCATGCACTCGCACAATACGCTTTTGGCCAATGCCCGTGACCTGGTGGTGGACTGGGGCCATGGTGCCGAAACGGTGTTGCTCAGCCTGTCTCCCCTTTCGCACCATATCGCCTGGGTCGGCGTGGCACAGTGGCTGGTCGCGGGTTGCCAATTCGTCTGCAACGACCCGCCACAAGCAAGCTCGACGTTGGATTGGATCGTCGAGACCGGGGCCACGTACGTGATGGGCGTGCCCACCCATGCCATGGACGTGCTCGCCGCGCAGACGGCGCGGCGTGCGCCGCGCTTGGGATGCGTCAAGGTTTTCTATATGGCCGGCGCGCCGATTCCGCCTTCGCTAGCGGCGGCATTCATGGCGCAGGGCGTCACCCCACAGAACGTCTACGGCATGACCGAGAATTCCTCGCATCAGTACACACATCCGGCCGATGCCGCCCAGACCATCGTGGCGACCTGCGGCCGCGGCGGGGCCGGCTACGAGGTCGCGCTCTTTGATCCAGCCGACAGGGACCGCCGCGTCGGCTCCGGCGCAGTGGGGGAGATCGGTGGGCGCGGCCCGGCGCTCATGCTCGGCTATTTTGACAACCAGCACGCCACCGAAATGAGCTTCAACAGCGATGGCTGGTTCATGTCGGGCGACCTTGGCAGCATGGATGAGCACGGCAACCTCAAGGTCGAGGGCCGGCTCAAGGACCTCATCATTCGCGGCGGCCACAATATCTATCCCGCACACATCGAGGCGCTGGCGCTGCGCCATCACCAGGTGGGGCGGGTCGCCTGCTTTCCCATGGCCGACGTCCGGCTGGGCGAGCGCGTGTGCATCGCCGTGTCCGGGAGCGCGGCAGCGCACGAGCTGCTCGAACATCTCGGCCGTGAGGGCCTCTCAAGGTACGACATGCCCGAGTATTTCCTGCGGCTCGCCGAGTTCCCGTTGACCGCTAGCGGCAAAATTCTCAAGCGTGAGCTGGTCGAAATGGTAAAGCGTGGGGAGCTTCTGCCCGAGCCCGTCCGTTACCAAGCCAAGAAAGGGGACGCCTGATGTCTGTCGAGCTTACCACGCGCGAGGACTGCGCCGTGCTGACGCTCAATCGACCCGAAGCACTCAACGCGCTCTCGGTCGCCATTCTAAGGCAAATTGCCGAGGCCTTCGATGCGGTGGCAAAATCCAGGGCACGGGCGCTGATCATTACCGGGGCCGGCAACAAGGCCTTCTGCGCCGGCGCCGACATCAAGGAATTCCGCCACCAGGCCATGCTGGATTGCAAGGCACGCACGGAGCTTGGCCAGGCGACGTTCGCCAAGCTCGATACGTTGCCAATCGCCTCGATTGCCGTCATCAACGGCTATGCGTTCGGCGGCGGCCTTGAGCTGGCCCTCGCTTGCACTTTCCGCTTGGCACTGCCCAATGCCAAGGTCGGACAGCCGGAAATCAAGCTTGGCACCATCCCGGGCTACGGTGGCACGCAGCGCCTGCCGCGGCTGATCGGTGAGGCGCGCGCCTTGGAGCTGATCCTGACCGGGCGCACCGTTGATGCTGCCGAAGCCGAGCGCATCGGCCTCGTCAATCGCCTCGTCGAGGGCGACGCTGTCGCTGCCGGCCTCGCCTTCGCCCGCGAGTTTACCTGCTATAGCCTGCCGGTGCTGGCCTTTGCGCGCGGCGCCGTGCAACGCGCGCTCGACCTGCCGCTACAGGCGGGCTTGAAGGTCGAGGCCGATCTTTCCACGCTGTCGTTTCAGACCAAGGATGCCGATGAAGGCGCGGCCGCCTTCGCGGAAAAGCGCAAGGCGAGATTTGTCGATGCCTGAGGCCCAAATTCTCGTCACCGGCGCCAATCGCGGCATCGGCGCGGCGATCGCAACCGAACTCGCCGCCACCGGCTTCGCCGTCGTCGGTCTGACGCGCAGCGGCAGCTCGGCCGCCGGCGCGGCCATCGCCTGCGACGTCAGCGACGAGGGCGCGATCGCCCGTGCCATAGGCGCCGTCGCCGAGCAAAGTCCGATCGCGGGATTAGTCAACAATGCCGGACTTTATGAAGCCCACCTCAGCGCCGAGTTGGCGGCCGCCGACTTCGAGCGCATCATGCGCGTCAATGCCACCGCCGTGGTGATGACGGCGCGCCACGTCTACCCGCATTTAAAGCGCGCCGGCGGCGGACTGATTGTCAACATCGGCTCCTATTATGACAAACTCGGCGTGGCCAAGACGGTCGCCTACTGTGCCTCGAAGGCGGCGGTGGGCGCCATCACGCGCTGCCTGGCGGTGGAATGGGCGGCCGACAATATTCGCGTCATCGACGTGGCTCCAGGCTACATCGCCACCGACCTCAACGCCAAATTCCGGGCGCGCGATGCCACCCAGCGCTGGATCAAGCAGCGCATCCCCACCGGTCGGGCAGGCACGCCTGCGGAGATCGGCCGGCTGGTGGCAATGCTGTTTAACTCCGACATCTCCTATCTGACCGGCGAGACCATCTATGTCGACGGCGGCTTGGGGATGAACCATTGAGGCGGCCGCCCGTCCCTTGACCCGGGGGCGGGCGGAACGCACAGTTGAGGTAGCGAGCCAAGAGGTGCCCATGCCCCGCCACAAATCCTACATTCCCCACGGCGTCATTCCGGCGGTGTTGCTGCCTTTCGACGCCGAGCTGGCGATCGACGAAGCAAGTTTCCGCAAGCATCTGCGTGACGTGGCGGCGACCGCCGGCATTACCGCCATCACCATCAATGCGCATTCGACCGAGGTTGCCTCCTGCAGCTTCGAGGAGCAGCGTCACGTGCTGGAAATCGCGCAAGAGGAGATCGGTGAGCGGCTGCCGCTGGTCAACGGCATCTGGGCTGACGGCAGTCTCGAGGCCGCCCGGCTCGCCCGCATGGCGGAAGCGGCTGGGGCCTCCGCGCTCTTGGTGTTTCCGCCCGCCCCCTTCACGCTTGGCCAGTCGGCGGCCATGGCAATCGCGCATTTCAAGCGCATTGCCGAGGCGACGGCGCTGCCGCTGATCGCCTTCCAATACCCGCTTGCCACCGGCCAGGGCTATCCGCCCGATACGCTCTTGAGGATGTGCGAGGAGGTGCCCTCGATCCGTGCCATCAAGGATTGGATCGGCAACGTGCCGGCGCATGACTGGCACGTGCGCACCCTGCAAAGCCTGCCCCGCCCGGTGAATGTGCTCTCAACCCATAGCGCCTGGCTCATGTCCTCGCTCGTGCTCGGCTGCAACGGCCTCTTGTCGGGCAGCGGCAGCGTGATCCCAGACCTGCAGAGCGCGCTCTTCAGGGCTGTCCAGGCCAACGATCTGGCGGCGGCCAAACGGCTCAACGACCGCATCGAGCCTTTGATGCGCGTCTTCTACGCCGACCCGTTCGTCGACATGCACAATCGCATGAAGGAGGCACTGGTGCTGCTCGGCCGCATCCCGCGCGCCCATGTGCGGCCACCGTTGATCAAGCTCGAACGCGGCGAAATCGCCCGCATCCGCCAGGGCCTGATCGATGCAGGCCTGCTGCCGGCCGAGGCGGCCGGCCGCGATGCCGCCTGAGAGCAAAGGCAAAAAAACGCGCGGCTTTCGCGCCGTAGGGGAGGCCGACCGCCATGCCTGGCATTCTCGCCGTTTTCAACGATTGCGCCGCGGAAGGCCGCCAGCATTTTGAGACCTGGTACAACCGCGAGCATCTTCAGGAGCGCGTCGGCGTACCGGGTTTCCGCTTCGGCCGGCGCTATGAACTGTTGACCGGCGGTGACCGGCAGTTTTGCGCCTTTTACCAGGTGGACGAGCCGGCGGTGCTCAATTCGGACGTCTATCTCGGTCGGCTCAACGATCCGACACCCTGGACGCGGCAGGCGATGACATCATTCCGCAATATGGTGCGCACGGTCTGCGACGTTCATGCGGCGGCTGGGGACTTGATCGGCGCGCACGCGGTGATCCTGCGGGCGGACGAAGCGATGCTGCCGAGCGCGGCCGCCACCGAGTGGGTCACTACGTTGGCATCGCAAGAGGGCATTGCCCGCGTTGAGGTCTGGACCAGAGCGGCGCAACAGACCAACCCCGACACCGCCGAAATGAAAAGCCGCGGCAAGGATCGGCTTGCCGCCGGCGTGGTGCTGATCGAGTGTCTGCGCCGCGCCGATGCCGATCGCGTCATGAGCCGCCTCACGTCGCCACCGGCCGCGCTCGGCATCTCGGGCCAAGTTGCCCTCGGCATCTACGCATTGTTGTGCATCTACCAGCCGCGGCGCTGAGCGCCGACCAGGTCCGCCGGCCGTGCCAGGCATCAGGGGGGCCTAGCGCCTTTGACCTAGCGCAGCTTGAAGCGCTGAATTTTGCCGGTGGCGGTCTTGGGAAGGGCGTCGACGAATTCGATCCAGCGCGGATACTTCCACGGCCCGGCCTGCGTCTTGACCTGCTCCTTCAGCTCCTCCTCCAGACCATTGGCCGCGACCTTGCCGGGCTTCAGCACAATAAAGGCCTTGGGCTTCAGCAGGCCGTCGCCGTCCGCCTTGGGCACAACCGCGGCTTCCATGACCGCTGCGTGACCGATAAGCGCGCTTTCCACCTCGAAGGGCGATACCCAGATCCCCGAGACCTTGAACATGTCGTCGGTTCGTCCCTGGTAGGTAAAGAAACCCTCCGCGTCGCGGATGTATTTGTCGCCCGTGCGGGTCCAGCCGCCTTCGAAGGTCGCGCGGCTCTTTTCCCGCTGGTTCCAGTAGCCCTCCGAATGGGTGGCGCCGCGCACGAGCATCTCCCCCACTAAGCCCTCGGCAACCTCGCTGCCGTGCTCGTCGACAAGCCGGATCTCATAGCCTGGCACCGGTTTGCCGGAGGTCCCATATTTAAGCGCCGCGACGCTGTTGCAGACGTACTGGTGCAGCATCTCGGTGGAGCCGACGCCGTCATAAACGTCGACCCCGAACTTGCCGCGAAAGGCCCTTCCCACTTCCGCAGGCAGCGCCTCGCCGGCCGAGACGCACACGCGCAAACGCTCAGAGCTCTGCTCTGGTGTGCCCTCCGGATAGGCGAGCATCGCCGCATAGAGCGTCGGCACCCCGAAGAAAAATGTCGGCTGATGCTGCTTGAGCGTACGAAACACCAGCTCCGGCGTCGGTCGCTCGGGCACCAGCACGGCACTGCCGCCGACCGACATCGGAAACGACATGGCGTTGCCCAGGCCGTAGGCAAAGAACAACTTGGCGGCGGAGTAAACGAGATCGTCTTCGCGCATGCCGAGGCACTGCTGGCCGCACAGGCGCGCCGTTTCCATGAGGCTTGAGTGCACGTGACGCACGCCCTTCGGCATGCCGGTGGAACCCGACGAGTAAAGCCAGAACGCGGTCTCGTCACAGCAGGTATCGGCAGCCTTGCCTGCCGCTGCCTGCAGATCGAGCTCGGCGCGGAAGGAGAGCGCGAAGGGCGGCGCTTCACCGCCGGAGACAAAGATGTGCTTGAGGCAGGGGAGCTGCCCCAGAATCGGCTGGATCACCGGGAGCAGCGGCGCCGAAATGAACAGCGCCTTGGCGCGGTTGTCGGCAAGAATGTAGGCATACTGTTCCGTGGTAAGCAGCGTATTGAGCGCCACCGGGATGACGCCGGCCTTGATGGCACCCCAAAAGGCGACGGGAAAATCGACGGTATCGAACAGCAGCAGAGCGATGCGCGCCTCGCGCGCAACGCCGTAGGTAGCGAGCAGGTTGGCCATTTGGTTGCAGCGGGCGGCAAGGGCGCCGTAGCTCAACCGTTCCTGAGGATCGATAAAGACGGTCTTGTCGCCGCGTCCCTCGGCGACATTGCGGTCGACCATATCGACGGCGGCATTGTAAAGGCGCGGGTAGCTCATCGGTCCTCCCCATCGGCGTTTCGCCTCTCGCCGAGTGCCAATCCGCCAGGCCGGGCGGGACGGTTTTTGTGCATCATACTGCAAGCGATGCCGAATTACAGGGGGCTGGCCGGCGTCGGCGCCCGACGAAAGGTGTAGTATAATGCAGAAATGCCCCCGCAACGGTCCCCGGTCGATAGACGGAACTATGGCGACAGTCCCTGAGCTAGGCCCCGAAGGGCGGCGCGGTACGGCCCCTGCCGAGGAGGCCTACCTCAAGCATGTCGGCGAGCGGGTGCGCATCGGCCGGGCGCGGCGCGGCATGTCGCGCAAGAGCCTTTCGAAGGCCTCCGGCGTCTCCGAACGCTACCTTGCCGAATTGGAACGCGGCGCCGGCAATGCCTCCCTGCTGGTGCTCAGACAAATCGCCGAGGCGCTGGGCCTCGAAATAGCGGCCCTTGTCGGCGAGCGCCCGGAGCTGCCGCTGGAACTGAGGCTCGCCATGCACCAGCTCGAGCGGCTGTCGCCGGCTGAGCTCGCCCAAGCCCGGCAGCTGATCCAGCAGCGCTTCGAGGCACATGGCACAACGAGCAACGGGCGCGTTGCCCTGGTCGGGCTGCGCGGTGCCGGCAAGACCACGCTTGGCCGACGTGCGGCCGAGCAGCTGAACATGCCCTTTGTCGAGCTCGACCGGGAAGTGGAGCGGGCGAGCGGCATGGAGTTGTCCGAAATCTTTGCCCTGCATGGCCAGGGCATGTTTCGTCGCCTGGAGCGCCAGTGTCTCAAGACCATTGTGGCGCGCTTCGAACGGGCGATGATCGCCACCGGCGGCAGCCTGGTGACGGAACCCGCCACCTATGATCTCTTGCTCTCGACGTGCTTTGTGGTCTGGCTCAGCGCCAGCCCCGATGAGCACATGGGCCGAGTGCTGGCGCAAGGCGATCTGCGTCCGATGGCGGATGGACCACAGGCGATGGACGATCTCAAGGCGATCCTGGAGAGCCGAACGCCGCTTTATGCCAAGGCCAATGCGCAGGTGATGACCAGCGGCAAATCCGAGGCCGAGGCGCTGGCGGCGCTAGTGGATAGTATCGGCGGCGCAAATGCCCAGCGCCGCGCCGCGGCGGCGGCATTGCACGACTAGCCTTGCGCCAACGTGGGCTTCCGGCTCAGCATGCCAACCGCCTTTCGGCAAGGTGCAATTGGATCAGGAGCGCAGAGGAGAGGAGAGCCATGGCCAAGCCCCGCAAAGTGATCATTACCTGCGCCGTCACGGGTTCCATTCACACGCCGTCGATGTCACCGCATCTGCCGATCACGGCCGAGGAAATCGCCGACGCCGCCATTGCCGCGGCCGAGGCCGGCGCCGCCGTCGTGCACCTGCATGCCCGCAATCCCAAGGACGGTCGGCCTGATCAATCGCCAGAGGCGTTTCAACCCTTCCTCAAGGTGATCAAACAACGCTCGGCCTGCGTTGTGAACATCACCACCGGCGGCGCCCCAACCATGACCATCGAGGAACGCGTGCGGCCCGCGGCCGTCTTCAAGCCGGAGATCGCCAGTCTCAATATGGGTACCATGAATTTTGGGCTATTTCCCATGTTGCAGCGGCAGAAGGAATTCAAATACGACTGGGAGAAACCCTACCTTGAAGCCTCCAAGGCGGGGATGTTCAAGAACACCTTTGCCGATATCGAGTACATCCTCACCACCTGCGCCAACAACGGTTCGCGCTTTGAGATCGAGTGCTACGATATCGGTCATCTTTATACCTTGCGCCACTTCGCGGATCGCGGTGTCGTCAAGCCGCCGTTCTTCATCCAATCGGTATTTGGCATTTTAGGTGGCATCGGCCCGCATCCGGAGGACGTGCTGCACATGAAGCGTACGGCCGATCGCCTGTTCGGTGACCAGTATCATTGGAGCGTGTTGGGTGCCGGCCGCAACCAGATGGGGATTGCGGCCCTCTCGCTCACCATTGGCGGCAACGTCCGCGTCGGCATGGAGGACTCGCTGTGGATCGGCCCCGGCCAGCTTGCCCGCAGTAACGCCGAGCAAGTCACGAAGGTACGCCAAATTATTGCGGGGTTAGGCCTCGAGGTCGCCTCCAGCGATGAAGCCAGAGAGATCCTCGAACTCAAGGGCGGGGACAAGGTGGGCTTTTGAGCCAAGTCACCAGGCACAAAGCCGATGGCCCGGTCGGCGACGGCCGCAGGCGACCGGGTTGCGCCTCGCTTCAGGCCTAACCAATCTCGCCCGCCGCAAAGCGATATTTGCGTGAGCAGAACTCGCAGGTCACCGTAATGGCCCCGTCGGCTTCGCGCATGTCGGCCAGCTCGTCCGGCCCGAAACGCTCGAGAAACAGCTTAATGCGCGCGCGCGAGCAGCGGCAGGCGGCCGCCACGGGGGTCGACGGCGTCACGCGTACGCCCTCCTCGTGGAACAGCCGATAAAGCAAACGCTCCGGCGACAGCGTCGGGTCGAGCATTTCGTGGTCTTCCACCGTGGCAGCCAGATGGCGCGTGCGGTTCCAATCCTCATCGTCCTCGCCTTCGAGGGAGGCATCCCGCGCCTCATCGCTCAAGGGGCTGAGCTTGCCGCCGGCCCGCGGCAACTTCTGGATCAGCAAGCCGCCGGCGCGCCAGCGCCAGACCGGCGCCAAGTCGCGGCCGGCCGAACCGTAGTGGCGGGCAACCGCCAGTCGGATGAAGGTGGGAAGCTGCTCCGATTGGCGAAAATAGGTATGCGCCACCTCAACCAACGGTTCGCGTTCGATGGCAACGATGCCCTGATAGGTATTTTTGTCACCCGTGGGGTCAATGGTCATGGCGACATGACCCGTGCCCAGAAGGGCGCCCTGGTCGCCACGGCCCTGCGCCTTGGCGAGCACCGCGTCTTTTTTGTCGTAATTGGCATAGCCGCGCACGTTGCCCGGGGAAACGTAATCGGCGACCAGAAAGTCGAGGGCACCGTCGGTCTTGGTCTGCAGGATAAACTTGCCCTGGGTCTTCAGCGCGCTGCCGAGCATGGCGGTGAGCACCAGTGCCTCGCCCAAGGCATAGCTCACCGGCTCCGGATAGCTGTGGCCCGACAGCACGGTGTCGATGGTGCTGCCCAGGCGCACCACGCGTCCGATCACGTCCGACCTCACCGTACGAAATGGCAGCACGAGGTCGTCGGCCGGCAAGGAGGAAGGTGTTCTGCCGGTATCGGCCATCAGTTGACCCCAAGGCACCAGGCCAGGATCGCCTTTTGTGCGTGCAGACGGTTCTCGGCCTCTTCCCATACCACCGATTGCACCCCGTCGATGACGCTGGCCGCCACTTCAAGCCCGCGATAGGCGGGCAGGCAATGCATGAAAATCGCATCCTGCTGCGCCTGGCGCAGCAAGCTCTCGTCAACCGCATAGGGCCCGAGCAGCTGTTTGCGTCGCGACGCCTCGTGCTGCTGGCCCATCGACACCCAGGTATCGGTGACGAGGCAATCGGCGCCGTCGACGGCCTCTTGCGGGTTCTCCGTCAGGTACACGTCGCCGCCCGCTTGGCGCGCCCATTCGAGCACCGACCTGTCCGGGTTAAGCTGCGGCGGACAGGCAAGTGCGAGCCTGAATTGGAAGCGCGCGGCCGCCTGGATCCAAGAGGCGGCAACGTTGTTGCCGTCCCCCGTCCACGCCACCTTGCGACCTTTGATAGGCCCGCGCGCTTCTTCGAATGTCATTATATCGGCGATGATCTGGCAGGGATGCGTACGATCGGTGAGGCCATTGATCACCGGCACCGATGCGTGCTCGGCAAATTCCATTAAGGTCTCGTGCTTGTTGGCCCGGATCATGATGGCATCGACGTAGCGCGAAATGACCTTGGCCGTGTCGGATATGGGTTCGCCGCGCCCAACCTGCAAGTCCGTGTGGTTGAGCGCGATCGTTTGTCCGCCAAGCTGACGCATGGCAACGTCGAAGGACACGCGCGTGCGGGTGGAAGGCTTCTCGAAAATTAGCATCAGCACGGCGTCGGCGATGCCGGCGGGCTTGAGTTTGGCGGGCACACGCTTGCCCGCTTTCTTCATGGCGTGACCCATGTCGACGATACGCCTCAGCGTGCCGGCATCGATGCGATCAATATCCAGAAAGTGCCGAGGTGCCATCGACATGGCGACGTCTCTCAAGGCGCACTCGCTCAAGTCGCCGGCTTGGCGAGGCGGTGCAAGGCGGCCGCGAGCCTGCGCGTGCTTTCCATGATCTCTGCCTCCGTCACGTTGAGCGGCGGCAGCAGGCGCACGACATTGTCACCGGCGCCCACCGTCAACAGCTTCTCGGCGGTGCAGGCATTGACCACGTCCCCGTAGGGCGGCTTGACCTTGATCCCCATCAGCAACCCGCTGCCGCGCACCTCCTCGACGAGATTTGGAAACTCGTCCTTGATGCGCGCCAGCTCCTGTTTAAAACGCAAGGCAACGGTCTGCACGTGCTCGAGGAACCCCGGCTCGAGCACGGCATCGAGCACGGCGTTGCCCACCGCCATGGCCAGCGGATTGCCGCCGAAGGTGGAGCCATGGGTTCCGGGCACCATACCCTTGGCGGCCTCGTTGCTCGCCAGAAAGGCGCCGACCGGAAAGCCGCCGCCGATACCTTTGGCGATGGCCATCACATCGGGCGTGACGCCCGCCCATTCGTGGGCAAACAGCTTGCCCGTTCGACCGATGCCGCTTTGTACCTCATCCAAGATCAGCAACAGCCCATGCTGGTCGGCGAGCTGGCGCAGCGCCTGCAAAAACTTGCGGTCCACAACGCGCGCCCCGCCTTCGCCTTGCACTGGCTCGATCATGATCCCGGCCGTGTGCGGGCCGATGGCCTTTTCAACCGCCTCGAGGTCGGCGAGCGCGATGAGATCGAAACCGTCGGCGGGCTGACCGAAGCCCTCCAGGTGCTTTTCGTTGCCGGCCGCCGCGATCGTGGCAAGCGTGCGTCCGTGAAAGGCCCCCTTGAAGGTAATGATCCGCCAGCGCTCGGGGGCACCATTGGCAAAGTGATAGCGGCGGGCAAGCTTGATGGCGCCTTCGCAGGCTTCCGCGCCGGAGTTGCAGAAAAAGACCTTGTCGGCGAAGGTTGCCGCGCACAGGCGTTCGGCAAGCCGCTCCTGGCCGGCAATGCGATAAAGGTTGGAAGAGTGCCACAGCTTGTGCGCCTGCTCGGTGAGCGCGGCAATCAACTTCGGATGCGTGTGCCCCAAAGCATTCACGGCCACGCCGCTGGCAAAATCCAAATAGCGCTCGCCGCTTGTCGAGATCAGCCAGGCGCCCTCACCCCGCTCGAACACCACGTTTTGGCGGGCGTAAGTCGGCATGACGGCGACGGAGGGGGACGCTGCTGTGGGGTGGGGTTTGCTGGCAGAATGCTCGGCAGGTTTGTGGGCGGTGGTTGACATGACAGAGACCTATCTCGTGACAGAAAACGAAAAAAGCCGCGCTTAGGCGCGGCGCTGTTTGACGATCCGGCAAAGGTTCGTCATCGCAGCCGCGCAAACGCGCGAGCGCCAAGACGTCGGTTGCGGTGGATCGCATAGGTCATGTCGCTCTTATGAGGCTGGCAACAGGCGGTGTCAATGCCGTGCGAGCCCGGGCCGCAAGGTGCCCGCCAAAAAATGAGGGCCGGGAGCCGCCTCGGCGCTCCTGGCCCTCTCCCCGCTGCTTGCGGCAAGCCCCTGGTGGGGGCAAACGGATATCTAGACGGCGACCTTCAACTTGCTTGTGGCCGGTTGCCCGGCGGGCTCGCGGGGCACCGGGGCGGGTTCGGTGCCGCTTGGGGCGACCACCAGCATCGGCGCCGGCAGCTCGCGATCGCGGCGGCGCGGTTGCGGCGGCTGGAAGGCGCGCCGGGCGTGAAATTCGCAGTAGGGCAAGCCGGTTACCTTGCCCTTGCCGCAGAAGTGGAAGTCCGCATGCTGGGGATCACCGATCGGCCAGCGGCAGGAGATTTCCGTCAGGGTCTGAATAAATTTGCGCTCGCCGACGGGGATCTCGAGTTCCTCGGCCGGCGGCGTGTAGGGCTCGGTATCGCCCAGGTACAGGTTGCGCAGCGCCGGGTTGCCGACGTTGGCAAACCGCGGCTTCATGAGCCGCTTGGCCGATTGCACGCGCGCCCGCGGCCGGTGCGACTTCATGCGCGAGGTGGTGGCACGACCCGACAGGCCAAGGCGGTGCACCTTGCCGATCACGGCGTTGCGGGTGACGCCGCCAAGACGCCCCGCAATCTGGCTGGCGCTGAGCCCGTCGGCCCACAGCTTTTTCAAGAGTTCGACGCGTTCATCGTTCCAGGCCATGCCCTGGTTTCTCCCGTGTGCGCAACGGCTGAAGCCACGCGACTTGCGCAGATTCCCGCCTACTCCGGACGAGCCTGGAAAGACGATCGGGCACGCAAAGGAGCACTCGAACGCCGACAGCCAGACCGGCCGACGATCAACGCGAGACTGATGGTGACGCTGAACTTGGAAGTACTGACGCGTACTGCTCAAAGGCCCGCACACAACGGTGTGCGACTACGCGTACCTGCCGACCGACTTGGGCCATCGCCGTGCAACGCGAGCGATCGGTCATCGGCAGCCCGGGAAGATTACTATGGGGTTAACGGCCACCTCAAGGCCGTGGCCGGCGAATCGAACAGCAAGGTTGGAAGCCGTGGCAGGCTCGCCACACGCGGCGCTACAACCTGTTGATAGCCGCATTCCCGGGTTGCATGGGCCATCGCCGCTTTGCAGGCCCACGGCCCTGCCGCCGACACGGCCGCCGAGCGCAGGCCCGCGCCCGCGAATGCCGTGCCGGCCGCTGGCGCCATTCCGGCCGCGGCTACTCACTCGGTCGCGGCGGGCAGGATCGCGGCAAAGGTCGAGCCTTGGCCGAGCTTGGAGGTAATGATCAGCTCGCCGCGATGGCGGTTGAGAATGTGCTTGACGATGGCAAGCCCGAGGCCGGTTCCGCCCTTCTCGCGGCTTGCTGCGACGCTGACCCTGTAGAAACGCTCGGTCAGCCGCGGCAGGTGCTCAGGTGCAATGCCGGGGCCATCGTCGGTTACCGACAAGACAAAGCGGCTGCCGCGACCTCCCGCTTGCGGCGCATGGGCAATCTCGACGCCAATGCGCCCGCCCGGCTTGCCGTACTTCAGGGCGTTCTGAATGAGATTTTGCAGAAGTTGCACGATTTCGTCGCGATCGCCGCGGATGCTGGCCGGGGTCGGCAGCTCCTTCAAATCGATGCTCGCCCCGGCGGCACTGGCAATCGGCTGCAGGGTTTGGATGACATGGCTGGCCGCCTCGTTGAGATCGACGTGCTCGGCCGGTGTCAGGTGTTCGCGCATTTCGACGCGGCTGAGCGAGAGCAGGTCGTCGATGAGGCGGGTCATGCGTTGGGCCTGCTCGCTCATGACCCCGAGGAAACGATCGCGCGCTTTGGGGTCATCCTTGGCCGCGCCCTGCAGCGTTTCGACAAACCCGCGCAAGGAGGCGAGCGGGGTGCGCAATTCGTGGCTGGCATTGGCGACGAAGTCGGCACGCATACGCGCCAGCCGGTCCTGCTCGGTCAGATCACGGATCGAAATTAAGAGCGCCGGAGCCGTCTCCGATCCGGCTTGATCCAGCGGCGCCAGCATCATCAGCAATCGCCGCTCGAGCGGCACCCGCGCGTGCAGCTCAACGACGCGGGATTCCCGCGTGGCCAGCGCCTGCTCCACCGCGGCCAACAACTCGGGATCGCGCACCATCGTGGTAATGTGCCCGCCGCGGCGGCGGGTGCCGAATAGATCGCCTGCCATGCGGTTGGCATGCAAGATCTGGCCGGCATCGCCCAGCACGATGGCAGGTTCCGGCACGGCATTGACGATGGCGCGCCAGAGCCTGTCATCGGACGTCGACAGACCGCGCGGCTTGCTGCCGCCGTGCTGGTCATCGGCGGGCCAAAAGGCCGCCCAGATGGCAACCAGGGCCAAGCCGAACAGGGCTTGCATGCCCGACAGGGCGCCGGTCGAAAAGAATGCGGTGAGCAGGACGGCCAAGATCAGCTCACGCTTGCGCGCCGCCAGACGGCCCACGGCAGAGGCCTCGGCAATTTGCTGCCGCACACCTTGCCATCTGCGCGCGATCTGATCCTGCACTCGGTGCATGCGATAAGTTGTTGTTGCACCCAACCTAGCACAAAGCGCAACCTTGCTGCAGGCTCTCGATTGCATTGTCCATCGGAATTGTCGGACAGTCCGCCGGCGGCAGTCGAAGATGAGGTAAGCGCGTGAGCAAGCCGGTGCAGGTGGCCATTGCAGCGGCGCCAGGGCTGCCGGCCTTCGACCTTGACGACCCGCACCTGCCGCGCGAGATCGACGCCGGGGCGCTGACGAGCGGCGGGTTTCCCTACCATGAGAAGCTGGCAAACAAGGCCTACGCGAGGGAGCTTGAGCTGCTGCAGATTGAATTGATCAAGCTGCATGCCTCGTTGCAGAAGCACCGCCAGCGCCTGCTCGAGCTGTTTGAAGGCCGCGACGCATCGAGCGCTTCATGGCAAATCTCAATCCGCGTCGTGCCCAGACGGTGGCGCTTGGCATGCCGACCGAGGTCGAGGCCGGACAATGCTATTTCCAGCGCTACATGCCGCATTTGCCGGCCGCCGGTAGCATCGTTCTGTTTGACCGCTCGTGGTACAGCCGCGCCGGCGTCGAAAGGGTGATGGGGTTTTGTTCGCGCGACCAGTTGGCCGACTACTTGCGCGCCGCAATTTGAAGGCATGCTTGACCCGCGACGGCATCCACTTGTTCAAATTCTATCTCGACATCGGCCGACAAATGCAACTGAAGCGTTTTCACCGTCGCCGGCATGACCCGCTGCGGCGCTGGAAAACCACCGAGATCGATCTGGCGGCAATGAGCAAGTGGGACGACTACACCAAGGGCAAAAAGGACATGGTTCGCTTCACCCATACCGCCGCTTCGCCATGGACGGTGATTCGCGCCAATGACAAGCGCCGCACCCGCTTGGAGGCCATCCGCAGCGTGCTTTATGCGCTGGACTATGAGGGCAAGAGGGAGGCGGTGGTTGCCAAGCCCGACCCACAGATCGTCGGCTCGCGCCCCGATCTTTGCTACGGCATGGTGCCAAACCTGACGGGAGCCTCGCCGGCCAAAGCGCGCGCGAAAAACGGGCGCCTCGCGCGCCCAGGTAGCCTTTTGGTCGAGCTTGCAAATTCCTCCCTGTCGCCAAGGTAAGGTGTCGCGGTGGGCGGCCGGCTGAGGCCTTGGGCGCGTCAATCGTGCGCGGCCTGTGCTGGGCTCGCCCTCAAATTATTCTGTGCAACGGCGCCACGGGGAGGCAAATTGTCGGGGCTGCCGCAGGCGGCAAAAAAATCTCGGTTTTGTCAAAATTGCACTCGGGCTCTGCCGTATTCGGGCTGGGCCCGGACAATCATCTGCCGCAATGATTCGGCATCTATACAGCATTGCCTCTCGGCTCGATCCACGGCGAGGCCACGGACACTAGCCCCCCAGCCCCCCGGGCCAAGTCGGCGGATCGAGCCAAATAAAAAAAGCAACGAGGCACCAGGAAAAACGATCAACTGCAACGGCCGGCGTCAGCTGGCCGATGTTTTTTTCCGGTCCGGCTTTCGCCACCCGGATTGGGTTTTTCAAAGGTTGGATTTTTCAAAAATGTTTCATTAGGGCGGCGCCCACGATCGGGCCGGCATGTCCCTGCTGCAATAGGACGGCGCAGCGGTCGGCGCCCGGTCGCAGGATGGCTTGGCGCTGGAGCTCGACGGTCAGGGCCTTGCCGCTCCACGAGCCGATCGGCATCAGCTCGCGCACCACGTTCGTATAGGTGACCTTCTTGCCCTGGTTCTCGCCGCGTCCGATCGACACTTCGACCTTTGGTGACATCACCGCCAGCCAAAGCGTGGCGTCTTTCACTTGCGCGCCCGGCGGCGCGGCGCCGGTTTCCACGATCAGCTTGCCCTTGTCCTCCGAAAGGCGAATGGGCACGCGCTGGGTCGCCACCGCCTTGCTGGTCTTGTCGATGGCCTGCAAGATTTGCCCCTCGTCGCTGCCGTTGACGTGGGCGATACCGTTGACGATGATTTGCGGCGTGTAAATCGCCCCGTCTCCGCGCGCCTTGGCGTAGGCCCGCTGCCGTTCGGTGAACTTCGAATTGGCCAGCGTATCGCGCCAGCCAAGATAGTCCCAGTAGTCGACCGAGAGCGACAGCGCCACCAACTCGCCCCGGTCGGCCAACTGCGCAAGCAGCGCATCGGCCGCCGGACACGATGAGCAGCCTTGACTGGTATACAACTCCACCACCGCCGGCGCGGGCGGCGCCGCAGCGCCCGTCGCTGGGCTGGCTCCCTGGGGCTGAGCGATACCCGTCCCGCCGGCAAAACCAATGGCCAGGCCCAGGAGCGCAAGACATCGCATGTGGAAGTGTAATCCTTTTTCCAGCAACCCCGTCCGCTGCACTATCGGCATTTGTTCCTTCAATAGCGAGTCACGAATGGGTGAGCTCGGCCAAGGATTTCTCATGCGCGCACGCTCAGTTAACGGATTGATTTACGCGGCGTTGGCCAGGTTGCGCAGCACGAACGGCAGAATACCGCCGTGCCGGTAATAGCTGAGCTCTTCCTCCGTATCGATGCGACACAACACGTCAAGCTGGCGGGACGTGCCATCGGCGTAGGTTATGGTTGTCAGCAGTTTTTGCCGGGGTTTGAGGGTTGCCACGCCGGCAATACTGATCTTTTCGTTGCCGGTAACTTCCAAACCTTGCCAGGACTGGCCTTCCTCGAGCACGAGCGGCAGCACCCCCATGCCAACCAGGTTCGATCGGTGGATGCGCTCAAACGAACGCGCGATCACAGCGCGGATGCCGAGCAGGCGCGTGCCCTTTGCCGCCCAATCCCGGCTTGAACCGGTGCCGTATTCCTTGCCGGCGAATACGACCAGGGGCACGCCTTCCGCCTTGTAGCGCATGGCGGCGTCGTAGATCGACATCTGCTCGCCCGAGGGATAGTGGATCGTCAGACCGCCCTCTTTGCCGCCGAGCAACATGTTCTTGATACGGATGTTGGCGAACGTGCCACGCATCATCACGTCGTGATTGCCGCGCCGGGCCCCGTACGAGTTGAAATCGGACGGCCGCACCTGATGCTCGATCAAATACAGACCGGCGGGACCATCGCGTTTGATGGAGCCGGCCGGGGAGATGTGGTCGGTGGTGATGCTGTCGAGGAACAGGCCGAGCACCCGGGCATCGACCACGTCGCTGATCGGTGGCGGATTGGCTTCCATGCTCTCAAAATAGGGTGGATGCTGAACGTAGGTGGAGCCGGAGTTCCATTTGTAGGTCAGGGTCGGCCGCGCCTTGCCCATGGCACGCCATTTTGCGTCGCCTTCGAAGACCGCGCCGTAGCGCTGGGCAAACATCTGCGGCGTTACACAGGTGCGAATGATCTCGGCGATTTCGACCGAGCTCGGCCAAATCTCCCGCAAATACACGGGACGGCCGTCGCTTCCCGTGCCGAGCGGCTCGGTGGTGAGATCGCGGTTCAGCGTGCCGGCCAGCGCGAAGGCAACGACCAGCGGCGGCGAAGCCAAATAGTTGGCCTTCACGTCGGCATTAACGCGGCCTTCGAAATTGCGATTGCCGGAAAGCACCGCGGCCGCCACCAGATCGCCGGCGTGGATGGCGGCAGAGATATTCTCCGCCAGTGGGCCCGAGTTGCCGATGCAGGTGGTGCAACCGTAACCCGCCAGGTTGAACCCCAAGGCGTCGAGGTCGTCCTGCAGGCCGGCCTTGGCAAGATAGTCGGTCACCACCTGCGAGCCGGGCGCCAGCGAGGTTTTCACCCAAGGCGCGGGCTTTAGACCTTTGGCACGGGCATTGCGCGCCAGCAGGCCTGCCGCCACGAGCACCGAAGGGTTGGAGGTGTTGGTGCACGAGGTGATGGCGGCGATGACGACATCGCCGTGGCCGAGGTCGTAGCCGGCCCCCTTCACCTCGACGCGCTGTCTGGCGTCTGCACCCTTGACGATATCCGGCAGGGCTTGCGCGAAGTCGGCCTTGGCCCGCGCCAGGGCCACGCGGTCCTGTGGCCGTTTTGGTCCCGCCAGCGAGGGCTCGACGGTGGAAAGGTCCAGTTCCAGGGTATCGGTGAAGACGGGCGCAACATCACCTTCGCGCCATAGGCCCTGCGCCTTGCAATAAGCCTCAACCAGGGCGACCCGCTCGGGGCTGCGTCCCGTTGCCGTTAGATATTTGATGGTATCGGCATCGACCGGGAAAAAGCCGCAGGTGGCACCATATTCCGGTGCCATGTTGGCGATGGTCGCGCGGTCCTCGACCGAAAGGTGATCGAGGCCCTGGCCGAAGTACTCCACGAACTTCTCCACCACCCCGCGCTTGCGCAGCATCTGCGTACAGGTCAGCACGAGATCGGTGGCGGTCACTCCCTCCTTCAGCCTGCCCTTGAAGCCAAATCCGATCACCTCGGGAATGACCATGGCGACGGGTTGACCGAGCATGGCCGCTTCCGCCTCAATGCCGCCGACGCCCCAACCAAGCACGCCCAGCGCATTGACCATGGTCGTGTGGCTGTCGGTCCCAACGCAGGTATCGGGAAAGGCCAGTTCGGGCCGACCGGGCGCAGTCCACACGCTTTGGGCCAGGTATTCGAGGTTGACCTGATGGCAGATGCCGGTGCCCGGCGGCACCACGCGGAAATTATTAAAGGCGCCGGCGCCCCAACGCAAAAATTCATAGCGTTCCTTGTTGCGCTCATACTCGATCTCGACGTTCTTTGCGAAGGCATCGGCCGAGCCGAAAAAATCAACCTGAACGGAATGATCGATGACAAGATCGACGGGCACCAGCGGGTTGATCTTGGAGGGATCACCGCCCAAACCTTTCATGGCGTCGCGCATGGCGGCAAGATCGACGACGGCGGGAACGCCGGTGAAGTCCTGCATCAGGACGCGGGCCGGTCGATAGGCAATCTCCACGTTGGAGCTCTTGGTCTTGAGCCATGCGAGCACGGCGCGGATGTCCTCGGCTTTGACCGAGCGACCATCTTCGTGCCGCAGCAGGTTCTCGATCAGCACCTTGAGGGAGCACGGCAGCCGGGATAAACCCGGCAAACCGTTCTGCTCGGCATCGGGAAGCGAAAAATACTCGTAGGACTTGGAGCCGACCTTCAGGGTCTTGCGGCACTTAAAGCTGTCGAGGCTGACGGTGCTCATGAGCTTGCATCTCCTATCTGCGGGTCGCGACTGTTGAAAGCGCGTTTCTGACCTGGCCTGGAGGCAAACCAGGGCCCTATATAAAACGGTTCTAATATGTGCGTTCGGGCCGGGGAAGCCCTTATGAAACTGATCGTCGACAAACTGTCCGTGCTCCGGGACAGCCGCGCGATCCTCGCCGACCTTTCCTTCACCGTCGAGCCAGGTTCGAGCCTGCTCCTCGTCGGACCCAACGGTGCTGGCAAGACCACGCTCCTGCGCACGCTCGCCGGGTTGCTGCCGGCGAGCGCCGGCCGCCTATGGCTCGAGGGTGGCCGGTCCGAGCAAAGCTTGGGCGAACTGTGTCACTATGTGGGCCATCTCAATGCCATAAAATCGACCCTGACCGTCGAAGAGAACGCCCGGTTCTGGCAGCGCTACCTCGGCGGGGCGGGACCCGTCGATGCCGCGCTCGCCCGCTTCGGCCTTGCCGGGCTCAAAGACATCCCGGCGGCCTACCTCTCGGCGGGTCAAAAACGCCGCCTGGCGCTCGCCCGATTGCTGCTGGCACGGCGCCCGCTTTGGCTCCTCGACGAGCCGGCGGCGGCGCTCGACCATGACGCCCAGGCTGCCTTGACGGCCGTGGTCACGGCTGGGCTCGCCGCCGGCGGCCTCGTCGTTGCCGCCACCCATCAGCCGCTCGGTTGGCCCAATGAGCGCACCTTACGCCTCCAACCCGCGACGCGCGCCCCATGAGCGCATTTAGCGAGCTTGTGCGCCGCGACATTTGGATCGCGTGGAAGGAAGGCGGCACGCTTGGTGTGGCGCTTGGCTTTTACCTGGTCGTCGTCGTGCTGCTGCCGCTGGCGCTGGGTCCCGATCTCAATCTGATTGCGCGCATCGCCCCCGCCGTGCTTTGGGTCGCTTTTCTGCTCTCCGCTCTGCTCTCGCTCGGGCGTCTATTCGAAGCCGATTTCGAGGATGGCTCGCTCGACGTCCTGGCCACGGGCACGCTGCCGCTCGAGGCCGTTGTCGCGGGCAAGGCACTGGCCCACTGGCTGACGACGGCGCTGCCGCTGATCGCCTTGGCCCCGCTGCTCGGTCTCTTGCTCAACCTTCGGCCCGATGCCTACGGCGTGCTGGTGGCGACCATGCTGGCCGGCACCCCGGCCGTCAGCTTCCTCGGTGCCATTGGCGCGGCCTTAACGGTGCGCACGCGCCGCGGCGGTCTGCTGATCGGCCTCTTGCTGCTGCCGCTGTTCGTGCCAACGTTAATCTTCGGCATCGAGGCCATCGGTGCGGCGCTGTCGGACGCCGACAGCTTCGCGGCCTCCTTTCTGCTTTTGCTTGCCGTTTCGCTGGCCGCCATGGTGCTGGCGCCGCCGGCCGCGGCCGGGGCGCTCCGCTTTCAGCTGCAATGATCCTGCGGCAACGAATTGCGCTGGCCGCCACAAAGGCTTAGATGCTAGCCATGCAAAGCCTTACCCAGCGGCTGGCCAACCCCAGCAATTTTATGGCGTTGTCGGCGCGCCTGCTGCCATGGTGCTCGGTAGTCGCCGCCGCGCTGATCGCCATTGGTCTCTACCTGGCGTTTTTCGGCTCTCCGCCCGATTACCAGCAGGGCCAGACGGTCAAGATCATGTACATCCACGTGCCGGCCGCGTGGTTGTCGATGCTGGTCTATGCGCTGATCGCGCTTTCGAGCTTCGGGCTGTTGGTCTTTCGCCACCCCTTGGCCGACGTTTGTGCCAAGGCGGCAGCACCGCTCGGGGCCACTTTCACCTTTCTTGCGCTCGCCACCGGCTCGTTTTGGGGCAAGCCGATGTGGGGGACCTTCTGGGTGTGGGACCCTCGGCTGACCTCGGTATTGATCTTGTTCTTTCTCTATCTCGGACTGATCGCCTTGCGCTCCTCCATCGAGGATGAGACGCTCGCCTCCAAGCTGACGGCCGTGCTGAGCCTCGTCGGCATCGCCATTCTGCCGGTGATAAAGTTCTCGGTGGAATGGAACTCGCTGCATCAACCGGCGAGCGTAATGCGGCTGGGCGCGCCGACCATCCATGCTTCCCTGCTTTGGCCGCTGCTCGTCATGGCCCTCGGCATGACGGTGCTGTTCGTGGCCTTGCAGCTCAAGGCCATGCGCAACGAGATCCTGCGCCGGCGCGTGAAGGCCCTGCGCCGGATCGCTGCCACAAGTGCCGCCGATCTGTCGCAGCAGCCAGCCGAATGACGCCATGGAATTGGGCCCGCATGCCGTTTACATCTGGTTGGCCTATGGCGTCGTTGCCGTGACGCTGGCGGCCCTGATTGGCTGGCTGGTCGCCGATGGGCGCCGGCAGCGGCGACTGATCGAAGACATCGAGGCGCGGGGCTCCGGCGGCCCGCGCGGCCGGCGCTGAGAGGAGCTCGAGCAGGCAAAGAGTCATGGTAGAAAACCTCGCGCAACACGACCATGACGGTCCGGCCAGGCGGCGTCCGCTGCTGTGGCCACTCGCCATCTTCGCCGTCCTGGCGCTGCTGTTTGCCTTTGCGCTGCGCTCAGGCGATCCATCGAGGCTGCCCTCGGCGTTAATCGGCAAGCGCGTGCCCGAGATTAACTTTGCGGCGCTGGACGGGCTCAAAGACGGCACCGCGCCCGTCGGCGGCTTCACCTCCACCGAGCTCGCCGCCGGTAAAGTGACCGTCGTCAATTTCTGGGCCTCCTGGTGCGTCCCATGCGTGCAGGAGCACCCGGTGCTGAGCGCGCTCAAGCAACGGACGGGCACGCCCATTTTTGGCGTCAACTATAAGGATGAGACGTCGCAAGCACGTCGCTTTCTGGGACGCTATGGCAATCCCTTCGCGGCCGTGGGGGTCGATGCCGACGGCCGCGGCGCGATCGAATGGGGCGTCTATGGCATGCCGGAAACGTTTATCATCAACGGCCGGGGCGAGATCGTCTACAAGCACGTCGGGCCGATCACCGCCGAGAGCCTGGAAACAAAGCTCATTCCGGCCATCCGGGCCGCGCAGGCGCACTAAAGCGCAAGGCCAGACAGCCGGCAACGGCCGAGCAATAACAACGGCTCAGCACGCCAAGGCAGTTGGGGACGTGGGCCGGATCGGGCAACGCCAGGGGTGCCGAGGAAGAGGCAACCACCATGGCGCCAAGCGCAGCGCCGACCAGCGGCTTTGTGCTGCACGAAGGCAAGGGGCATGTTCGCGGCGTTGCCCGGTTCCGCTCACGCCGGGAGCGCGCGCAAGGCGGCCAGCTCCAACGTTTGCCTGTGCTCGCTGGCCGCCAGCACGATGTCGAGGGCGCCGAGGCTGTTGGCGAGGGCATCCTCGGCCGCCTCGCCGTTAAGCAGGTGCCCGAGCAGGAGCCCGGCAAATAGGTCGCCCGCACCGTTGGGAATGGCGGCGCGCCTGGGCGTCGTGCGCAGCGTGGCGCCGCTCGGCGTGAACAACACCGTTGCAATCTCCGTTGGCGTCAGCTCAGCCGACGTCACGGCAACGATTGGAACCGCCAACTGGCGCGCGGCGGCGGGCACATCCTTGCTGCTCACGGTCCCGCCAGTCGTCAGCCAGGCCAATTCGAAAAGGTTCGGCGTGGTGAGCGTTGCCAGCGGCAAGAGTTCATCGCGGATCGCGGCGGCGGTGTCGGCTGCGACATAGAGGCGGCCCTCATCGCCCAGAATCGGATCGACGCACACGGTCACGGCTGGCTTGGCCTGGCGCACGCGCCCGATCGCCGCCGCCGCCGCCGCGACGGACTGGGGCGAGGGAAAATAGCCGGTGAACACGGCATCCAGCTCGGCCCAGCAGCCGTCGCCCTCCAAGCCCGCCAGCAGGGCGGCGAGATCGACGGCGGGAAGGGCATAGCGCACAAGCTGACCCAAGCCCGGCCGGCTGGCGAGGATCACGCTAGGTAGAGCCCAGACCTCGTGGCCCAGATGTTGCAGCGCTGGGACCGTGGCGGCGAGGCCGACGTGCCCGCGCACAACATGCGATGAGATGGCAAGGATGCGTCCCATGCGGCCTCACATAACCCGGTTGCTTGCTGCCAGCGTTGCGGCCGGCGACGTTCACGCTGGCGGCCGCCGCGAGCTTTGCCTACCCTAGCCGCGGCCCACAACGGGAAAATGCCATGCAAATTCGCCCACGCCGCAGCGTCCTTTATATGCCCGGCTCCAACGCCCGGGCGCTGGAAAAGGCGAAGTCAATCGCCGCCGACGGCCTCATTCTCGATTTGGAGGATGCGGTGGCGCCGGAGGCCAAGGAGCTGGCACGCGACCAGGTCTGCCGGGCCGTCGCGGGCGGCGGCTACGGGCGCCGCGAGCTCGTCATTCGCATCAATGCGCTCGAAACCGCCTGGGGCCAGGCGGACCTGGCGGCGGCCATCGAGGCTGCACCCGACGCCATTCTGCTGCCCAAGACGTCGAGCGCGGCAGACGTGCTGGCCATCACGCAAACCCTGCAAGATGCCGGCGCGGCCCGCAAGACCCGCCTGTGGGCGATGATCGAGACGCCGCTCGCCATCCTCAATCTCGCGGAGATTGCCGCAACGTCCGCGCAAGCGGGGGCGCGACTTGATTGCTTCGTGCTTGGCACGAACGACCTCGTCAAGGAGACCCGCGCCGATCTTATGGCCGGCCGCCGGCCCGCGCTCTACTGGCTGTCGGCGGCGGTGGTGGCGGCGCGTGCCTATGGACTGGATGTGCTCGACGGCGTTTACAACGATTTTAGGGATGCCGATGGCTTTTATCGCGAGTGCCGCGATGGTCGCGCCCTCGGCTTCGACGGCAAGACCCTGATTCATCCCGACCAGGTGGCTGATGCCAATCGCGTGTTCGCACCCGCGGAGGCCGACCTCGCCTTGGCGCGCCAGATCATTGCCGCCTTCGAGCGGCCGGAGAACAAGGGCAGGGGCGTCGTTGCGGTGGAGGGCCGCATGGTCGAACTTATGCACGCCAAGATGGCCGAGCGCACCGTCGCCATCGCCGCGGCTATTGCGGCGCTGGGCGCCACCCCATGAGCACCAACAAAAGCCACACCGGAAATTTCTTCGAGGACTTCCGGATCGGGCAAGTCTTCGAGCATGCCAGCCCGCGCACCATTACCCTCGGCGATGTCGCCCTCTACAACGGGCTTTATGGCGCCCGCTTCGCCGTGCAATCCTCCGAGCCCTTTGCGCGCGCGATCGGCTATCCGCGCGCACCCATCGACGACCTCATCGTCTTTCATGTCGTGTTCGGCAAGAGCGTTGCCGATATTTCGCTCAATGCCGTTGCCAATCTCGGTTATGCGGACTGTCACTTCCTGGCACCGGTCTATCCCGGCGACACGCTGGTTGCCGTTTCGGAAGTGATCGGCCTCAAAGAAAATTCCAATCAGACTTCCGGCCTCGTTTACGTACGCACCACGGGCCGCAACGAGAGTGGGGCGCGCGTCCTCCAGTTCGTGCGCTGGGTCATGGTGCGCAAGCGCGATCCTTCGGCGCCGGCACCCGAACCGGTCGTGCCTTCGCTGCCCAGCCGGGTCGATCCGGCCGGGCTGGCGGCGCAGCTGCCGCGGCTCGATGCTGCCCGCTATGACAACCAGCTCGCGGGTAGCCCGCATCGCTGGGGCGACTACCTCGTCGGCGAAAAGATCGATCACGCCGACGCCATGACGCTGGAGGAGGCCGAGCA